>DAOTEJ010000008.1:2280-34882 GCA_035454085.1 Burkholderiaceae bacterium | reverse complement strand
CCGGCCCGCCCGTCCACGCCCTGGAACGTCAGGTTGTGGCGGTCGGCGATCAGCACGCCCCCAAACTCGGTAAAGCGCGTCACGCCGCCCTTCTTCTCTCCTTGGGCCGCCACCGCACCAAGGTTGACGCCGTTCAGCGCGGCCCAGCGAACCTGGAACGGGCCGGTGAGCGCGGTTGCAGCGATGGCGGCCTCCAGGCTGTTGCCCCGACCGGCCGCCTGCCAGCGTCCGGTGAGAGTGCCCTGGATCGGCGCCGCGCCATCGCCTGCAGCCGCGCCCGACCGCTTGGCGCCGGAGATGGAGAGAATTGCCTCCACGTCGAGATTGGTGGGTTCCACGACCCCGGCGACCAACCATTCGGCGCCCTGCCGCTGCGCGCTGACTGTGCCGGTCGTCACACCGTAGAAGCCGCCAAGTGAATAGGCCGCCACCCGGACGGCGTCGGGCTCCAGCGTGCCGCTCGCGCGCATCTCGTTCCAGGCCACGCGCGGCCCGAAGGGCAGCGCCCAGCGCGCAGCCACCAGGTCGAATCGCGTGTGCGGTTCCCCGGGCGCGAGGGCGATCTCCACCGAGCCCTCCCCCAGCCCCAGTTCGCTCATGCTCAAGCGACCGAAGCGGCCGTCCGCGCCACGCCGCGCGACGACCTCATAACGCCCCGGAAGCAGCGCGGAACCCGGGAAGCGCACCGACTCGAAGCGCACCGTGCTCACCTTGGCCGGCAACCTGTCCCCGGCGCGCAGTAGCCCCTGCGCGAGCTCGAGCGCCTGCGGCGCACTCAGCTCCAGGGGCGCGACGCGAGCCTCGCCCCAGGTCCAGTCGCCGCTGTTGAGTCCGTTCCATACCTCGGACCAGTTGATCCCGACGCGCACCTCCTCGATGCGGGTCCGGCCGGCCACCTCGATGCCCGATACGTTCAGGTGGGGTGCGGGCAGAAGATCCAGGTCGGTTGAATGCACCGTGACCGGCAGCCCCAAGGCTTCGGTCAACCGCGCCGCCACCGCCTGCGGCGTGGTTGCTTGCGGCATCGGCTGCCACAAACCCAGCAGCACCACGACCGCGGCGACCGCAACCGCGGCGACCCCGCCCCTGCCGAGCCAGCGCCTGCGGCGCTCGCCATGCTTCGCCGCCAGTGCGTCGGCCCACTCCGCCTTGTCACGCTCCTCTTGAAGATCAAGCGCATCCGGGACGTTCACCGAGGTGATCGCAAACTGCGTGACGACGGTACTCGGCGCCGCCAGCGAGTCGCCCGGCAGCCCAAGGCCAGTCGGCCGGACGAGCTCCGGCACAGGACGCCCGCGGGTTTCGGCGACCGGATCAAGCGAGCGCTTGCTTACGTCATCGCCGGCGAGAACATTCGCGGCTCCGGTGTCCACCTCCGCTTTGGCCGCAGCTTCAGCCTGCGCCAGTTCGGCCTCGACCACCTGTAGTGCCGTTTCCACGGCCAGGCGATCGGGCGCGACCGGCGCAGCCGGCCTCGGGGCAACAGCCGGGGCACGCCGCCCGCGCGCTTCGACCAGTTCGAGTTCCACCAGGCGCTCGAGGGCTTCCTCGATGCGGTCCGCGCCGACGCTGGGCAGGCGCGTGGACAGCCCCGCCACCGAAAGACGCCCATCCACCAGGATCAGGACCAGCCGCTCGGCCTGGCTCAGAGAACGGGTCTTCTCATAGACCTCTTGCGCACCCGGCTCGGTGCGCTTGAAGACAAGGTCGGCGTCGATGGACATCGCGGCGGTGGCGCCCTGGGTGCGCAGGCTGGCCCCGCGAACCGGACGCTCGCGGGAGGCTCGAAAATCTTGTCACGCTTGCGACGCCAGCGGACGCGGCGTCCCGTACTCGCGTGTCGCGCGCGCGCCGCTTGGCTCAGCCCGCGCGCGCCGGCGGCCGCCGGCGCTGCCACAGCGCGAGCGCCTCGCCGACGATGCCGCGGCGGAAGGACAGCACGCACACCACGAAGATGAGGCCGGTGACCACGGTGACCGACTCGCCCAGGCCCTGGAACCACTCGATCCCGGTGATGCGCGCCAGCCAGGTGCCGATGTCGCCGACCTTGTTCTCGAGGGCCACGATCACCACCGCTCCGACGATGGGCCCGAGCATCGTGCCCATGCCACCGACGAGCACCATCAGGATCACCAGGCCAGAAGTGCTCCAGTGCGCGTCAGTCAGCGTGGCAAAACCCAGCACCAGGGTCTTGGTGGCGCCGGCCAGTCCGGCCAGTGCTGCCGACAGCACGAAGGCCAGCAACTTGAAGCGAGTCGTCGAATATCCCAGCGAGGTGGCCCGGGGCTCGTTCTCGCGGATCGCCTTGAGCACCTGCCCGAAGGGCGAGTGCACGATGCGGTAGATCGCCAGAAAGGCGAGCACGAAGATGACGACCACGAAGTAGTAGAGCGCAAGGTCGCTGGCCAGGTCGACGCCGAGAACGGACCCGCGAGGCACGCTCTGCAAGCCGTCCTCGCCGCCGGTGAAGGGCGCCTGCAGGAAGAAGAAATAGAGCATCTGGGCGAGCGCGAGCGTGATCATCGAAAAGTAGATCCCGCTGCGGCGGATCGCGAGGTAGCCCATCGCCAAGCCGAGCACGCCGCCCGCCACCAGGCCCACGGCCAGGCCCCCAAGCGTGGGCAGGCCCCAGACCTTGAGCGCATGGCCGGCAAAGTAGGCGGCGCCGCCGAAGAAGGCGGCATGCCCGAAGGACAACAAGCCGGTGAAGCCGATCAGCAGATTGAAGGCGCACGCGAACAGCGCGAAGCACAGCACCTTCATCACGAACACCGGATAGGCGCCCAGCGCCGGCAGCGCCAGCAGCAGAGCCAGCAGCACGAGGTAGACGCGGAAGTCGGCCGAGAGCTTCATCACTTCTCCTTGCCGAACAGACCCGCCGGGCGCAGCAGCAGCACGATGGCCATGATCACGAACACCACCGTGGACGAAGCCTCGGGATAGAAGACCTTGGTGAAGCCCTCGATCACCCCCAGCGCCAGCCCGGTGATGATCGAGCCCATGATCGACCCCATCCCGCCGATCACCACGACCGCGAACACCACGATGATCAGGTTGCTGCCCATCAGCGGCTGCACCTGGTAGATCGGCGCCGCAAGCACGCCCGCGAGCCCCGCCAGCCCGACGCCGAACGCGTAGGCAAAGGTGCGCAGCACCGGCACGTTGACCCCGAAGGCGGCAGTCAGCGGCGCGTTCTCGGTTCCCGCGCGCAGGTAGGCGCCGAGCTTGGTGCGCTCGATCACGTACCACACGGCGAAGCACACCACGAGGGACGCCACGACGACCCAGGCGCGGTAGTTGGGCAGGATCATGAAGCCGAGGTTGGTGGCGCCAGTAAGCTGCTCGGGCGCGCTGTACTGCAGGCCCGAGACGCCGTAGAAGGAGCGGAACACGCCCTCGATGAGCAGCGTCAGCCCGAAGGTGAGCAACAGGCCGTAGAGATGGTCGAGCTTGTAGAGCGGGCGCAGCAGCACCCGCTCCACCACCACCCCGAAGGCGCCCACCACCAGGGGCGCCAGCGCGAGCGAGACCCAGTAGTTGACGCCGAAGTACTGCATGCCCATCCAGGTCACCATCGCGCCCATCATGTACATGGCGCCGTGGGCGAAGTTGATGACGTTGAGCAGGCCGAAGATCACCGCCAGGCCCAGCGAAAGGATCGCGTAGAACGATCCGTTCACCAGGCCCAGCAGCAGCTGCGACAGCAGCGCGGGCAGCGGGATGCCGAAGGGCTCGCTCATCCCTGCGCGTGCCCCGTCAAGGTCGCGGGCACGAGCCGCGCCCCAACCCCTGGCGACCGGGCAGCACCCCGGCCTGCGCGCGCCACCCCCACGATCACTTCTTCACCAGCGCGCACCTGGACTGCGCCAGCGGCAAGTAAGCCTGGTCGCCAGGGATCGTCTGGACCACGTTGAAGTAGTCCCACGGATCCTTCGAGTCGGCCGGCGACTTCACCTGCATCAGGTACATGTCGTGGACCATGCGTCCGTCGGCGCGGATCACGCCCCCCTTGGTGAACATGTCGTTGATCTTCTGCTTCTTGAGCTGCGCCATGACCGCGTCGGCATCGTCGGTGCCCGCGGTCTTGACGGCCTGCAGGTACTGCGAGACGGCCGAGTAGTCGCCCGCCTGGAGGAACGACGGCATGCGCTTCATCTTCTCGAAGAAGCGCCGCCCCCAGGCACGGGACTCCGCATTCAGGTTCCAGTACCAGGCGTCGGTCAGGTACATGCCCTGCGTGGTCTTGAGCCCGAGGCTATGGATGTCGTTGATGAACATCAGCAGGCCCGCCAGCTTCATGTTCTTCGTGACGCCGAACTCGTTAGCGGCCTTGATCGAGTTGATCGTGTCACCGCCCGCGTTGGCCAGGCCGAGGATCTGCGCCTTGCTGTTCTGCGCCTGAAGCAGGAAGGAAGAGAAGTCCGACGCGTTCAGCGGCGCCCGCACCGCGCCCACCACCGTGCCGCCGCTGGCCTTGACCACATCGGCCGTGTCCTTCTCGAGCGAATGCCCGAAGGCGTAGTCGGCCGTCAGGAAGAACCACGACTTGCCGCCCGCCTTGACCACCGCGGACCCGGTGCCGTTGGCGAGCGCGACCGTGTCGTAGGCGTAATGGACGATGTAGGGCGAGCAGTCCTCGTTCGTGAGCCGCGAGGTCGCCGCGCCCACCACGAGGATGGGGCGCTTTTTCTCGGTGGCGACCTTGGCTGCCGCCAGCTGCGCCGCCGAGTTCGTGCCGCCGATGATCACATCCGCGCCACCCTGGTCGATCCACTCGCGCACCTTGCTCGAGGCGATGTCGGCCTTGTTCTGGTGATCGGCGAAGACGAGCTCGATCTTCTTGCCGGGGAACTCCTTTTGCATGTCGGCGATCGCCATCCGGATCGCCTCGACCCCGCCCGTGCCGTCGATGTCGGAATACAGCGAGGACATGTCGGTGATGAAGCCGATCACGATCTTGTCGCCGGAAAGCTTCTGGGCCTGGGCGGCGCCTGCGCCGAACATCAGCCCGCAGGCGGCCAGGGCGGCCGCGAGTTTCTTGAGTTTCATGTCTGTCTCCTCTGGTGTGTTTTGACGCTCAAACTCCGAGCAGCTCGTGCAGCCGCCCTTCCTTTTGCTTCATCTCGGCCGCGCCGAAGGCTTCGACGATGGAGCCGTGCTCGACCACGTAGAAGCGGTCCGCCAACGGTGCGGCGAAGCGGAAGTTCTGCTCGACCATGACGATCGTGTAGCCGCGCTGGCGCAGCGTGCGGATCATCTCGGCGAGCTTCTTGACGATCACCGGCGCCAGGCCCTCGGAGATCTCGTCGAGCAGCAGCAGATTCGCGCCGGTGCGCAGGATGCGGGCCACCGCCAGCATCTGCTGCTCGCCCCCCGACAGTCGCGTGCCCGGGCTCGCGGCGCGCTCGCTCAGGTTGGGAAACATGGCGTAGATCTCGTCGACGCTCATCCCGCCCTCGCCGACGCGCGGCGGCAGCATCAGGTTCTCTTCGCAACTGAGGCTGGCGTAGATGCCGCGCTCCTCGGGGCAGTAGCCCACGCCCAGGTGCGCAATGCGGTAGGTCGGGAGCGCGATGGTCTCGGTGCCCGCCACGCGGATCGATCCGCGCCGCCGCCCCGTCAGCCCGAGAATGGCGCGCAGCGTGCTCGTGCGTCCGGCGCCGTTGCGGCCCAGCAGGGTGACCACCTCGCCGCGGTTCACCTCGAGGTTCACGCCGTGCAGGACGTGCGACTCGCCGTACCAGGCGTGCAGATCGCGAATCTGGAGGACCGGTTCGCTCATCCGCGCCTCAGTGCCCGATGCCTTCGAGCTCGCCCTCGGCGGCGCCCATGTAGGCCTCCTTGACCGCGGGGTTGGCCGAGACCTCCGCGTAGCTGCCCTCGGCCAACACGGCGCCACGCGACAGCACCGTGATGCGGTCCGAGATCCCCGCCACCACGCCCATGTTGTGCTCGACCATCAGGATCGTGCGCCCCACCGCGACGCGCTTGATGAGGGCCGTCACCCGCGCCACGTCCTCGTGCCCCATGCCCTGGGTGGGCTCGTCGAGCAGCATGAGGTCGGGCTCGGTGGCCAGCGTGGTGGCGATCTCGAGCGCGCGCTTGCGGCCGTACGGCAGCTCGACCGTCACCGCGTCGGCGAACTCGCGCAGGTCCACCTGGTCGAGCAGGTCCATGACGCGAGCGTCGAGCTTGTCGAGCACGCGCTCGGTGCGCCAGAACTGCATCGACCAGCCGGTGGCGCGCTGCAGCGCGACGCGCACGTTCTCGAGCACGGTGAGGTGCGGAAACACCGACGAGATCTGGAACGAACGCACGATGCCGCGGCGCGCGATGTCCTCCGCCTGCAGCTTGGTGATGTCCACGCCATTGAACAGGATCTGCCCGCGAGTGGGCGGCAGGAACTTGGTGAGCAGGTTGAAGCAGGTGGTCTTGCCCGCGCCATTGGGACCGATCAGGGCGTGAATCGAGCCGCGCGTGACCTTGAGGTTCACGTCGTTGACGGCCACGAAGCCCTTGAACTCCTTGGTCAGGCCCCGGGTCTCCAGAATGATCTCGGTGCTCATGCCGAGGCCTCGAGCAGCGTCAGATAGTCGTCGCGCGTGGCCACGCGGGGATTGGTCCCATGGCAGTGGTCGAGCAGCGCGTGGTCCGCCGCGACTGCGTGGTGGCGCGGCTCGATGCCCATTGCCGCCAGGCCCGTGGGCAGCCCGATGCGTGCATTGAGGCGACGCAGCGCCTCGGCCAGGCCGGCACCCTCGCGCTCGCCGAACACCTCGGCCACATCGCGCACCCGACCGGGCACCGCGGCCTCGTTGAAGCGCACAACCTCGGGCAGCAGCATGGCGTTGAGCGTGCCGTGGTGCGGGCCACGGCCCTGCGCGCCCAGGCGCAACTCGCCCAGCGCGTGCGAAAGCGAGTGCACCGCCCCCAGCCCCTTCTGAAACGCCATCGCCCCCTGCATCGAGGCGCTCATCATCGCCCAGCGCGCCGCGCGGTCCGAGCCGTCGGCCACCGCGCGTTCGATATGCGTCACCCCGCGCCGCAGCCCGTCGAGCGCGATCGCGTCGGCCGGCGGATTCACGGCGCGCGAAAGGTAGGTCTCGATGCAATGCGCGATCGCGTCCATGCCGGTCGCGGCGGTGAGCCCCGGCGGCAGACCCAGCGTCAACTCGGGATCGCAGATCGCCACTCGCGGCACCAGGTGCCAGGAGTGAAAGCCCAGCTTGCGCCCGTCGTCGAGGATGATGATCGCGCCGCGCGCCACCTCGCTGCCCGTGCCGGCAGTGGTGGGAATCGCGATCAGCGGCGCGGCCTGCGCGCCAATGCGCGGGCTGCCGCCGTGGATCGTGGCGTAGTGCGCCAGAGGCTCAGGATGCGTGGCGGCGATCGCCACTGCCTTGGCCAGGTCGATCGGGCTGCCGCCTCCCAGGGCGATCAGGCCGTCGGCGCGGTGCTCCCGGTAGAGCGCCACCGCCGCCATGACCGCCGACTCCGTGGGGTTCGAGGGCGTGCCGTCGTAGAGCGCGGCGGGCAGATCGCCCAGGGCCGCCAGCAGCCGCTCGGCCAGCCCCGCCGCCACGACGCCGCGATCGGTGCACACCAGAGGCCGGCGGATGCCAATGCGCTCGCACTCGGCGCGCACCAGCTTGAGCGCGCCAAAGTCGAACTGCACCTGCGTGATGTAGTTGAGCAAAGCCAAGCGGGCTGTCTCCGAAGTCCCGATGCTGCGCGCCGTCCCTGTTCTGTGTGGCTCATCCGGCCGGAGGGATCGGGCACGGCAGTATCGACGCAAGGCCCGGTGCACGCAAGCCAATGCGCGCGCGCCGAGCCTGCAACAATGCACAAGGGGCCCGAAGGCCCCCTGTGGCTGAACCTGCAAGCGCTGCTTACCTGTCGGACATCCGCTTGAACTGGAACGGCGCGCCACCGGCGCAGGCGCCCGTCGTGCTCAGGCAGCCCACCGCGGCAATCGTCACCACCTCACCCGCGGCGAGGGTCACGGCAACGCCCGCAGCGGTCGGCAAGACCGGCGCACTCGCCCCCGTGGGAACCACCGCCAGGGTGTAGGTGCCCGGGTCGAGTTGCAGCGAGGTCTGGGTCGCGTTCGGATACGCGAGGTTGGTGACCACGCGGGCCGCGATCGCGCCCCCCGAAAGCGCCACCACGTCGACCGCCGGCGCATCGGGCGACAGGTGCATCACTCGCACCTTCGCCTTGCCCGCCACCGGCGTGCGGTCGTCCGCGAAGGCCTTGAGTTGCAGTGCCTGCGCGCCCGTGCCAGCCAGCAGGCCGATCGCGAACACGCTCGTGCTCGTGCCCTTCGCAAGACTGGCGCCGTTGAGGTTGAGCACTCCGGTCAGCGAACCCGCCAGCGCCACAGACGCGTCGTAGGTTCCTGCCGGCACGTTGAGGAAGCCGGAGTCTTGCGGGAACACCACGCCCGCGAGCACCCGGTTGGCGGCGGAGTTGGCCTCACCCGGCGCCTTGAGGAACACGTCAACCGCGGGCACGGTGGGCGAGAAGTGCCCCACTCGCAGCGCAGCCTGGTTGTCTCCGATCACGAAGCTCGATCCGTCGCGCGCGACCACCAGCAGTTTCACCGGAGACAGGCTGCCGGTTGCGGGCACAGCCACGATCAGCAGGTCGCCGCCCGCAGGCAGGCTGACCGCCCCGGAGTCGAAGGCGATCGTGCCGCGCTGCCCGGCCGCAGTAGCGCGGATCCGATAGCTGCCACTGGTCACCTCGAGCGCGTTGGTGCCCGAGGCCGGCGCGACGCTCTTGTAGGCCAGGCCGGGGATCGTCGGCTGAGCCGGCAGCGCGGCGGTCGGCGCGGACACATAGATGTCCACCGCGGGCACCGCGGGCGCGCCATGAAGAACGCGCAGTTTCACGTTGCCTGCCGCCGGCGCGTTGCCCGGGTCCTCCACGATCACGCCCGACAGGGCCTGGGCCGCGGGCGTGCCCGCAGCGACCGACCCCACCACCACCGCCGAGGTGAAGCGGCCAGGCGGGAGCACGACGCCCAGATCGAGCGCGCTGGTGGCACTGTTGGCCGGATTCACCTGCAGCCGCGTCGGTCCCGACAGCACGGGCAACCCGGCAGTGGCCTTCTCGAATGCGAGACCGCTGGCCACGCGCGTGCCGTTGACCAGGATGTCGACCGCCGGTGCATCGGCCGACGCATGCACGGCCTGCAAGGTGGTCGCGGGCGTGGCGTCGCCGCCGTCGGAGCCGCAGGCGGCGAGCAGCGCGGCCGCCGCAGCCGCCGCGAGCACGGTGCGGCGACCGGAGAGCATAGACTTGAGCATCTGAATCCTCCCAGGCGCGTGGTCGCGCCAGACGTAGAAGCAGGTCGGTTGGGACAGGGCCGCGATCTGGCTGGCCGGTTTGCACAAAACCGTACGGTTTTCTTGCGCCCAGAGAATAAACCGATTGGTCACCCTGGCGACTAGCTAGTACTATCCCTCGCATGCCCACTGCGCCCCGGCTCTCGATCAAGGATCAGACCGCCCGCCTGCGCGAGGACGCCATCCTCGTCGCGGTCAATGCCCTGCTCGCCGAAAAGGGCTTCGACCTGATGACGGTCGACGAGGTTGCCTCCTACGTCGGCATGTCCAAGGCCAGCCTGTACAAGCACTTCCCGTCGAAGGACGCGCTCGCGGCCGCCGCCCTGGTGCGCCTGCTCGACGAGACGCTCGCCGTGATCGCCGCCCAGCCGCCCGCGGCGGCTCCCCTGGCCAAGCTCCGGGCGGTGCTGCGCTGGGCGCTCGGCCTGCGCATCGCGGGCCGCATGCCGCTGCTGCCCTCCACGCGATCGAGCCTGCGCGAGGCGCTGGCGCACGACAAGCGCTACATGGACCGCCTGATGGAGGTCAGCGACAAGATGGGCGCGTGGATCGACGAGGCGCAACGCAAGCGCGCGGTGGAGCCGGGCCTGCCGCCGGAGTTCGTGCTGTACACGGTCTTCGCCCGCACCTGCGACCCGGTGCTGGACTTCATGCGGCTGTCGGGGCAGCACACCGACGACGAGGTGATCGAACTGATGCTGCGCGCCTGCTTCGACGGCCTTTGCACCCGCGCCTAGGCGCAGGCGCCCGTCCGCCACCTCCCAAAGAGAAGGGGCCGCTTGCGCGGCCCCTTTTTGCTGCTTCGGCGACTCAGCCGCCGAGCCGCGAACGCATGCGCTCGCGAGTCTCCTGCAGCGCCGCGGGCAGCCCGTGCGCGAGCGTCTGGAAGAACTCGCCGTGCAAGGCCAGTTCCTTGTCCCACTCCTGCCGGTCGACTGCGCTCACCGCCTGGAACTGCTGCGGACCGAAGTCCAGCCCCGTCCAGTTCAGATCCTCATAGCGCGGACTGACACCGAACACGTGCTCGCTACCCGCGCCGCGGTTCTCGATGCGCTCGATCATCCACTCGAGCACGCGCATGTTCTCGCCGAAGCCGGGCCAGACGAACTTGCCATTGGCGTCGGTGCGGAACCAGTTGACGCAAAAGATCTTGGGAAGCGGCGTGCCGGCCGCCTCGAGCTTCGCGCCGAGTTCGAGCCAGTGGGCAAAGTGCTCGGCCATGTTGTAGCCGCAGAAAGGCAGCATGGCGAACGGGTCGCGGCGCAGCACGCCTTGCGCACCGGCGGCCGCGGCCGTGGTCTCGGAGCCCATGGTGGCCGCCATGTAGACGCCCTCGGTCCAGTCGCGCGCCTCGGTCACCAGGGGCACGGTGGTCGAGCGCCGACCGCCGAATACAAAGGCGTCGATCGGCACGCCGTCCGGGTCCTCCCAATCGGGGTCGATCGAGGGGCACTGGCTCGCGGCCACCGTGAAGCGGGCGTTCGGGTGCGCCGCCTTGCGGCCGCAGTCCGGCGTCCAGTCCTTGCCCTGCCAGTCCGTCAGATGCGCGGGCGGCTCCCCCATGCCCTCCCACCACACGTCGCCATCGTCGGTCAGCGCGACGTTGGTGTAGATGACGTCGCTGTGCAGCATCGCCATCGCGTTGTGGTTGGTCTTGTGCGAGGTGCCCGGCGCCACGCCGAAGCAGCCCGCCTCGGGGTTGATCGCGTACAGACGCCCATCCTTGTGCGGCTTGATCCAGGCGATGTCCTCGCCGACCGTCGTGACCTTCCAGCCGTTGAACGCGGCGGGCGGAATCAGCATCGCGAAGTTGGTCTTGCCACAGGCCGACGGGAACGCCGCGGCCACGTGGTACTTCCTGCCTTCGGGGGTCGTGACCGCGAGGATCAGCATGTGTTCGGCCAGCCAGCCCTGGTCCCGGCCCATGGTCGATGCGATGCGCAGCGCGAAGCACTTCTTGCCCAGCAGCGCATTGCCCCCGTAGCCCGAGCCAAAGCTCCAGATCTCGCGCGACCTGGGGAAGTGCACGATGTACTTGGTCGGATTGCACGGCCAGGCGACGTCGGCCTCGCCCTTTGCGAGCGGCTTGCCCACCGAGTGCACGCAGGGCACGAAGGCCCCGTCATCGCCCAGCACGTCGAACACCGCACGGCCCATGCGGGTCATGATGCGCATGTTGACCACCACATAGGGGCTGTCCGACAGCTCCACGCCGATGTGCGCGATCGGGCTGCCGATGGGGCCCATCGAGAACGGCACCACGTACATCGTGCGGCCGCGCATGCAACCCTTGAACAAACCCCCCAGGATGCCGCGCATCTCGGCCGGCGCCATCCAGTTGTTGGTCGGCCCCGCCTCTTCCTTGGTGTCGGAGCAGATGAAGGTCCGGTCCTCGACGCGCGCCACGTCGGACGGGTCGGACAGGCACAGATAGGAGTCGGGGCGCTTGGCCGGGTTCAGGCGCCGGAAGGTGCCGGCATCGACCATCTGCTGGCACAAGCGGTCGTACTCCTCGCGCGACCCGTCACACCACACGATCTGGTCCGGCTGCGTCAGGCGCGCGATCTCGCCCACCCACTCGATCAGCTTGCGGTGGCGAACATAGGGCGGAACGTTGAGAGCCGGTTCCGTAGGCACTGCGCTCATTCAAGAGCCTCCTCGATCGCGCTCGCCTCGACCGGGCGGCGGGCGGCGCTGTTTCCTGGGCCCGGGCGGGCCGGGGTGACAACCGCGTCTGGCGGCGGCGGCGGGGCGTGGCTGGTGGCCGCTGCCCTCGGCGCCAAATGGGGTCCGAATCATACCCTCGGCCACGTGGCCAACGCGGCGGCGCCCCAAGCTTGCCGACTCGGGCAAGGGTGCGCCGCACAAAAAACAATGGCCCGCGCAGGGCGGGCCCGGGCTTTGCGCGGCAAGGACCTCAGTCGAGCGGAACGATCTCGACCGCCTGGGGGCCTTTTTGTCCCTGCTGCACCTGATACTCCACGCGCTGGTTTTCCTTGAGCGTACGGAAGCCCTTGGACTTGATACCAGAGTAGTGGGCGAAAAGATCGGCGCCCCCGTCATCCGGTTTGATAAACCCGAAACCCTTGGTTTCGTTGAACCACTTCACGATACCCGTCGGCATTGATGTGACCTCGAACTGATTGGCGCGGGAGGCGCCCGCGGCGCGCGTGCGATGTGCTGCAGGCTTTCGGTGGGAACTGCGCGACAGGTACGGCAGGAGTAGCGGCGGTCTATCGAAATCCATCAGCCCTTATCGACTGCGGCGCCAAGCTAGCCGACCCGAACCCTGGCTGACCAGCGTTCACCCCGCTTCGGGCACTTGGATGGGCGGCGCGCCTTGCGCGGCTTGTGGCAGTGTGAGTTGGGTCACATTGCCGCGCCGGTGGCGCCCTTCAATCGTCAGCGTGGCCAAACCGCACCCGGGTCAGCCGCGGCACCAGCACCACGGCCAGCGCGATGACCAGGATGGTGGCGGCGATCGGCCGCGTGGCGAACACACTGAAGTCGCCCTGGCTGATCGACAGCGCGTTGCGGAAGTTCTTCTCGGCCAGCGGGCCAAGGATCATCCCCACGATCACCGGCGCGGTCGGAAAGTCGTAGCGCCGCATCGCCACGCCGAGCAGCCCGATCAGCAGCAGCAGAGCCAGGTCGAAGGTCGACTGCCGCAGCGTGTAGGCCCCCAGCGCCGCGAACACCAGGATGCCGGCGTACAGCATGGGCCGCGGGATCGCGAGCAGGCGCGCCCACACGCCCGCCAGCGGCAGGTTCAGCACCAGCAGCATCAGGTTGCCGATGTACAGGCTGGCGATCAGGCCCCACACCAGCGCCGGGTTCATCTCGAACAGCAGCGGCCCGGGCTGCAGGTTGTAGTTCTGGAAGGCCGCGAGCAGCATCGCCGCGGTGGCCGTGGTTGGAATCCCGAGCGTCAGCAGCGGCACCAGGGTGCCGGTGGCGGCGGCGTTGTTGGTCGCCTCCGGGCCGGCCACGCCCTCGATCGCGCCCTTGCCGAACTCCTCGGGATGCTTCGAAAGCTTCTTCTCGAGCGAGTAGGACAGGAAGGTCGGGATCTCGGCCCCACCCGCCGGAATCGAGCCGAACGGAAAGCCGATCAAGGTGCCGCGCAACCACGGCTTCCAGGACCTCGCCCACTGCTCGCGGGTCATCAACATCGAGCCCTTGAGCTTTTGCACCACGGCGCTGCCCTCGCGCTCGTAGATCACGTTGTAGAGCGCCTCGCCCACCGCGAAGAGCCCCACCGCCACCAGCACCACGTCGATGCCGTCGGTCAGCTCCATGAGCCCCACGGTGAAGCGCGCCTGGCCGGTGGTGGCTTCGATGCCCACCATGCCCACCGCCAGCCCGGCAAACAGGCTGGTCATGCCGCGCAGCGCCGACTTGCCCATCAGCGCCGACACGGTGGTGAAGGCCAGCACCATGATCGCGAAGTACTCCGCCGGTCCGAACTTCAGCGCCACGTCCACCAGGTAGGGCGCGAACAGCGACAACAGCAGGGTGGCCACCGTGCCGGCCAGGAACGAGCCGATGGCCGCAGTGGCCAGCGCTGCGGCCGCCTGACCGCGCTTGGCCATGGCGTTGCCCTCCAGCGCCGTGACCAGCGAGGCAGACTCGCCCGGCGTGTTGAGCAAGATCGAGGTGGTCGAGCCGCCGAACATCGCGCCGTAGTACACCCCGGCGAACATGATCAGCGCGCCGGTCGGCTCGATCTTCGCGGTCACGGGCAGCAGCATGGCGATGGTCAGCGCCGGCCCGATGCCCGGCAGCACCCCGATCGCCGTGCCGATCGTGGCGCCCACGAAGGCCCACAGCAGGTTCATGGGCGTCACCGCTGCGGCGAAGCCCTCCATCAGTGCGCTCAGGCCTTCCATCGCGTCCTCCTAGCTGCGCAGGAAGCCCTGCAGGCTCACGCCCAGCAGTTGCGTGAAGATCGCCCAGATGGTCAGCGCCATCAGCGCACCGATCGCCGCGCTGCGCCACAGGCTGCGCGCCCCGAAGGCACGCGCCACGCAGGTAAAGAGCACCGCACTGGTGGGCACGAAGCCGATGTAGGGAATGGTCAGCAGCTGAAAGACCAGGCCGCCGACGATCCAGCCCAGGCCCTGCCTGGCCGCGCGATCGAGCTTCATGCCCGAGGGCGCGCCTTCCAGGTTGCGGTAGCCCCCGGTCAGCGCCTCCAGGATCAGCCCGAGCCCACACAGGCCCAGGCCTGCGGCGATCGCGAAGGGAAAGAAGCGCGGCCCGATGCCCGCGTAGCCGGCCTCGGCATCGACCAGGAAGGTCTGGCCGGCCATGGCCACCGCGGCCACGATGAAGCCCAGGCCGATGGCGGCCTGCACCTTGCGGTCCGTCGTTGCCAGATCCACGCCGCCTCCCGTGCGCGCCGCGCGGCGCGCGTGGCCTCCCGCCCGGGACAGGAGCGTCTGCGCGCTCCCCTCTGCCCGAACGCGGTCGAAGTCCCGCTACTTGGCGATGCCCACTTCCTTGAGCAGCGCACCCAGACGGGCGCTCTCGGCGTCGACGAACTTGCCGAAGTCGGCGCCGGTGAGCACCAGCGGCGTCCAGTCGTTCTTCTCGAGCGCGCCCTTCCATGCGGGCGTGTTGGTGGCCGCGACCACGGCGTCGATCAGGGCCTTCTGCTGCGCCTCGGTGATGCCCGGCGCACCGTAGACCCCGCGCCAGTTGTAGATCTCGATGTTGATGCCCTGCTCCTTGAGCGTGGCCGTGGCCTCGCCCGGCAGCTTGGCCGAGGAACTCACCGCCAGCGCGCGCATCTTGCCGCTCTTGATGTGCTGGGCGAACTCCGAGTAGCCCGCCAGCCCGGCGGTGACCTGCCCGCCGATGATCGCCGCGGCCGACTCGCCGCCGCCGGCCGAGGGGATGTAGTTGACCTTGGTCGGATCGACCCCCGACTCCTTGGCGATCAGCGCGGCCAGGATGTGGTCGATCGAGCCGCGCGAGCCGCCGCTCCAGCTCACCGAGCCGGGGTTGGCCTTGAGCTGGGCCACCAGCTCCTTCATCGAGGTGATCTTCGAGCTCGCCGGCACCACCACCACCATCGCGTCGCCGAACAGGCGGGCGATCGGCGTGGCGTTCTTGAGGGTGATAGGCGGCCGGTTGGTCTCGATCGCGCCGACCATGACCGCGCCCATGACGATCAGCGCGTTGGGCGCGCCCTTGTCGTTGTTGACGAACTGCGCCAGGCCGATCACGCCGCCGCTGCCCCCCTTGTTCTCGAAGGTGACGGTCTTGGCCACGCCGGCGGCCTGCATCGCGGCGCCCAGGTTGCGGCCGGTCTGGTCGAAGCCGCCGCCAGGGTTGGCGGGGATCATGATCTTCACGGTGTCGAACGCCGCGGCCTGGCCCGCGACGAGGGCGCCCACGGCGAACGCGGCCGCGGTGATGAGCTTCTTCATTCCTTGTCTCCTGTGTCGGTCTCGAGTGCCGATGCAATGCTGCGGGGCGCGTCGGATGCTACCCCGCCTTCGCCGCTGTGCACACCGCCGCGGCGTGCGCAGGCAGGGCGGCCGGACGTGGTCAAGCGCGGCGCGGCGGCGCGCTCAGTCCGCCCGCAGCGCATCGACGATCTTCATGCGGCTCGCCTTGATCGCCGGCAGGAAGCCGCCCACCAAGCCCATCAGCAGCGCGAAGGCGAGCGACTGCACGACGATGCGCGGCGTGAGCTGGAAGCTGAACGCGAGCTCCGAGAAGGACTGGAAGTTGGTGGTCGAGATGGTGATCGCGGTGAGGAAGCTCGCCGCCCCGAGCCCCGCCAGCCCGCCCACCACCGCCAGCAGCAGGCTTTCGGTGAGGAAGGCCACCAGCACCGAGGCGCGCCGGAATCCCAGCGCCCGCAGCGTGCCGATCTCGGCGGTGCGGGTGGCGACCGCCGCGTACATGGTGATCGCCGCGCCGATCATCGCCCCGAGCGAGAAGATCACCGACAGCGCCATGCCCAGCAGGGTGATGAAGTTCGACAAGGCGCGGCTTTGATCCTCGTAGAACTGGCGCTCGCGCTTGACCGTGACCTTCAGCCTCGGATCCTCGTCGAGGCGCGCGCGCAGCGCGTCGAAATCCTCGGGACGGTTGAGCCGCGCGATCATCGACGAGTAGGCGCCTCGCCGGAAGGCCTGCATGAGCTGGTCCACGTCGCCCCAGATCTCGGAGTCGAAGGCGGTCTTGCCCGCGTCGCTCACCCCCACCACGGTCCACTGCCGGCCCGCGAAGGACAGTTGCTGGCCCACCTCGACGCCCGCAAATTGCCGTGCCACCGAGGCCCCCACCACGATCTCGTTCGACCCGGACCGGAACATCCGGCCCTCCACGATCTTCACCTGCGGCCGCAGCGCCAGGCCCTTGGGCGAGAGCCCGCGCACCACCACGTTGCTGCGCTTGGTGGGGTCCTCGCGCTTGGGCAGCGAGTTGAGCACCACCACCTCCTTCGAGGCCGAGCTCGCCCCGTCGGGGGCGCGCGCCACCTCGGGCGCGGTCTCGACCAGGCTCGCCTGGTCGCGCAGCAGGCCGCTTTGCACCTCGGTCTCGGAGCCCTGGCGGATCACCACCACGTTGTCGGGCGCGCCGGTGGACACCAGCGTGGACTTGAGCCCCGCGTCGAGCATCAGCACCGCCGCGAACACGAATACGACCAGGGCCATGCCGCTGGCGGTGAGCAGCGTGGTCAGCTTGCGGAACCACAGGTTCCTGGCGACGTAACTGAAGGGGATCTTCATCGTGCGCCTCCAGCCCTTTTCCCGGCGCCGCCCGCGCGGCCGCCCCCGCCGAGGGCCACCGCGGATCCGGCTTCGCCGGGCCGCTGGTGGCGCCCCCTCGAGGGGGAGGCGCCGCAGGCGCTTCGGGGGTGGGGCAGTCCTTTAGGCCACATGCCGCAGCCCGTCCACGATGGGCATGCGCATCGCGCGCACCGCCGGCACCAGGCCCGCCACCAGCCCCACGACCACCGCACACGCGGCCTGCAGCCAGAAGGTCTCGGGCACCAGCGGCATCTTGGCGAACACGTTGGTCGTGGCGGCGTGGAAGGCGCGCACCACGGGGGTGGTGAGCAGCATGCCGATGCCGGCGCCGATCATGGCCAGCGCAAAAGCCTCGCCGATGATCAGCCCGCCGACCATGCCGGGCTTGAAGCCCAGGGCCTTGAGCGTGGCGTACTCGCTCATGCGTTCGCGCGCCGTCATCGCCATGGTGTTGGCCGCCACCGCCATGATGATCAGGATCACCACGTAGCTCACTCCGCGGATCGCCTGCACGATGGTCTCCACCATGGCGACGAAGCCAAGCGAAAAGGCCTTCTCGGTCTCGGTCAGGGTCTCGGCCAGGGAGTTCTTGAACTCGGCATCGATCACCCGCGAGACCTCGGCCGCCTGCGAGCCGTCGGCGATGCCGATCACGAACACCCCGGTCTGGTCGGCACGCCGCGGGAAGACCTTCTTGATCTGCTCGTTCAGGTAGTCGTAGTGGAAGTACATCTGGCGCGTGATGGTGGTGTCGTCGCGGCCGTCGTAGATCGCACGCACGGTGAACTCCCACTCGCCGGGGTAGATCCCGCTGCGCAGGGGGATGCGGTCGCCCACCTTGAAGCCATACAGCTCGGCGAGCTGGCGGCCGACCGCCGCGCCCTTGCGGTCGCGCAGGAAATCGGCGTACTCCTCGGGCTTGAACACGAACTCCGGATAAAGGGGGAAGAAGGCGGGGGCATCGACTGCGAAGTTGGCGAAGAAGTTCTTCGGGTCCTTCCACACGCCCCCGAACCAGTTCGACAGCGCCACGCCCGTCACTCCGGGCACGGCGCGGATCTTCTCGCGGTAGTACACCGGCATCACGAAGGTCAGGGAGATCGCGTTGCGGGTGATCAGCCGCGTCGCGCTCGACGCGTCGGCACCGGCATACCAGGCGCGCACCACCGTCTGCAGCAGGCCGAAGGCCAGCACCGCGATCACCAGGCCGAGAATGGTCAGCCCCGAGCGCAGCCGCGCGCGGAACACGTTCTTGAAGATGAGCTTCGCGAAGAACACGCTCAATGCATCGCGAAGGGCGAGGCGTCGGTGAGCTGGCCCTTGTCGAGGAAGGTCATGCGCCGTGCCGCTTCGCCCGCGCGCGGATCGTGGGTGACCATGGCGATCGTCTTGCCCAGATCCTGGTTGAGCCGCCGCAGCATCGCCAGCACGTCGGCCGCGCTCTGGCGGTCGAGGTCGCCGGTGGGCTCGTCGCAGATCAGGATGGTGGGATCCGAGACCACCGCGCGGGCGATCGCCACGCGCTGCTGCTGCCCGCCCGAGAGCTCGTTCGGGTAGTGCTTCTGGCGGTCGGTCAAACCCACCAGCCCCAGGGCGATCTGCACGCGCTCGCGCCGCTCGGCGCGCGACAGCGCGGTGAGCATCAGCGGCAGCTCCACGTTCTCGTAGGCGGTGAGCACGGGCATCAGGTTGTAGAACTGGAAGATGAAGCCCACGTGGGTGGCGCGCCAGTCGGCGAGCTCCGTCTCGGTCAGGCGCGTGATGTCCGTGCCCTCGATCACGATCTCGCCCGTGTCGGGCTTGTCGATGCCCGCGATCAGGTTGAGCAGCGTGCTCTTGCCCGAACCCGAGGGACCCATCAGGGCCACGAAGTCGCCGCGCGCGATCTCGAGGTTGATGTCCTCGAGCACCGGCACGACCTGGTTGCCGCGGTGGTAGCTCTTGCTCACGTGGCGGATCGCCACCAGCACTTCGCTCATTTCTTCACCGCCACCACGGCGCGGCCGGCGCGCAGCTCCTCCCTGGGCGCGAGCACCACGCGCTCGCCCGGCGCCAGCCCCTCGACGCGCACCAGATCGCCCACCTTGTCGCCCGCCTTCACGGGCTTGAGGCTCACCGTGCCGTCCTTGCCCACCACGAAGACCACCTCCTGGCCCTCGCGCTTGACGATCGCCTCGGCGCGCAGCGCCGGCACCGGCTTGCGTTCCTCGGGCTTGAGCTCGCGCGACAGGAAGGCGGCCTTGGCGCTCATGTCCGGCAGCACGCGCTCGTCGCGCTCGACGAACGCCACCTTCACCAGCAGCGTGGCCTTGGCGCGATCCACCGTCGGCACGATGCGGCTGACCTTGCCGACCAGACGCAGCTCGGGGTAGGCGTCGAGCTGGATCTCCACCGGCTGGCCCGGGCTGACCTTGGCGATCGAAGCCTCCGACACGTCCACCTCGACCTCGAGGGTGTCCATGTCGGCCATGGTCACCACCGCACCGGTGGTGCCGGCGGCCGACGAGAAGGGCGTGACGATGTCGCCCACGTTGGCGCTCTTGGTGAGCACCAGGCCGGTGAACGGTGCCTTGATCAGGGTCTGCTCATAGGCCACCTGGGCCACGCGCGCGTTGGCTTCGGCCACCGCCACCTGGGCCTTGAGGCTGGCGATCGAGGCGCGCGCCCGGTTGGCGCGGGTCTCGGCGGTCTCGAGCGCCGCGCCCGACAGAAAATTCTTGGCCGCCAGATCCTGGCTGCGCTTGAAGTTGGCCAGGGCGTCCTCGAGCTCGGCCTCGCCCTGCGCCAGGTTGCCGCGCGCCGCGAGCACGCCGGCGCGAGCCTGCTCGAGTTGCGCCGCCACGTCGCGGTTCTCGAGCCGCGCGATCACCTCGCCCTCCTTGACCCGCTGGCCTTCCTGCACGCCCAGCCACTCCAGCCGGCCGGTGGCCTTGGACGAGACCGAGGCCCGCCGCGCCGCCACCACGCGCCCGGTGGCGTTGAGCGTGGCCACCGTTGCCGAGGGATAGGCCGCCGCCACGCTGACGATCTCGACCTCGGCCGGCGCGCTGCGCGCACGCAGCGCCAGGGCCGCGGCACCGGCGACCACGAGCACGATCAGCCACAGCCACCAGCGCCGCCACAGCGGCTTGCGGCGAGCCAGGGGACGCTGCGCGCCGGGCGCGCCCCGGTCGATCGACAGCTTGGCGAGCGAGGAGGTCCCGGGGCCGGGCGCTTGGGGGTCGGTCATGTCGGTCGGAAGTGGGGGCGGACCGGGCGCATCCTAGCCGAGGGCGGGCGCCGCCCAGCCCTGGCGTCGGTCGACTGGCGGCGGGCCGGGGTCGATTGGCGCCGGCCCCAGGACCGGGGACGCGGCAAGACCCCGGCCGGCCGCCCTAGATCCAAAGAAAAGGGCCGGGCGGCTCACGCCGCTCCGGCCCCGGCCCTGCGGCCGCGGGGTCCCGTGCCCGCTCAGTCAGGCACGACCAGCACGCCGCCGCCGAAGCTGATGCGGTCGGACGCGGCCGGCGCGGCCGCGATCGCCGGCACGTTGGCCGCGGTGATCGCCGGCGCCGCCCCGGCTGTGCCGCCGCGCGGCGTGGTGCGCACCACCTGCGAGGGCGGCAAGGCCGTGCCGCTGCGCAGCGTGGCCCACATCGCGTCCATCGCGCGGTTGAAGTACACGTGCAGCGGGATGAAGCGGTTGTCGTAGCCGGCCAGACTCAGGAACGAGTCGAAGTGCTGGGCGTTGGTCACCTCGATGTACGACAGCCGGCTCGCGCCGCCCTCCACCACCTGGTTGCGCGCGAAGTAGGGGCGCGAGCTGAAGTTCACCGGCACCAGGGTGTCGTTGCGGCCGTGCACGATGATCGCCGGCTTGCCGCGCAGGTTGGCGCTGCGCAGGGTCTCGTTCACGCCATTGCGCACGCGCAGCGCGTTGGGCGAGTTCGACACCCACAGGGCGCGCTGGCACAGCGCCGCGTCGACGTTGAAGTCGGTGACTCCGGTGGACTGCGACACCGAGACCACGCTGTTCACCGGCCCGCCCACCGAGAGGTTGTTGACGATGTTGATGCCGGCGCTCGGCGGCACGCCATTGCCGGTGCCGAAGATCGTCGCCAGCGCCGCCGTCGCGGGAATGACGCCCCCCGTGGCCCCCGTAAACGCAAAGCTCAGGCCGCACAGGTTGTCGAGCACGCTGAAGCGGCCATAGCTGTTGGCGTAGGTCATCGCGATCGCCGGCGTCGCGAACTGGTAGTGCGAGGCTTGCAGCAGCGCGGTGTCGGGCTCCCAGCCGTAGGCGTAGAGCTTGTTCATCGCATCGGCGGCGCGCTCGGCGAGCGTCGCGCCGCTGATCAGTCCGGCGGCCGCGAGCGCGGTGCAGCGGTTGGTCCCCGCGGTGGCGTTGAAGCCGGTGAACGCAAAGGGCGAGCCCACCGCCGCCGCCGACAGCGCCGCGCAGGGCTGCATCAGGTTGGCGTAGGTGAAGTAGTCGTAGAGCGGCTTGGAGCCGTCGGTGTAGATCAGGCTGCCGCGGCGGATGGTCAGTGCGCTTTGCTGTGCCACGGCAACGTTCGGCTCGGTCACCGCGACCCCGTCGATCAGGCCCGTGCTGTCCTGCTCGGCGGCCGCCAGGGCCGCGCCCGCACCGTTCGACACCGAGGAGGCGATCACCGTGGTGTTGCCCGGGATCACCGTCCTGGTGCGCTGGCCCAGGGGCGTGAGCGGCGCGTAGGTCTCGTTGAGCACGTAGAAGGCGAACTCGATCGCGCGCAGCGTGTCGCGGCCCCAGTCCTTCTCGGGGTTCTGCTGCGAATGGGCATGCTTGACCGCGACGCGGTTGGGCCAGGCGCCGTTGAAGGTGGCCAGATCGGCGGTCGACACGTCGGCGGTGAAGTTCGAGTTGCGCCCGGCGGTGCTGGCGGCGGCCCGCTCGCCGCGCAGCAGGTTCACGGTGTTGGCCGCCAGGTCGTGCACCCCGTTGCCGCTGCCCTTGTCGGCGTAGGCCACCGCGCAGCCGCGCTTGAGGCCCCACTCACCCGCCGAGCCGATCGCGCCGTAGACCCCGCGCGAACCGCTCGAGGTGGCGCTGACGATGCAGCCCGCCGCCGGGTTGAAATTGCTGGGCACCTGCACCATCAGCGTCACGTTCTGCTTGCCCGTGCCGTCGTCGGCGTAGGCGATGTATTCGATGCCGGCGATCCGGCCTTCGCCGGTGGTGACCTGGCCGTCGCTCGTCACGTTGGGGCCGTAGAGGGTGCCGTAGCCGCCGTTGGCGGTGATGTCCACGATGGCGCGGTAGTTGGTGTGGATCGCCAGCCGGCGCAGTTGCGCCGGGTCGTTCGCGTCGGTCACGGCGGGCGCGGCGGCGGCGAGCCCCGTCTTGCCCAGGCCGGCGGTGAGCAGGTCGTTGGTGGTGCCGTCGTAGCTCGCGGTCGAGATCGTGCCCAGCCAAGTGGGGCGCTCGTTGAGCGTGATCGGGAGCCCGCCGCCATCGTCGCCGCCGCCGCAAGCGGCGAGCAGGGCCAGGGCCATCAGGCTCAAGGGTGCGCGCAGGCGCGCGGGCGCAGCAGCTTGTTTCATGTCTCCTCCGTGGCGTCGGGCGCCTGTAGTTCTTGGTCTGAGGGGTGCGCAAAGGCACCACGCAAACACGCTATCACCATGCCTGGCGCACCGGCTAGTGCAGGACGAAGGCCTCGCGGTGCAAGAATGCACAGCATGGACACTCGCCTAGCCCCCGCCCGGAGCGCCGCCTCGCCCGCCACGCTGGCCGACTGGTCCGACCTGCGCTACTTCCTCGAGCTCGCCCGCGCCGGCAGTCATGCCGCCGCCGCGCGCCGGCTGCGGGTCGAACACACCACCGTGGCCCGGCGCCTGCAGCGCCTCGAGCTGCTGGTGGGCCAGCCGCTCTTCGAGCGCGGCCGCCAGGGCTGGGCGCTCACCCCCGCCGGCCAGCAGTTGCTGCCGCACGCCGAGGCGATGGAAAGCGCTGCGCTGGCCGCGCTCGAAGACCTGGGCGCCGCCGCCGAGGCCAGCGGCGTGGTGCGCCTGGGCGCGCCCGAAGTGCTGGGCTCGCGCATCATCACCCCGCGCCTGCCCAGCCTGCTGCAGGCGCACCCCGAGTTGCAGGTGGAACTGCTGCTGCTGCCGCGCACCCCCAGCCTGGCCTCGCGCGAGGTGGACCTCGCGGTGAGCGTCGATCCTCCGAGCAGCGGGCGCTACTTCGTCACCCGTCTGGCCACGCTGCGCTACGTGCTGTGCGCGGCGCCGGCCTACCTGGAAGCCCACGCGCCGATCGTCAGCCGCGACGACCTGGCCGCGCACCGCTACGTGGACTACGTGCAGGACTACCTGCTGTCGGACTCGCTGCGCTACCTGGACGAGCTGGGGCTGGCCCCGCAGCGCCGCTTCGCCGCCACCGGCATGCAGGCGCAATTCGAGGCCGTGCGCGCCGGACTGGGCCTGGGCATGCTGGCGCACTATCTGCTGCAGCCGCCTTGCGAGCTGGTGCAGGTGCTGGGCGGATCGGTGTGGGTGGAGCGCACCCTGTGGCTGGTGGCGCCGGCCGACCTCTTTCGCCTGCGGCGCGTGCGCGTGGTGTGGGACCACATCCGCGCCATCGCCGAGGCCGAGCCCTGGCTGTTTGCACCGCGCGGTTGAGGCGCGGGCTCACTTGCCGATGCAAAAGCGCCCGAAGATCAGGCCCAGCAGCTCGTCGGCCGACAGCTCGCCGGTGATCTCGCCCAGGGCCTCGCCCGCCAGCCGCAGTTCCTCGGCAAACAGATCGAGCTGACGGTCGCCCAGGGCCGCCAGGCGCGCAGCCTCGTCGAGGTGGGCGGCGGCGCGCGCCAGGGCGTCGAGGTGACGCTCGCGCGCCAGGAAGACGCTCTCGGCCCCGGTGTCGCGCCCCCAGCCGGCAATCGCCAGCAGCTTCTCGCGCAAGCCCTCGAGCCCGGCGCCGCTGCGCGCCGACAGCCAGACCGACTCGCCCTGCACGCGCGGCGCGAGGCCCGCGAGGTCGATCTTGTTGAACACGGTGATCACCGGCACGCCGCGGCCGATGCGGCTGCGCACCCGCGCCAGCACGTCGGCGTCGGCCGCCGCGCCGCGCGCATCGCCGGCTTCCACCAGGTGCAGCACCACGTCGGCGCGGGCCACTTCGTCCAGCGTGCGCGCGATGCCCAGGCGCTCGACCTCGTCGGCCGTGTCGCGCACCCCCGCGGTGTCGATCAGGTTGAGCGGGATGCCGCGCACCTGCACGGTCTTCTCGATGCGGTCGCGCGTGGTGCCGGCAATCGCGGTGACGATGGCCACCTCCTCACCCGCCAGTGCGTTCATCAGGCTGGACTTGCCCACGTTCGGACTGCCAGCCAGCACCACGGCCAGCCCCGCGCGCAGCACCGCCCCCTGACGCGAGGCCTGCTGCACCTGCGCCAGCCGCTGGCGGATGTCCGCCAGCTTGCCGCGCGCGTCGGAGGCCTCGAGAAAGTCGATTTCCTCTTCCGGGAAGTCCAGCGTGGCCTCCACCAGCAAGCGCAGGTCCACCAGCGCGTCGTGCAGGGCGCGCACCCGCACCGAGAACTCGCCCGACAGCGAGCGCGCCGCGGCGCGCGCCGCCGCCTCGGTGCTGGCGTCGATCAGGTCGGCCACGCTCTCGGCCTGGGCCAGGTCGATGCGCCCGTTCAGAAAGGCGCGGCGCGTGAACTCGCCCGGCTCGGCCACGCGCAGAGGCACGCCCGCGGCGCGCCCGGCCTCGAGCACGCGCGCCAGCAGCAGGCGCAGCACCACCGGCCCTCCGTGGCCCTGGAGTTCGAGTACGGTCTCGCCGGTGTAGGAGTGCGGCGCCGGAAAGAGCAGCGCCAGCCCCTCGTCGATGGCATGGCCATCGGCCGCCAGAAAGGCGGCGAGCAGGGCGTGGCGCGGTGCCAGGCGCGGCGCGGCCGCGCCGAGCAGGGCCTCGATCACCGGCCGCAACTCCGCGGCGCCCGAGCTCAGCCGCACGATGCCCACCCCGCCCTGGCCGGGCGCGGTGGCGATGGCAACGATGGGGTCGCGGTCTGTGGCGCGCATGGCAGGCGGATCAAGGGTGCCCGGGAAAATCACTCCCGGGCAGGCGGGGGCGTCGAGCCGCTCGGCCGCCCGCGCGGGCTAGGCAGCGAGCAGTGTAGCCAGGGCACGCGCCACACCGCGCCAGTCCTGAGCGTGATCAGGCCCCGCCGTCCGCCGCCGGGCTAGCCTGCACCCATGGTGCTCGTGTTGCGCGGCCTTGCCGGGCTCATCCTGTACGCCTTGCTCGCCACGGCGCCGGCTCTGGTGGCGCTGCTCGCCGGTCCGGCGCCGGCCGATGCGCTGGCGGCCGCGAGCAGCGGCCTGGCGTGGGTGGGGCTCGCGATCTTTGCCCTCGAGTTCCTGCTCGTCACGCGCATCCACATGGTCACCGGGCCCTACGGGCAGGACGCGCTCTTGCAGTTCCATCGCGAGATCGCGCTGGTGGGCGCGGCCTGCGTGGCGGCGCATCTGGTGCTCGTGGGTTGGCGCGGCGTGCCGCCGCGCGCGTTCGTCGACCCCTTCGCCATGGGCACGGTTGCCTTCGGCGCGGGCAGCCTCGCCTTGTGGGCGCTCGGCGCCCTGCTCGCCACCTCGCTCGCCCGCCGCCTGCTGCGCCTGAGTTACGAGGCCTGGCTGCTGCTGCACCGCTGGCTGGGGCTCGCGCTCGTGGTCGCCGCCGGCCTGCACGCCCATGCGCTGATGGCCAGCCCCACGCCGCTGCTCAAGGCCCTGGTGCTGGGCTATGGCGCGCTGGTGCTGCTGTCCCTGGGCTGGGTACGAGTGTGGAAGCCCTGGAGCCAGGCGCGCCGCCCCTGGGTCCTGGTCGACAACCGTGCCGAGCGCGGTCGCGCGCGCACCCTGGTGCTGCGCCCCCTGGGCCATGCGGGGCTGGCCTTCGCGCCGGGCCAGTTCTGCTGGCTGCGCACCGCTGGCCCCTGGGCGCGCGAGGCGCACCCGGTGTCGATGTCGTGCAGCGCCGAGCGCGCGGCCGACGCGCCACTCGAGTTCACCATCAAGGCGCTGGGCGACTGGTCGGGCACGCGGGTTCCCGGGCTCGCGCCCGGCGCGCACCTGTGGCTCGACGGCCCCTACGGCGTATTCACGCCCGAGCGCCACGAGGGCCCAGGCTTCGTGTTCATCGGCGGCGGCGTCGGGGTGACGCCGCTCGCTTCCATGGTCCAGACCTTGCTCGACCGCGATGACGCGCGCCCGCTGCTGCTGGTCCACGCGGCCAACGCCTGGGAGGGCCTGTGCCTGCGCGAGCGCTTCGAGGAGCGTGCCCGGCGACACCCGAACTTGCGCTGGGTGCCGGTGCTCGAGTCGCCGCCCGCCGACTGGGGCGGCGAGCGCGGCTACGTCACGGCCGCGCTGCTGCGCCGGTATCTGCCGCCGCGGCACACCTCGCTGCAGTACTTCGTGTGCGGGCCGGCGCCGATGATGGACGCCATGGAGCGTGTGCTGGCCGAACTGGGCGTGCCGGCGGATCGCGTCCACACCGAACGCTACGACATGGTCTGAGATGACCCATCGCCTTGTCCGCCGCGTGGTCCTGGTCCTGGGCGCGCTCTTCGTCGCCCTGGTGCTGCTCGCGGCCTGGCTGCGTGCCGCCTGATCACGCCGCGCCAGCCGGTTAAAGTGCCGGCATGCCGCGCCCCGACGACCCGGACCCCTCGCTCAGCCCCGCCATGGCCGGCGCGGCCCTGGCCGTGATCATCTCGGTGCCGCTGGCCGCCACCGTGGCCGGGCACCTCGATGCCGACTACGACACCCGCGCCTGGGTCTACACCTTCTTCGTGCTGTGGGTGCTGGCGGGGGCGGTGATCGTGTTCGCCCTGACGCGCGAAGGCGAAAGCGGCCGTCTGAGCCTGGGACGCGTGCTCAAGTGGACGGTGTCGGTGTGGCTGTGGCCGCTGCTTGCGCTGCGTCCGCGCCGTCCGCGCCCGCGCGACGAGGACTGAGACACCCGCCCGCGACCAACGAAAAAGGGGGCCGCCAGGCCCCCTTCGTTCGTGCGCGCTGCCCTGGCGCGCGGCGGCGCCTCAGCCGGCGCGCTTGGCCTTCTCCTGCGCGATCTGACGGGTCACGTACCACTGCTGCGCGATCGAGAGGATGTTGTTCGTGACCCAGTACAGCACCAGGCCCGAAGCGAAGAAGAAGAACATGATGCCGAAGGCGAAGGGCATGATCGCCATCACCTTGGCCTGCACCGGATCGGGCGGCGTGGGATTGAGCTTGTACTGGAACCACATGGTGGCCATCATCAGCACCGGCAGGATGAACCAGCCGTCGGGCGCGGCCAGGTCCTGCACCCACAGGATCCAGGGCGCGCCGCGCAGCTCGACCGAGGCCAGCAGCACCCAGTAGAGCGCCAGGAAGACCGGGATCTGCAGCATGATCGGCAGGCAGCCGCCGAGCGGATTGATCTTCTCGGTCTTGTAGAGCTCCATCATGGCCATGTTGAGCTTCTGCTTGTCGTCGCCGTACTTTTCGCGCAGCGCCACCATGCGCGGGCCGACTTCCTTCATGCGCGCCATCGACTTGTAGCCCGCCGCGGACAGCGGATAGAGCACCGCCTTGACCAGCACGGTCAGCAGCACGATCGCCCAGCCCCAGTTGCCGACGATGCCGTGCAGGAACGAGAGCAGCCAGTAGATCGGCTTGGCGAGGAAGGTGAGCCAGCCGTAGTCGACCACCAGATCCAGCCCCGGCGCGATCGCCTTGAGCCGGTCCTGGTCCTGCGGGCCGATGTAGAGCTGCGCCTTGGACTCGACCGTCGCCCCGGGGGCGATCGCGCCCAGCGGCAGCACGCTGCCTACGGCATAGAGGTTCTTGTCGACCTCGCGCGTATAGAGCTCGCGCTTGGCGCCTTCGGGTGGCACCCAGGCGGTGAGGAAGTAGTGCTGGATCATGGCGATCCATCCCTGGTCGGCCGACTTGGGATAGTCGGCCTTGCCCTTGGCGATGTCGCTGAAGTCGACCTTCTTGAACTTGGTCTCGTTGGTGTACACCGCCGGGCCGGTGTAGGTGTAGTACAGCGACGACTCGCCCTGGGGCTTGTTGCCGTCGCGCATGAGCTGGTAGTAGACCGAGGGCGAGGCCGGCGCCTCGCCGGTGTTGATCACCTGGTGCGTCACCTGCACGTCGTAGCGGCCGCGCGTGAAGGTGTAGGTCTTGCGCAGCTTGAGGCCGCCCGCCTCGGAGTCGAAGCTCACCGCCAGCGTGTCCTGCCCGGGCTCGAGCTTTCGCGGGCCGTCCACCGGAGTGAAAGCCGTGCGGTGGTTCGGGAAGCTGCCTCCCACGAGACCGGTCTGCGCCACGTAGACGCGGTTGGGCGAGACCTCGAGCAATTCGACATCGCTGTCGGCCGCGGGCTTGCGGCCCAGCACCATGCCGATCAGGCCGGTCTGCGTCCAATCGGGCGTGACCCGCTCCTTGAGCAGCGTGGCCTGGCTCACCACGGCGCCCTCGGGATCGATCGCCACGCGCAGCAGGTCGGTCTCGATCACCACCGGCGGCGCCTTGGCCTGGCCCGCGGCCGCGGGAGCAGCGGGTGCCTGCGGCGCGCCCGCCGCAGTGCCCGGCTGAATGCTCGGGGCCGAGGGCAGGGCCTTGTCGGCCGCGGTGCTGCCGCCGGCCGGCGCCGATCCGGGAACGCTCTGCGCGCCCGGCACGGCCACCGGTGCGGGGGGCGGCGCGGCCTGCTGCTGCGTGCTCGGTGCCAGCCCGAACATCGAGGGCCGGCCGTTGTGAATCTGCCAGCGGTCCCACAGCATGAACAGCGACATGCCGAAAAAGACCCACAGGATGGTGCGCTGGAAATCGCTGCCCATGACGGCTGTGCTTTCTAACGATGTTCGGTGAACAGGGAAGGACGGGCCGACTCGGCGTGCTGCGGCTCACCGCACCAGCAGCGCCAGCGGAACTTCGCGGGCACGGGGTCGAGTCCGCGGCCGCCCAGCGGGTGGCAGCGGGCCAGCCGCGCCAGCATCATCCAGCCGCCGCGCAAAGCGCCGTGACGCTCGATGGCCTCGCGCGAGTACTCCGAGCAGGTCGGCAGGTAGCGGCAGCCGTGCCCCACCCAGGGCGACAGAAGGAACTGATAGCCGCGGATCAGCGCAACCAGGACTCGCTCAAGCATCGGTGGCCTCGAGGCTCAGGCGCGGCAGGTGCCGCGCCAGGTCGGTCAGCAGTGCATCGCAATCGGCGCGCAGCGCGCGGCTCAGCTCGCCGCGCGCGACCGCTGCGCCCTTGGGGACCAGCGGTGCCTTGAGCCGCAGGCTCACCGCGAGCCCGAGCCCGCGCTCATGTGCCAAGGTCGCGAACTGCCCAAACGCGTGGCGGGCCGACTCGCGCAGCACCCGCTTGACCAGGTTTCGGTCCACGGCGCGGCGCGCGTTGCGCTTGCCCACGGTGAATCCGAAGCGCACGGGGTCGAGCTCCGCTGCTGACGCGCCCCGGGGCAGGGCCAGCACGCTCACGGCGAACCAGCGTCGCGCCAGGCGCAATGACGCCGGCCCGCGCGCTGCGAGCACCGCAGCGAATTCGTCGGGGCGCCGCAGGCGGCGCCGCGCAGGGAAGGCCCGCGGCCGCTCATGCGGCACGGCGCTCGGTGCCGTGACCGCAGACTCAGACCGAGAGGCTGTGGCGGCCCTTGGCGCGACGCGCGGCAAGAATGCGACGGCCACCCTTGGACCGGCTGCGGACCAGGAAGCCGTGGGTGCGCTTGCGCTTGACGACGGAGGGCTGATAAGTGCGTTTCGTGGCCATTTTTATTCCTCAAGGCTGGTGCCGCCCAGGGCGGCCAGTTCGGACCCGGGCAAGGTCCTGAGTTCGCGCCGCAAGCCCTAACTCCTGCAGCACTATGTCGCTGCTTCTTCGCGCCTACGGGAGCCATTCGAAGCCAGCCGGCGGCGGATTCTCTTGCGCGCCCGGCAAGCGTCGGAACATCGTGACGGAAGCCCCGACGCAACGCTGGAAGTACCGGATTTTTCAGGCGATTTTCCCAGCGTAATGCAGTGCAGCGAAAAGCCCGGTATTAGACGCGAGGCGGCGAAGCCCTGTCAAACCGGGCTAGCCCGCCCCGACGCGCCCGCAACCTGCCCCGCAGTTGTGCCTGGGCGGCGCCTGGGCGGCAGCATGCACCGAGTCGCCCAGCACGCGCCCCGGCCGGGACGGCCGCTCCCGGAGCGTGCGCAACCCTGTCGCCACCAGCCTACGCGGCCAATGGCCGGGCCCATATGTGAGCATACACTCTCTTTGGAATCCTCTAAAACGAAGCCTTCGAGTTCGGGCTCCGTCTTGCTGCGCGGCTTGCCTTGCTGTGGATAAGTTGGGCCCCGGGCGCTAGAATCGCGGACGCTGATCGATGCCCTCCAGGAGGCTTCGGCGGTGCCTCACCCACCGGCCGTGGCCTCCCCGCCGCGCGCACAAGAACAGAACAGCTCAAGGCGGAAAGCGTCTCCCATGCATCACCTCTGGCACGACTGCTCGCGCCTCCTGGAAAGCGAGCTCACCCCGCAGCAGTTTTCCGCGTGGATCAAGCCGCTCCGGGCGCTGGACTTCAACGAATCGACCGCCACCCTGACCGTCAGCGCGCCCAACCGCATCAAGCTCGAGACCATCCGCGCGCAGTTCTCAGGCCAGATCGCGCACGCCGCCTCGCGAGTGCTGCAGCGCCAGGTGTCGCTGGTGCTCGAACTCGCGGCCGCCGAACAGGCCGAAGCGGCAAGCCCCGCGCCGCCGGCCGCGCCCGCCAGCATCCCGCTGGCCGTGGCCGACGACGGCCCGATCACGCCCGACGAGCACGTCGAACGCGCCCGCATCAATTCGCTGCTGACCTTCGACACCTTCGTCACCGGCAAGGCCAACCAGCTCGCGCGCGCCGCGGCCATGCAGGTAGCCGAGAACCCGGGGGGCTCTTACAACCCGCTCTTCCTGTATGGCGGCGTGGGCCTGGGCAAGACCCACCTGATCCATGCGGTGGGCAACGGCATCCTGGCGCGCAATCCCAAGGCCCGGGTGCGCTACATCCACGCCGAGCAGTACGTCAGCGACGTGGTGCGCGCCTACCAGCGCAAGGCGTTTGACGAGTTCAAGCGCTACTACCACTCGCTCGACCTGCTGCTGATCGACGACATCCAGTTCTTTGCGGGCAAGGCGCGCACCCAGGAAGAGTTCTTCTACGCCTTCGAGGCCCTGGTTGCGGGGCGCAAGCAGATCATCATCACCAGCGACACCTACCCCAAGGAACTGAAGGACATGGAGGACCGTCTGGTCTCCCGCTTCGCCTCGGGGCTGACCGTCGCCATCGAGCCGCCCGAGCTCGAGATGCGCGTGGCCATCCTGCTCAAGAAGGCCGAGACCGAGCGCGCCGATCTGAAGGAGGACGTGGCCTTCTTCATCGCCAAGAACCTGCGCTCCAACGTGCGCGAGCTCGAGGGCGCGCTGCGCAAGGTGGTCGCCTTCTCGTCGTTCCACGGCCGCGCCATCAGCGTCGAATTGGCCCGCGAGGCACTGCGCGACATCCTCTCGGCCTCGACCGCCCAGATCACCGTCGAACTGATCCAGAAGACCGTGGCCGACTACTACAAGATGAAGGTCGCCGACATGTATTCCAAGCGGCGGCCCAGCAACATCGCCGGGCCGCGTCAGGTCGCGATGTACCTGGCCAAGGAACTCACCCAGAAGAGCCTTCCCGAGATCGGCGAACTCTTCGGCGGCCGCGACCACACCACGGTGCTACACGCGGTGCGCAAGATCGGTGGCGAACGCGGCAAGAACCCCGAGCTCAATCACGCCCTGCACGTGCTCGAGCAGACCCTCAAGGGCTGAAGAACAAGTCTGTGCACAACTTCGCAATTTCTGTGGACGACGGTGGACAAGTTTCGGCTGCGCGCGCGGAGGCCCCGACTTGTTCAATGCTGTCCGCCGCCGCCCACAGCCATCCCCGACTTGCTCCACAGGCCAGGCGTACGGCCAAGGCCATGATTCGCCTGGACAGTTTCGACTTGTCCACAGATATCTAGCGCTCTACTACTAACTACGACTACGAGGAAATAAAGAAATGCAGCTCGTCAAAGCCAACCGCGACGCGTTGTTGAAGCCGCTGCAGGTCGTCAGCGGCATCGTCGAACGGCGCCAGACCCTGCCCATCCTCGCCAACATCCTGGTGCGCAAGAACGGCAGTCGCGTGAGCTTCACCGCCACCGACCTTGAAATCCAGATTCAGACCTCGGCCGAGATCGGCTCGGGCGCCGACGCCGCGGCCACCACCGTGGCCGCGCGCAAGCTGGTCGACATCCTGCGTGCCCTGCCCGAGACCGACGTGGCGCTGTCGCTGGCCAACAAGAAAATGGCGGTGGCCAGCGGCAAGAGCCGCTTCCAGCTCCAGACTCTGCCGGCCGAGGAATTCCCCACCGTGGCCCAGGCCGATTTCACGGCCGACTTCACCCTGCC
>DAOTEJ010000008.1:0-2180 GCA_035454085.1 Burkholderiaceae bacterium | reverse complement strand
CCGAGGAATTCCCCACCGTGGCCCAGGCCGATTTCACGGCCGACTTCACCCTGCCCGCAGCGCGCTTCAAGTACCTCCTGTCGATGGTCCACTTCGCCATGGCTCAGCAGGACATCCGCTACTACCTCAACGGTATGCTGATGGTTGTCGAGGGCGGCACGGTGCGCGCCGTGGCCACCGACGGCCACCGACTGGCGCTGTGCGAGGTCGGCAAGGACGACGCCACCGCCGGCAAGATCGAAGCCATCGTTCCGCGCAAGACCATCATCGAGTTGCTGCGCCTGCTGCCCGACACCGAGGATGCGGTGCGCATCCAGATGGCGGCCAACCAGATCAAGCTTTCGTTCGGCGACATCGAACTCATCTCCAAGCTGGTCGAGGGCAAGTTCCCCGACTACAACCGCGTCATCCCCGCCAACAACACCAAGACCTTCCTGATCGGCCGCGAGGACCTGATGCACGCGCTCACCCGCGCCGCCATCCTCACCACCGACAAGTTCAAGGGCGTGCGCTGGGTGCTGGTCGACGCCGCGCTCAAGATCAGCTCGACCAACGCCGACCAGGAAGAGGCGCAGGAGGAGCTCGAGATCGACTACGCCGGCGAGGGCCTGGACATCGGCTTCAACGTCACCTACCTGCTCGATGTGCTGGCCAACCTCAAGACCGAGCAGGTGCGCTTCTCCCTGGGCGACGCTCTGGGCTCGGCCCTGATCGGCATGCCCGACTCGCAGGCCTTCAAGTACGTGGTCATGCCCATGCGCATCTAGCGCAGGGCCGTTTTCGGCGGCGCCGGCGCCAGGAGTGCGCCGGCGCCGTGTTTGCGTTTCAGACCGGCATCCCTCCGGCGCCGGTTCAAGCAGGAAGTCTCATGTCAGAAGAGCAGCAGCACACCCCGCCCGCGGGCGACAACGGCGAATACGGCGCCGGCTCGATCCAGATCCTCGAAGGCCTCGAAGCCGTGCGCAAGCGGCCCGGCATGTACATCGGCGACACCCAGGACGGCACCGGCCTGCATCACCTGGTGTTCGAGGTCGTCGACAACTCGGTCGACGAGGCGCTCGCCGGCTACGCCGACGACATCGTGGTCACCATCCACACCGACAACTCGATCTCGGTGATCGACAACGGCCGCGGCATCCCGACCGGCGTCAAGTTCGACGACAAGCACGAGCCCAAGCGCAGCGCGGCCGAGATCGCGCTCACCGAACTGCACGCCGGCGGCAAGTTCAACCAGAACAGCTACAAGGTCTCGGGCGGGCTGCACGGCGTGGGCGTGAGCTGCGTGAACGCGCTCTCGCGCTGGCTGCGGCTCACGGTGCGCCGCGAGGGCCAGGTCCACTTCATGGAGTTCTGCCAGGGCGTGCCGGTCGACCGCGTGCTCCAGACCGTCGACACCCCCGAGGGCGCGGTCGAGATCTCGCCCATGCAGGTCACGGGCAACACCGACCGCCGCGGCACCGAAGTGCACTTCCTGCCCGACGCCGAGATCTTCACCAACATCGACTTCCACTACGAAGTCCTGTCCAAGCGCCTGCGCGAGCTCTCGTTCCTCAACAATGGCGTGCGCATCCGCCTGATCGACCAGCGCACCGGCAAGGAAGACGACTTCGCCTTCGCCGGCGGGGTCAAGGGATTCGTCGAGTTCATCAACAAGAACAAGACCGTCCTGCACCCCAACGTGTTCTACGCCCTGCAGGACTCGAGCGGCCACGGCGTGCCGATCAGCGTCGAAGTGGCGATGCAGTGGAACGACAGCTACAACGAGAACCTGCTGGTCTACACCAACAACATCCCGCAGCGCGACGGCGGCACCCACGTCACCGGCCTGCGCGCCGCCATGACGCGGGTGATCAACAACTACATCAAGACCAACGAGCTCGACAAGAAGGCCAAGGTCGAGACCAGCGGCGACGACATGCGCGAGGGCCTGACCTGCGTGCTCAGCGTCAAGGTGCCCGAGCCCAAGTTCAGCTCGCAGACCAAGGACAAGCTGGTCTCGAGCGAGGTGCGCCCCGCGGTCGAGGAAGTGGTGGCCAAGGCGCTCGAGACCTTCCTGCTCGAACGCCCCGCCGACGCCAAGATCATCTGCGGCAAGATCGTCGAGGCCGCCCGTGCCCGCGAGGCGGCCCGCAAGGCGCGCGAGATGACGCGCCGCAAGGGCGTGCTCGACGGCGCCGGCC
>DAOTEJ010000007.1:46303-55026 GCA_035454085.1 Burkholderiaceae bacterium | reverse complement strand
GCATTCGCCCCGCACCGGCACGCGGCGCGCCGCAGGCCTACGCTCGAGGCCCGTCTGTGCAAGGAGCAAGCCATGCCCACGTCCTCCAGCACCCGTACCAGCACCGCGCAACGGCTGCGCACGCTCGAGGCCGAGCTCGTCGCGGTCCGCAAGGAACTCGACGGTGCGCTCGGCCGGCTGGCCGCGATCGAGCGCTGCCTGTCGACCGACGCGGCGGGCAACGTGAGCCTCGTCTCGGCCGCCGGTCTGAGCGTGTCCGCAGGCGCCGACCTGCATTTACAGGCGGCGCTGCTGCGCGCGGACACGGCCATGTTGAAGGTGTCGGGGGTGGTTCAGTGCGACACGCTGATCGCCAACGCCGTGGTGGCCGCGAGCTACACCCCGGGGGCAGGCAACCTCTACTGAGCCGGCGGACGCAGTGACGGGCTCGGCTCCAAGGCTGCGCCCTGGTGGCGCAGCGGTGCGGTGCCCGCGGACACAGGCGCGAGCGACTCCAAGGTATCGGCCACCGTCGGCCAGGCCAGCGGCGTGCGCAGTTCGCGCTTGAGCCTTGCGTTGCCGATGCGCCGCGATTCGCTCATGAAGCTCAGCATCACGGCGCTCACCGCCTGGGCCAGTTGCGCCCGCGGCAGGCGCGGCGGCGCGGGCAGGCCGGTGGCCTGCGCCACCGCGTCGAGGTAGTCGCCCATGCGCAGGTCCGAGTCGTCCACCGCGTTGTAGACGCGCTGCGGCCGGCCGCGGGCCAGCGCCGCCAGGCACAGCCGCGCCAGATCCTCGGCGTGAATGTGGTTGGTGTAGACGTCGTCTTCGGGCGCGAGTGCCGGCAGCCCGGCGCGCAGACGCTGGGTGGGCAGACGGTCGTGGGCGTAGATGCCGGGCGCGCGCAGCACGCTGGATCCGAGCTCGCCGGCGCGGCCGTGGCGCCGCAGCGTGGCCTCGGCATCGACGCGGCGCCGCGCGCGCTCCGTGCCCGGACGCGTGGGCGTGGTCTCGTCGGTCGGCGCACCGCGGCGGTCGCCGTACACGCCGGTGGTGCTCACGTAGGCAAGCCGGCCCGCGCGTGCACCGAAGGCGGCCAGCAAGCGCCGCGTGCGCGGATCGCGCGTGCCGCGTTCCGGGGGAGGGGCCAGATGGACCACGCGCGCGGCAAAGGGAGCCAGCCGCCGCACCTGGGCCGCATCGTCCAGATCGACGAGCAGCGGCACGGCGCCGGCCGCGCGCAAGGCGGCCACCTGCGCGGGCTGGCGGGTCACCGCCAGCACCCGGAAGCGGGTGCGCGCCCGTGCGAGAATCCGGCCGCCCACGTCGCCGCAGCCCACGATCAGCAGGGTGGGGCGGCCGAGCTTGCGAGGGGCGCGCTTCATGGAACGGATTCTATGGTCTTCAAGGTGACGGTCCGCTCCTCGGGCCATGCATTCACGGTGGACGACGGCGAGACCATCCTCGCCGCGGCGCTGCGCCAGAGCATCGCGCTGCCCTACGGCTGCAAGAACGGCGCCTGCGGCTCGTGCAAGTCCGCGGTGGTCGAGGGCAGCCTGGTGCAAGGCGCCCATTCGGCCAGCGCGCTCACGCCCGCCGAGGCGGCGGCCGGCAAGGCCCTGCTGTGCTGCGCGCGGCCCGAGTCGGATCTGGTGATCGAGGCGCGCGAACTGCAAGGCATGGGCGAGTTCCCGGTGCGCAAGATGCCGGCGCGCATCGCCAGCCTGCAGCGCGTGGCGCCCGACGTGACCCTGCTTGGCCTGCAACTGCCCGCGGCCGAGCGCCTGCAGTACCGCGCCGGGCAGTACCTCGACATCCTGCTGCGCGACGGCGCACGACGCAGCTACTCGATCGCCACGCCGCCGCATGCCGACGAGGTGCTGCAACTGCACGTGCGCCACCTGCCGGGCGGGCGCTTCACCGACGCGCTGTTTGGCGTGGCCGGCGCAGGCCAGCCTGCGCTGAAGGAGCGCGACATCCTGCGCTGCGAGGGGCCGCTGGGCACCTTCACGCTGCGCGAAGACAGCGAGCGCCCCATCGTGCTGCTTGCCAGCGGCACCGGATTCGCGCCGATCAAGGCGGTGGCCGAGCATCTGTTCCATGCGCGCATCAACCGCGGCGAGGGCGAGCGGCGCGCGCGCCCGGTGGTGCTCTACTGGGGCGGACGGCGTCCGCAGGACCTGTACATGGACGCGCTGCCGCGCGCCTGGGCCGCGCAGCAGCCGAACTTTCGCTATGTGCCGGTCATCTCGGACGCGCTGCCCGAGGACGCCTGGGCGGGTCGCACGGGTCTGGTGCACCGCGCGGTGCTGGAGGATCTGCCAGACCTTGCGGTGCACGAGGTCTACGCCTGCGGCTCGCCGCTGATGGTGGACGCGGCGCGACGCGACTTCACGGCGCTCGGGGGGCTGCCGGACGACCGCTTTTTCGCGGATGCCTTCACCTCCGAGGCCGACCGTGCGAGGGACGCGGCATGAGCGTGCGCCTCGAGGTCGAGCACACCACCACCTACCGCTACGCGCGGCCGGTGCGCTTCGGGCCGCACCGGCTCTTGTTCCGGCCGCGCGCCAGCCACGACATCCAGGTGCTGTGGGCCGACGTTGCCGTGAGCCCCGAGTCGCTCGTCCATTGGGTCTATGACGTGCAGTCCAACTCGGTGGCGGTGATCGCGCCGCAGACCGAGGCCGATCACCTGGAGATCCGCGCGCGCTTCGCGGTGCGGCATCACGGCCTGCAGGCGGTGCCGGCGCTGATCGCCGAGCACGCGCGGCGCTGGCCCTTCGACTACTCGGGCGACGAGCGCCGCGAACTGGGTGTCCTGCTCGAACCGCACTACCCCGATCCGGAAGGGCGGCTCTTCGAGTGGATGCGGCCCTTCCTGGCCGTGCAGGTGCGGCCCGACACGCGCCAGTTGCTGGTGGACATGTGCAGTGCCATCCGCGGCACGCTGCGCTACGAGGCGCGCGACGCCGAGGGCACGCAGACGCCGCACGAGACGCTCACCCGAGGCGCGGGCACCTGCCGCGACTACGCCCTGCTGCTGATCGAGGCCTGCCGGCGGCTGGGCTTCGGGGCGCGCTTCGTCTCGGGCTACCTCTACGACCCGGCGCTCGACATCGATGCCGACGGCGACAGCACGGCCGATGTGATGGGCGCGGGCGCGACCCACGCCTGGGCGCAGGTCTATCTGCCGGGCGCCGGATGGATGGGTTTCGATCCCACCAATCCCGACACCGTCGCCACCAACCTCATCCGCGTGGCCTTCGCCAGCGACCCGCGCCACGCGGTTCCGCTGGCCGGATCGTGGTTCGGCGAGCCCGGCGACTACCTCGGCATGGAAGTCAAGGTGGCGGTGCGCCGGGTACGCGGCACGTGACCCTGGAACTGCGCCCGATCACCGCGGCCGACACCGAGGCGGTGCTTGCCCTGTGGCGCGAGGTGTTTGCGCAGTACGACGATCCCGCGCGCCCGCAGCGCGCACCGCGCGCCAACCTGGAGCGCAAGCTCGCCCAGGGCGACGGGCTCTTCTGGGGGGCCTGGCGCGCGGGGCGCCTGCTCGGCACCGCGATGGCAGGCTGGGATGGCCACCGCGGCTGGCTCTACGCGGTGGGCGTGGCGCCTGATGCGCGCGGCCAGGGCGTGGCTCGGGCGCTCGTGGAGCACGCCGAACGCGAGCTGGCCGCGCGGGCCTGCCCCAAGGTGAACCTGCAGGTGCTGGACGACGCGTCGGGTGCGCTCGCCTTCTGGAAGGCGCTGGGCTACCTGCCCGACCCAGTGACGAGCCTGGGCAAGCGGCTCTAGTGCGCCTCGCCGAGGTAGGCCGCGCGTACCTTGGGATCGTCGAGCATCTGCCGCGCCGGACCTTGCAGCGTGATCAACCCCGACTCCATCACGTAGGCGCGGTCCGCGGCCTCGAGCGCGAGCAGGGCGTTCTGTTCGACGAGCAGCATGGGGATCTTCTTGGCGTGCACGCTGCGGATCACCTCGAAGATCTTCTCGACCATGATGGGCGACAGGCCCATCGAGGGCTCGTCGAGCAGCAGCAGCTTGGGCCGGCTCATCAGGGCGCGGGCCATGGCGAGCATCTGCTGCTCGCCGCCCGAAAGCGTGCCGGCCAGCTGCTTGGCGCGCTCCTTGAGCCGCGGGAAGGTGGCGAACATCTCGTCCATGTCGCGCGCGATCTCGGCCTTGTCCTTGCGGACGAAGGCGCCCATCAGCAGATTTTCGGTGATGGTCATGCGTGCGAACACGCCGCGGCCCTCGGGCACCATCGCCAGGCCGCGCTCGAGCAGCTGGTAGGAAGCCTGGCCCTTGGCACTGGCCCCGAGCACGTCGATGCTGCCGGCCCAGGCCTGGGTGCCGGTGATCGCCTTGAGGCTGGTGGTCTTGCCCGCGCCATTGGCGCCGATCAGGGTGACCAGCTCGCCGGCGCGCACCTCGAGCGAGATGCCCTTCACGGCCTGGATGCCGCCATAGGCGACCTTGAGGTCGCTGACCTTGAGGACGGCGTCGCTCATGCCGCTTCCGTGCCCTTGGGGGCGTGCGCGGCGCCGAGGTAGGCCTCGATCACCGCGGGGTTGCTCTGGACCTCGGCGGGGGCGCCCATCGCGATGACCTTGCCGTAGTCGAGCACGGTGACGCGGTTGCACAGCCCCATCACGAGCTTCACGTCGTGCTCGATGAGCAGGATGGTCACGCCATCGGCCTGGATGCTCTCGAGCAGCTTGCGCAGGCCCAGCTTCTCGGTGGCATTCATGCCCGCGGCGGGCTCGTCGAGCGCGAGCAGCTTGGGTTCGGTGGCGAGTGCGCGCGCGATCTCGAGCCGGCGCTGGTCGCCGTAGGCCAGCGTGCGCGCCTGGTAGTCCGCGTACTTGCGGATGCCCACGTACTCGAGCAGTTCGATCGCGCGTGCCTTGATCTGCGCCTCCTCGCGCCGCTGCGAGGGCAGGCGCAGCACGGCCCCGAGCGCGCCTGCCCGGGTGCGGACGTGGCGGCCCACCATCACGTTCTCGAGCGCGGTCATCTCGGGGAAGAGGCGGATGTTCTGGAAGGTGCGGGCGATGCCGGCCTGCGCGACCTTCCAGACCTCGCTGGGCGAGTAGGTCTTGCCGGCCAGCTCGAAGCTGCCCGAGTCGGGCGTGTACAGCCCGGTGATCACGTTGAAGAAGGTGGTCTTGCCCGCGCCGTTGGGGCCGATCAGGCCGTAGATCTGGCTGCGCTCGATCTCGATGCCGACGTTCGAGAGCGCCTGCAGGCCGCCGAAGCGCTTGTTGACCCCCTGCACCTTGAGCATGGTCTCGGCCACCTCAGGCCCCCGCCGCGGCGGCCTTGCCGCCCTTGCCGCCACCCATGCGCTCGGAGGGATTGATGCCGTGATCGGGCGCGGGCCACAGGCCCTTGGGGCGGTACAGCATGATCAGCACCATGGCCAGGCCGTAGAGCAGCATGCGCAGCACCTCGGCGTCGATCAGCACCTTGCCGAACAGCGCCTGCTGCACCGGCACCACCGTGTGGCGCAGCACCTCGGGGAACACGGCGAGCAGCACCGCGCCGAGGATCACGCCGGGGATGTGGCCGATGCCGCCCAGCACCACCATGGCCAGCACGATGATCGACTCCATGAGCGAGAAGCTCTCGGGCGAGACGAAGCCCTGGAAGGCCGCGAACATCGCGCCCGCCACGCCGCCGAAGGTGGCGCCCAGCGCGAAGGCGAGCAGCTTCACGTTGCGCACGTTGATGCCCATGGCCTTGGCGGCCAGGTCGTCCTCGCGGATCGCCATCCAGGCGCGCCCGAGCCGAGAGTTCTGCAGGTTGATGCACACGACGATGGTGACGATCACCAGCAGCAGGAAGAAGTAGTAGTAGAGGTACACCGAAGGCACGGTGAGGCCGAAGACCTGCACGGGCTTGGCCAGGCTCACGCCGCCGATGGTGATCGGGTCGATCAGGGTGATCCCCTGCGGCCCGTTGGTGATGTTCACCGGGGCGTTGAGGTTGTTCATGAAGATGCGGATGATCTCGCCGAAGCCCAGCGTCACGATGGCGAGGTAGTCGCCGCGCAGGCGCAGCACGGGCGCGCCCAGCATGATCCCGAACAGCGCCGCCAGGGCCGCCCCCAGGGGTATCACCATCCAGATCGAGTTGTGCAGCCCGTCGGGGAACATGGCGGCGATCGCGGGGAAGGTGCTGGTCAGGTGCGGGCTGGCAAGCAGCGCATACATGTAGGCACCCACCGCGTAGAACGCGATGTAGCCGAGGTCCAGCAGGCCGGCGAAGCCCACCACGATGTTCAGGCCCAGCGCCAGCATCACGTAGAGCAGCGCGAAGGCCAAGGCGCGCACCCAGGCGTTGCCGAGCTGTCCGACCACGAAGGGCAGGGCGATCAGCACCGCAGCCACGACGAAGGTCGCGATGAACGCGGCGACGGGATTGTCGCGCCACTTGGGGAAGTAGAGATTCATGACGCGGCCTCAGGCGCGGTCGGCGACGCGCTCGCCGAGCAGGCCCTGGGGACGGAAGATCAGCACCGCCACCAGGATGATGAAGGCGAACACGTCCTGGTAGTGGCTGCCCAGCACCCCGCCGGTGAGGTCGCCGATGTAGCCCGCGCCGAGGGCCTCGATCAGGCCCAGCAGCAGCCCGCCCACCATGGCGCCGGGAATGTTGCCGATGCCGCCGAGCACGGCGGCCGTGAAGGCCTTGAGGCCGGGCAGAAAGCCCATCGAGAAGTGCACCACCGAGTAGGTGGCGCCGATCATCACGCCGGCGACCGCGGCCAGCGCGGCTCCGATGGCGAAGGTCTGGGCGATCACCAGGTTGGGGTTGACTCCCATCAGGCCGGCCACGCGCGGGTTCTCGGCGGTGGCGCGCATCGCGCGGCCGAGCTTGGTGCGGTTGACCAGCAGCATCAGGGCCACCATCAGCACGGCGGACAGCACGATCACGAGCAGCTTGGTCAGCGTGATCGTGGCCCCGCCCACGTCGAAGGTGGTGGTGGGGATGAGTTCGGGGAAGGTGTGGTAGTTGCGCCCCCAGATGATCATGCCCAGCGTCTGGATCACGATCGACACGCCGATGGCGGTGATCAGCGGCGCCAGGCGCGGGGCGTTGCGCAGCGGACGGTAGGCGACGCGCTCGATCACCAGCGACAGGATCACGCACGCGGGGATGGCGGTCAGCAGGCCGGCGGCCATCAGCATCCAGGCGGGCATGTCGGGGTAGAGCCCCTTGAGGCCCACGATCACCGTCAGGGCGGTCATCGCTCCCACCATCAGCACGTCGCCGTGGGCGAAGTTGATCAGGTTGAGGATGCCGTACACCATCGTGTAGCCCAGCGCGATCAGCGAGTACAGGCTGCCGAGCACGAGGCCGTTGATGATCTGCTGAATGAAGGTTTCCATCGGGTCTCCGGCATCGGGGCGCGGGCGCGTCCCAAGCGTGCCGATCCTAGCAAGATCGCGGGTCGCGCCGTCAGAGGAGACGAAAAAAAGGGCGGCGCCCGAAGGCGCCGCCCATGACTGCCGCGTTGGTCGATCAGCGCGAGGTCGAGATGTACTCGAGCTTGCCGTCCTTGCCGACCTTGAACATCGAGATGGCGCCGCCCTTGATGTCGCCCTTCTCGTCGAAGGCCACCGTGCCGGTCAGGCCGGGCATGTTGGTGGCGGGCATCACGGCGGTGACCGCCGCGCGATCGGCCTTGCCGGCGCGCTTGAGCGCATCGGCGATCACGTAGACCGCGTCGTACGAGTAGGGCGAGTAGACCTGGACGTCCTGGTTGAACGCCGCCTTGTACTTGGCCTTGAACTCCTCGCCCTTGGCCAGCTTCTCGACCGCCTCGCCGGCCATCGAGCAGTGCAGGACCTCGGCGGCGTCGCCGGCGAGCTTGATGAACTCGGGCGAGCACACGCCGTCACCGGCGAGCAGCACGCTCTTGATGCCCAGTTGCTTCATCTGCTTGGCCATCGGGCCGGCAGTGGCGTCCATGCCGCCGTACATGATCACGTCGGGCTTGCCGGCCTTGACCTTGGTAAGGATGGCGTTGAAGTCGGTGGCCTTGTCGTTGGTGAACTCGCGGGTCACGACCTTGACGCCGCCTTCCTTGGCGACCTTCTCGAACACGTCGGCCAGGCCCTGACCGTAGGCGGTGCGGTCGTCGATGATCGCGACCGTCTTGGCCTTGAGCGAGTCCTTGGCGTAGTTGGCGAGCACCGCGCCTTGCTGGTTGTCGTTGGCCACGACGCGGAACGTGGTCTTGAAGCCCTGCTCCGTGTACTTCGGGTTGGTGGCCGAGGGCGAGATCTGCGTGACGCTGGCGTCCGAGTAGATCTTCGAGGCGGGGATCGAGGTGCCCGAGTTCAGGTGACCGACCACGGCGACCACGCCGGCATCCACCAGCTTCTGGGCGGCGATCGTGCCTTCCTTCGGGTCCGCCTTGTCGTCCTCGGGGACTAGTTCGAGCTTGAAGGTCTGGTCGCCGAGCTTGATGCCGCCGGCGGCATTGATCTCGTTCACAGCCAGACGGGCGCCGTTCTCGTTGTCCTTGCCCAGGTGGGCGATGCCGCCGGTCAGCGGGGCCACATGGCCCACCTTGATCACGGCAACCACGGGAGCGGCAGCGGGCGCCTGCGCGGCGGGGGCGGCCGGCTTGGCCTCTTCCTTCTTGCCGCAGGCGGCAAGGGCGACGGCCGCGGCAATCGCCAGCGGCACAAGCTTGAACATCGGGTGATTCATCGAGCGGTCTCCTA
>DAOTEJ010000007.1:0-46203 GCA_035454085.1 Burkholderiaceae bacterium | reverse complement strand
GGATTACTGCGACAGCACCCACTTGGCCAGGGTTTCGGCTTCCTGGGCGTTGACCTGGGGGTTGGCGGGCATCGGCACCTGGCCCCACACGCCCACGCCGCCTTCGCGGATCTTCTTGGCCAGGATGGCCGCGGCGTCCTTGTTGCCCTTGTACTTGGCGGCGATGTCCTTGTAGGCGGGACCGACCAGCTTCTTGTCGATGGCGTGGCAGGCGAAGCAGTTCTTGGCCTTGGCCAGTTCCTGGGCGTTCTGGGCCTGGGCGGCGGCGCCGAAGCCCAGCAGGGCGGTGGCAGCGAGGATGGTGGTGATTTTCACGGGGGCTCCTGTGGGGTGGGGTGGAATCCGAGGGCTCGCGATTCTAACGGGCGAATTCCCCGCCCGGTGCACCGGCCACGCCGTCCGCAGGGGATGGCGGCGGGCTGGGGGCGCTCCTATAGTGCTGCCATCGATTTCCGTCGGCGCTTTGGTTCGCGCCCCAATTGGCATGTATCTGGTCTGGCTCGGCGCCCTTGTCCTGGCACTCAAGCTCTTCGAGGTGAGCGTCTTCGCCGATCTCTCGTGGTGGTGGGTGCTCGCGCCCTTCGGCGCGGCCTTCGTCTGGTTTGAACTCGTGGAGAAGCGCCTGGGGCTGGACAAGAAGCGGGCCCACGACGAGTACGACGCCACGCGCCGCAAGCGCATCGAGAGTTTCCTGCCCCCTCGCAACAAGCCGCGGCGCTAGCCCTGCGGCGCGCCTGTGCGGCCCGCGCCCGGCGCCCTGACCCCAGCCTAGAAGAGCTTTTCGTCCGTGATCGCGCCCTTGCTCGCGCTCGAGGCGAGCTTGGCGAACTTGGCCAGTACGCCCCGGGTGTAGCGCGGGGCCGGCTGCGTCCAGGCGGCGCGGCGGCGCGCGATCTCTTCGTCGGGCACGTTGAGTTGCAAGAGCTGGCGGGTGGCGTCCATGGTGACCGAGTCGCCCTCCTGCACCAGCGCCAGCGTGCCGCCGACGTAGGCCTCGGGTGCCACGTGGCCCACCACCATGCCCCAGGTGCCGCCCGAGAAGCGCCCGTCGGTGATCAGCCCGACCGACTCGCCCAGCCCCTTGCCGATGATCGCCGAGGTGGGCGAGAGCATCTCGCGCATGCCAGGCCCACCTTTGGGACCTTCGTAGCGGATGATGACCACGTCGCCCGCGCGGATCTGGTCGGCCATGATCGCCGCCATGGCGGCGTCCTCGGAGTCGAACACCCGCGCCGGGCCGGTGATCGCTGGGTTCTTGAGGCCGGTGATCTTGGCCACCGCGCCCTCCTCGGCGAGGTTGCCCCTGAGGATGGCAAGGTGGCCCTGCTCGTACATGGGCCGGTTGAAGGGTCGGATCACGTCCTGATCCGCACGCGGCTCGGCAGGCACGTCGGCCAGCATCTGGGCCATGGTCTTGCCGGTGATGGTCATGCACTCGCCGTGCAGCAGGCCATTGGCAAGCAGGATCTTGAGCACCTGCGGGATGCCGCCGGCGGCGTGCAGGTCGGTCGCCACGTACCTGCCGCTGGGCTTGAGGTCGCACAGCACCGGGGTGCGCAGGCGGATCGCCTCGAAGTCCTCGAGCGCGAAGGGAATGTTCGCGGCGTGGGCGATGGCCAGGAAGTGCAGCACCGCGTTGGTCGAGCCGCCCACCGCCATGATCAGTGCCACGGCGTTCTCGATGCTCTGGCGGGTGATGATCTGCGAGGGCCGCAGGTCGGCCTTCACGGCCTCTACCAGCACGCGCGCGGCCTCGGTCGTCGAGTCGACTTTCTCCTGGTCGGGATTGGCCTGGGTCGATGAGTACAGCAGGCTCATGCCCAGGGCCTCGAACGACGAGCTCATGGTGTTGGCGGTGTACATGCCGCCGCAGGATCCCGAGCCGGGGATGCAGCGCTTCTCGATCTGCTTGAAGTCCTCGGCGTTCATGCGTCCCGAGCTGAACTCGCCCACCGCCTCGAAGGCGCTGACGATGGTCAGATCCTTGCCCTTGTAGTGGCCGGGCTTGACGGTGCCGCCGTAGACGTAGATCGCCGGCACGTCGCAGCGCGCGATGCCGATCATGCCGCCCGGCATGTTCTTGTCGCAGCCGCCGATCACGATCACCCCGTCCATCCACTGGCCGTTGACGCAGGTCTCGACGCAGTCGGCGATCACCTCGCGGCTCACCAGCGAGTACTTCATGCCCTCGGTGCCCATGCCGATGCCGTCCGAGATGGTCGGCGTGCCGAACAGCTGCGAATTCGCGCCCGCCGCCTCGATCGCCTCGACCGCCGCGTCGGCAAGCTTCTGCAGCCCCGAGTTGCAGGGCGTGATGGTCGAATGGCCGTTGGCCACGCCGATCATCGGCTTGTCGAAGTCCTCGTCCTGGTAGCCCATCGCGTAGTACATCGCGCGGTTGGCTGAGCGGGCGACGCCTTGCGTCACGTTGCGGGAGCGGCGGTTGGTGGCCATGGCGGGGGCGCCGGCGGGCGCTTCACAGGTTGGTTCGTGGTGTCGGGCAATAATAGCGGCCAGGCTCACCCCACCCGCGCGCCGCGTCGCGCACCGATCCCCGATGCTCGTCCATCCGCAGTTCGATCCGATCGCCTTCTCGATCGGCCCGCTGGCCGTGCGCTGGTACGGGCTGATGTACCTGGTGGGCTTTGCGCTCTTCATGCTGCTGGGCATGCTGCGCACGCGCCAGGCTTGGCGCGGCATGAGTCGGCGCGACGTCGAGGACATGCTGTTCTTCGGCGTGATCGGGGTGATCGTGGGCGGCCGCCTGGGCTTCGTGCTGTTCTATCAGCCCGCGCACTACCTTGCCCATCCGCTCGACATCTTCAAGGTCTGGCAGGGTGGAATGGCGGCGCACGGGGGCGTGATCGGGGTGATCGCCGCGATCGCGTGGTTCGCGCGTACACGCAAGCGGCCCTTCCTGCAGGTCGCGGACTTCGTCGTGCCGCTCGTGCCCCTGGGCCTGATGGCGGGGCGCATCGGCAACTTCATCAACGGCGAACTCTGGGGTCGGGTCACCGACCCCGCCACCTGGCCCTGGGCGATGGTGTTCCCGCAGGCGGGCGACGGGCTGCCGCGCCATCCCTCGCAGCTCTACCAGGCCGGGCTCGAGGGCCTGCTGCTGTTCGTCGTGCTGTGGATCTACTCGGCGCGGCCGCGACCCCAGGGCACGGTGGGCGCGCTCTTCGTGCTGGGCTACGGCATCACGCGCTTCCTGGTGGAGTTCGCGCGCGAGCCCGACGCCTATCTGCCCCTGAAGTTCGGACTGTCGCAAGGCCAGTGGCTGTCGCTGCCGATGATCGTGTTCGGCGCCGCGCTCTTCGTGTTCTGCTGGCGCCGCGACCCGCACCCTCGCGCGGCGCGCTCCTGAGATCGGGGCTCGGGGCGGTTAGCATCGGCGCTACGCGGCGCACAGAATCGCCGCTGCGCAACTCAAGGAGACACCATGCTTCACCGCCTACTGGGCACGGCCTTGCTGGCCTTGGCCCTGGTCGTGCCTGGCGCTGTGTTGGCCCAGGGCGCCTCGGCCTGGCCGGCCAAGCCCATCACCCTGATCGTGCCCTTCCCGCCCGGCGGCGGCACCGACGCCTTTGCGCGCCCGCTGGCAGCGCAGCTTTCCAGGCAGCTTGGCCGCCAGGTCGTGATCGACAACCGCGGCGGCGCCGGCGGCACGGTGGGCGCGGCACTCGCCGCCAAGGCCGCGCCCGACGGCTATACCTTCTTCGTGGGCGCGGTGCACCACGCCATCGCGCCGAGCTTCTACCCCAAGCTCGACTACGACATCGAGAAGGACCTGGTGCCGATCATGATGATCGCCAACCCGCCCCAGGTGATCGTGGCCAATCCCGCGCGGGTGTCGGCCAATGACGTCAAGTCCCTGGTCGACACGCTCAAGAAGAACCCCGCCAAGCTCAGCTACGGCTCGGCCGGCAACGGCACTTCGCACCACCTCGCCGGCGAGCTCTTCAAGCAGCAGACCGGAACCTACATCCTGCACATTCCCTACCGTGGTGCCGGCCCGGCACTGTCCGATCTGATCGCCGGCAACGTGGACCTGATGTTCGACGGCCTGGGCTCTTCGGCGCAGCACATCCGCTCCGGCCGCATCAAGGCGCTGGCGGTGGCCGCGCCGCAGCGCGCGGCGGCTTTCCCCAACGTGCCCACCGCGGCCGAGGCCGGACTGCCCGATTACCGCGTCTCCACCTGGTACGGGCTGTGGGCGGTGAAGGGCACGCCGCAGCCAATCGTCGAGCGCATGCAGGCCGAGGTCAGCAAGGCCCTGGCAACCCAGGAAGTGCGCGACATCTGGCTCGCCAATGGTTCGGACGTGCCGAGCATGAGCCAGGCGGAGTTCGCGCGCTTTCTGAACGCCGAGATCAAGCGCTGGGCCCTGGTCACCAAGACCTCGGGCGCGAAGCTCGACTGAGATGCGCGCGCCAGGCGAAGTCCGCGTCGAACTGGCGGGTGCGGTGGCGCACGTGTGGCTCGCCACGCCGGGCCGGCGCAACGCGATCGGCGCGGCGATGTGGCGTCGGATCGCCGAACTCTTCGGCGACTGGGCGCGCGAGCCGGGCGAACTGCGGGTCGTGGTGCTGCGCGGCGCCGACGGGCACTTTGCGGGAGGGGCCGACATCGCCGAGTTCCCCGCCCTGCGCCGCGACCGCGAGTCCGGCCGCCGCTACCACGAGGAGCTGATCGCGCCTGCGCTGGCCGCGGTGCGCGCCTGTCCGGTGCCGGTGATCGCGGCCATCGAGGGCGCGTGCGTGGGGGGCGGGCTGGAGCTGGCGATGGCGGCAGATCTGCGCCTGGCCACGCAAAGCGCGCGGCTCGGCGCTCCGGTGGGCCGGCTGGGCTTTCCGTTGGCGCGCAGTGAACTCGCTGACCTGCTCGCCTGCGTGCGCCGCGACGTGGCCTTCGAACTGCTTGTCGAGGGCCGACTGCTCGACGCTGAGGAGGCCTGCGCCAAGGGCCTGGTCACGCGCGTCGTGCCCGCTGACACGCTGGACGCCGAGGTCGCAGTCGGCTGCGCGCGCATCTTCGCCGGATCAGCGCTTGCGGCGCGGCTCAACAAGGCCAATCTCGTCGCCGCAACGCTGCCGCCCGACGACTACGCCTGGCTCGAGACCGAGGACTACCGCGAGGGAGTCGCGGCCTTTCTGGCCGGTCGCGCCCCCCGCTTCACCGGACGCTGAGACAACCATGACCGCTCCCGACGCCAACCTCTACACGCTGCTGCGCAGCCGCTTCCCCGAGAACCTCGACGCGACGGCGATCGAGACCGGCGCCGGCCTGTACTACACCTGGCGCGACCTCGAGCGGGCCAGCGGCCGCATGGCGAACTGGATGGCGCGCGAGGGCATCGCGCCGGGGGCGCGCGTGGCGGTGCAGGTGGAGAAGTCACCCGAGGTGCTGATGCTGTACCTGGCCTGCCTGCGTGCCGGCCTGGTCTACGTGCCGCTGAACACGGCGTACCAGCGCGGCGAGCTCGAGCACTTCCTGCACGATGCGCAGCCCGCCCTGGTGGTCTGCGACCCCGCGCGCGAGGCCGAGATCGCTCCGCTGGCGCGCGCTGCCGGCGCGCACCTGGCCACGCTGGGCGAGTCGCGCGACGGCAGCCTGCTGCGTTTGGCGGCGCCCGAGCCAGAGGTCTTCCCCACCGTGCTTCGCCGCCCCGACGACTTGGCGGCGATCCTCTACACCTCGGGCACGACCGGTCGCTCCAAGGGGGCGATGCTCAGCCACCGCAACCTGGCCGCCAACGCGCTGGCGCTCGACGAGGCCTGGGGTTTCTCGGCCGAGCGCGCGGCGGGGCGGCGCGATGTGCTCTTGCACGCTCTGCCGATCTTCCACGTCCACGGACTGTTCGTGGCCACGCACGCGGCCTGGCTGGCCGGCGCGCGCATGATCTTCCTGCCGCGCTTCGAGGCCGGCGCGGTGCTTGCCCGGCTGCGCGAGGCCACGGTGTTCATGGGCGTGCCCACGCACTACACGCGCCTGCTGGCGGAGCGCGGACTCGACGCCGCCGCCTGCGCCGGCGTGCGCCTGTTCGTGTCGGGCTCGGCACCTCTGCTGGCCGAAACCTTCAGGGAGTTCGCCGCGCGCACTGGTCACACCATCGTCGAGCGCTACGGCATGAGCGAGACGGTGATGCTGGTCTCGAATCCCTACTTCGGGCCGGACGGTGCGCGGGTGCCGGGAACGGTCGGTCGGCCGCTGCCCGGAGTGCAGGTGCGCGTGGTGACCGAGGATGGCGCGCCCTGCGCGACGGGCGAGATCGGCCAGGTGCAGGTGCGCGGCGCCAACGTGTTCGCGGGCTACTGGCGCATGCCCGACAAGACTGCCGAGGAGTTCACTCCCGACGGCTGGTTTCGCACCGGAGACGTGGGCCGCTTCGGCGGCGAAGGCGCACCCGAGGACTACCTGAGCCTGGTGGGGCGCTCCAAGGATCTGATCATCACCGGCGGCCTCAACGTCTATCCCAAGGAGATCGAGGGCTGGATCGACGAGATGCCCGGCGTCGTGGAGAGCGCCGTGATCGGCCTGCCGCATCCGGACTTCGGCGAGGCGGTGGCCGCCGTGGTGGTGGCGCGTCGGGCCGGCGCCATCGACTCTGCCCGCCTGGTGGCCGCCCTCAAGGAGCGCATCGCCGGCTTCAAGGTGCCCAAGCGCGTCTTCGTGGTCGAGGATCTGCCACGCAACGCGATGGGCAAGGTGCAGAAGAACGTGCTGCGGGAGCGCTACAAGAACACCTTCACGCCGCCAGCGCGGTGAGCATGCGCGGCGCGCCGCCGCCGCAGCGCGCCGCCAGGACGCACTCGACGAAGCTGGTCTTGCCCGCCGTGTAGGCCTCGCGGTCGTCGGGATGGCGTTCGGCCAGAGCCAGCTTGAGCTGGGCGTAGCGCTGCGCGAGCGCCGGGTCGGCACGCAGCGCGTCTCGAAAGCCGAGATAGCGCTGCCAGAGCGGGCCATCGCGCTGCACGACGTGCAGATGGTGGGTGCGCACCCCGGCGACCACGCGCTTGAAGAAGCGCCGGTCGGGCACGTTGCGCTCCTGGTCGGCGACGTATTCGTAGCCGTAGGCGAGGAGCCGATGGGCGTAGGGTGCAAAGCGCTCGAGGCCGGGCACGCCGATCAGCAGGTCGATCACCGGCTTGGCCGCCAGCCCTGGCACCGCGGTCGAGCCGATGTGCTCCACGCCCGGATCGAGCTCCGAGAGCACGACGCGCAGCAGTTGGGCTTCGATCCGATAGCGCACCGCCCAGGTGGGGTCGGCAGGGACCACGATCACGCGGTCGTCGACCGGCGGCGGCGCGGTCGAGTCAGCGCTGGGGCAGGGCAGGGTGGGCATCCGGATCTCTCCTAAGCGCCCCGAAGTCGGGGACGAGGCAGTGATCATCCGGGAGCGGACCGGCCGAGCGCTGCCGCGCAATGCCGCGCGGCCTGGCGGGAAATTCGACAGCCGGCCGATCTACCAGCGCGCCGGTGGCTTGCGGTGGATGGTGATGCTGCGGTTCTCGACGGTGACGTAGCCGCCCACCGTGAGGTCCTTGAAGATGCGGCTGATCATGTCGCGCGAGGCCCCTACGCGGTCGGCGATGTCCTGCTGGGTCATGCGCTCGGGGACCACCAGGCTGCCCGAGCCGTCGTCGCGTGCCAGTTGCAGCAGCAGGCGTGCGACGCGTCCGTAGACGTCCATCAGCGCCAGGTTCTTGACGTTGTCGGTGGCAATGCGCGCGCGCTCGATGAGGGTGGCGATCAGACCCATGGCCACGTCGGGATTGGCGGCGATCGCGGCGCGCAGGTCCTCGCGCGTGACGATCGAGCAGGACACGGGCTCGAGCGTCATCACCGAGGCCGAGCGGGGCCGGCCGTCGAGCGCCATCTCGCCCACGTAGTCGCCGGGGCCGTGGATGTCGAGCACCATCTCGCGGCCGTCGTCGTCCGAGACGTAGACCTTGACCCGCCCCGAGAGGATCACGAACAGCGACTCGCCCTTGTCGCCCTCGTTGATGATCACCGCGTTCTTGGGAAAGCTGCGCACCTGGCCGCGCTCGGCCAGTTCGCGCACCATGGGATCGCTGAGGCCGCTCAGATGCTGTTCGCTCGGGTTCATGCTCGACTCCGCTATGCGTCGCGGTCAGCCGATTATGGGCGCGGAGCGCGCGCCGTGCCAATCGAGATAATGCGTCAAGTGAACTCTTCGCCTGCCCCGTGCCCGACACCCTGCCGCGTCTGAGCCGCCGCCTGCAGCGTGCCGCCCGGCTCGCCTGCGCCGCGGGCCTGGCGGCGGGCGTGCTCGCCTGGGCGCTGCCTGCGACGCAGCGCTTGGCCACGCCGCTGTTCGACGCCGCGGTCGCTCTGGTGCGTGCCGTCGCACCGGCGCCTGCGCCGGAACTGGTGCTGGTCGGTCTGGACGAGGCGACGCTGGCGGCAAGCCCGCGGCCGCTGGGGCTGCTGCACGAGGAACTGGGCACGGCGCTGGCCGCCATCGCTGCCGCCGGGCCGCGCGCCACGGTGCTGGACATCGTGCTGCCGGCGCGCGCCGCCGGTCCGGGCCTCGAGGCCCTGGATCTGGCGCTGATGCAGGGGCTGGTGGCGGCGCGCACCCGCGGCGCTCTGGTGCTCGCGCTCGAGCCCGACGCCGCCGGCCGCATCCAGCCGCTACACCCGCCCTACGCGGCGGCCGCCGGACCCGCCGCCGCCGTGGCCCTGTACCCGCTCGACTGGGACCACGCGGTCCGGCGCTTCGAGCCCGTGATCGGCGGCGAGACCACCCTGATCGCGCGCCTGGCCGAGCGCCTCGGCGTGTCGGCACGCGCCGGCTGGATCGACTGGACGCGCGGCGCACCCTACGAGTACCTGCCGCTGCAACGCGTGCTCGACTGGTCGCGCCAGGGTGACGACGCAGACCTGCGCGCCGCCTTCGCGAGCAAGCTGGTCTTCGTGGGCAGCGTGCTGCCCTTCGTGGACCGTCTGCCGCAGCCGGTGGCACTCGCAGCGTGGGAGCCGGGGCTCACGACCCCGCCCGGAGTGCTCGTTCATATGCAGGCGGCGCGCAGCTTGCTTGGCGCCGGATTCCTGCTGCCCGTGGCCTGGCCGTTCGCCCTGCTGCTCGTGGTCGGCGGCGCCGCCTTCGGGCTGGTCGGGCATCCGCTGCGGCGCTGGGGCTGGCTCGCGGCAGCGCTGGTGGCGAGCTTCGCGCTGATGGCCGCCTTGCTGCGGGCGGGCTGGGTGCTGCCGCTGATTCCGGCCTGGGCCGCGGCCCTGGTGGCGGCCACGACCCGCTCCGTGCTCGAGGCACGCGAGCACCGCCGCGAGCAGCGTCGGCTGGCGCGCACCTTCGGCGGCTACGTGAGCCCGCAGGTGCTCGACGCGATCCTCGCCGGGCGGCTCGCCGCCACCGGAGGGCGGCGAGCCATGGCCTTCCTGTTCGCCGACTTGCGCGGCTTCACCGCCCTGTCCGAGCGCGAATCGCCCGAGGTGGTGCTCGATCTGCTCAACCGCTACTACGCGGCGATCACGCCGGCACTGCACGCTCACGGCGGCACGATCGACAACTTCCGCGGCGACGGCGTGATGGTCATGTTCGGCGCGCCCGAGCCCCTGGCGCGACCCGAGCAGGCGGCGCTCGCCGCGGCGCAGGCCGTGCTCGACGCCGTGGCGGCGCTCAACCTTCGCCTCGCCGCACAGGGGCGGGCGCCGCTCGAGTGCGCGATCGGCGTGGCCGCGGGCGAGGCGGTGTTCGGCGACCTGGGGTCGACCGAGCGCAAGGACTACACCGCGCTGGGCGATGCCGTGAACGTCGCCGCCCGCCTGCAGGACGTGGCGCGGGAGCAAGGCCATGCCCTGGTGGTCACCGCCGCGGTCCTGGAGCGTGCCGGCGGGCCAGGCGAAGGCTGGCTCGCTCTCGGCGAGTGCGCCTTGCGCGGCCACAGTCCGGTGGTGCTCTACGCCCGCCGGCGCCTACCGGCGTGAAGATTCTGCTCACCGCCCGCCGCGCAGCCGCGTGTTGCCAGGCGGCGAGTGTGTCTATGCTCGCTCCGTCAAGCGCGGCCGCACCCAATCGGCAGGCCGCCCCACTGCGCGAGCGAGCCTTGTGAGAATCCTGCCCAGCCTGATCATCGGACTTGCGCTCTTGGTGGCCGAACTGGCTCGCGCGCAGACGCCGGTGGCGGTGGTGCTCGATCTGTCGGGCCAGGCACGCGTGCAGGCGCCCGGCGCGCAGGACGCCAAGCTCGCGCTCCTGCAGACCTTGCCCGAGGGCAGCGTGCTGGTGCTGGCCGGACCGGCCCGGGTTGCCCTGGGCTATCCGCGCGAGGTGCTCGAACTGCAGGGTGCGGGGCGCTACCGGGTGGGCGCGCAATCGGTCACGGCCCTGGACGCCGGCGCGCGCGTGAGCACCCCGCCCGCGCCAGCCGCCGTGCGTGCGCTCACGCTCGTGCCCGGGCGCGTTGCCCAGGGAGCGGTGCGCATGCGCGGCGCCGACTCGACCGAGCTCGTTCTGGTCCAGCCGCGCGGCACGCAGTGGGAACGCAACGGCCTGCTCTTCCAGTGGCAGGGACCACCAGGAAGGCAGACCCTGGAGCTGATCGACGACCAGGGCGAGTTGGTGGCCAGCGCCGAACTGGACCGGCAGGAGTGGTCTGCGCCGCCCGTGCTGCGCCTCGAGGAAGGCCGCGACTACGTGTGGCGAGTCACGGTGAGCGACGCCAAGGGCGTGCAGCGCGAGGCGCGCGCGGGCTTTCGCCTGCTGCCCGCCGCGCAGCGCAGCGCACTGGTCGACGCGCGCCCCGCGGCAGGCGCAAGCGTGGCCGAGCGCATCCGCTATGCGCTCGCCCTGGAGCAGGCCGGCTTGCAGGAGGAAGCGCAGCGCGCCTGGCTGCTGCTTGCGCGCGAGCGTCCCGCGCTGGCCGAACGGGTTCTTGCCGCGCCCTGAGCGAGCCGCCCGTGCCTGCGCGGGGTGCTCAGTAGGCGCGCACCGCCTTGTAGAGCATGTACCCGGCCAGCACGAAGAGCATGAGCGCGAAGATGCGCTTGAGCGGGCGGGTGTCGAGCGAGTGCGCCACCTTCGCGCCAAGCGGCGCGGTGAGCACGCTGGTGGCTGCCACGGCGACCAGTGCCGGCAGGTAGATGAAGCCCAGCGTCTGTGGCGGCCCTGGCAGTCCAGGCTCCTTCCAGCCCGCGATGATGTAGCCCACCGTGCCCGCCGCGGCGATCGGGAAGCCCAGAGCCGCAGAGGTGGCCACCGCGTTGTGGATCTTGGTGTTGCACCAGACCATGAAGGGCACCGAGATGAAGCCTCCGCCGGCGCCCACGAGGCTCGATATGAAGCCGATCAGGCTGCCCGCGCCGAAGCGTCCTGCCGTACCCGGCAACTGACGTGACGGCTTGGGCTTGCGGTCGCGCAGCATCTGCAGGGACGACAGACCCACGAACACCGCGAAGATCAGTGCGATCCAGAAGGTGGGCAGGCGCCCCGCGATCTGCGCGCCCAGGAGCGCGCCCAGCAGGATGCCCGGCGCCATCGACCAGGCCACCGGCCACAGCACCGCACCGCGCTTGGCGTGCGCGCGCACCGAACTGATCGAGGTGAACAGGATGGTGGCGAGCGAGGTCGCGATCGCCACGTGCACCACGTGCTCGATCGGGAAGCCCTCGCTCGACAGGATGAGCGTCAGGAAGGGAGTGAGCAGCATGCCCCCGCCGATGCCCAGAAGACCGGCCGCAAAGCCCGTGGCGGCACCCAGCACCAGCAGGGCGGCAATGACGGTGAAGTCCATTCAGTCCTTGAGCAGGTTCTTGACGATGAATTTCCACTCGGCCGCGCTCACGGGCGTGATCGAGAGGCGATTGCCCCGGCGCAACACGACCATCTCGGCGAGCTCGGGGTGGCTGCGCAGTTCGGCGATCCCCACGGTGCGCGTCTTGCGCAGTGCCTTGATGTCGACCAGCACCCAGCGCGGCGCCTGGGCCGTGGCCGCCGGGTCGTAGTACTCGCTGGCGCGGTTGAACTGCGTGGCATCGGGATAGGGCGTGCTGGCCACCTCGGCCAGGCCCACGATGCCGGGCTCGGCACAGCTCGAGTGGTAGAAGAACACGCCGTCGCCGGGGCGCATCAGGTCGCGCATGTAGTTGCGCGCCTGGTAGTTGCGCACCCCGGTCCAGGGCACCGTCGCGTTCGGGGCGGCGAGCGCGTCGTCGATCGAGCACTCCGAGGGCTCGGACTTCATCAGCCAGAACGTCTTCGCCATCGTCGCCCCAAAGAAAATGGCGGCCGGGACCGCCGCGCCGCCATCCTGCTCCTGTGCCGTGCCGCAGCGCTAGGCCGCCGCCCGTGCCCGAAAGGGATCCCCGCCTGTGCCGCCTGGCCATGGTCCTGAACCGCCGGTTCAGGGTGGTCGCTGCCGACTCGCTTAGGTTCAGCAAACGCGTGCCGATCACACCGCGAAGCCGAGCTCGCAACCGTGCGCAATGCGCATAGGTTCAAGGAACAAATGGCCTTTGCGCGAACACCGCAGGGAAAAGCATGTTGGTAAGCCTGTGCGGGCTTACCGGCGTGCTCTTTGCGTCAGGACGGCATTGTAGTCGCCCTGCGTTGAGATCAGAACAGCCGCTCCTGCGGCAGCAAGGCGTCGTCGCAGAGTTGCCCGAGCTCGCGCAGGCGGCGGCGCATGTCGCCCACCTCGAGGCCGTCGCCGCTGCGCGCAGTGAACATCTCGTGGGCGATCTGCAGCGCCGCCATCACGGCGATGCGGTCCGCGCCCATCACCTTGCCGCCTTCGCGGATGGTGCGCATCTTGTCGTCCACGTAGCGCGCGCAGGCGAGCAGCGCGGGCTTCTCCTCCTCGGTGCAGGCGAGGCGATATTCGCGATCGAGGATGCTGACGGAGAGCTGTTCCATGCCTACTCGGTCCTTTGCTCCAGGCTTTGCACCAGCGCGTCGATGCGCGCCGTGGCGGCATCGACCCGCGCCTGCACGGCGGCCACCGCGCTTGTCTGCGTGGCCAGTTCGGCACGCAGCGACTGGTTTTCCGCGCGCAGCGAAGCCGCCAGCTGCGCCAGGGCGCGCACCTTTTCGGCCAGCTGTTCGATCTCGTCCTTCATGCGTTCGATCCTAGCATCGCCGAGCCGAGCTTCCGAAGAGGTAGCCCGTCAGGCGCATGGGCCGTGCGCGGGCAAGCGGCTAAAATGCGCTCCGTGCAAGGTGCCGGACGCGACCCGTCCGGTGAAACGGGAAACAGGAGGGCTTCGGCCCCAACCTGTGCTGCCCCCGCAACGGTAAGCAGGTGTCGCGTTCGCGCGCGACAACCGCCCCACGACCACTGTGGCGCCGCCCGGCGCCGCGGGAAGGTCGGGCGGTCGTGCCTGCAGCCCGGAGACCGGCCTTGCACAACCGGTGAACCCGTCGCGGGGCGCGAGCGGGCGGACCTGGGTCTGTGCCCGCGCCCGTCCGTCCCGATCTCCCGCGCTTGGTTCGAACAAGAACAGTGCCGGCGGAGGGCCGGCCACCAGGACGGAGTCACTTCAATGAATCGCCTTCTCAGGCTGCGCGCGCCGTGCGCGCAGCATGCCCGCGCGCTTGGCCTCGCGGGCCTCGCGACGCTCGCCCCCATGCTGTCTCATGCCCAGTCCGCCAGCGCGCCCCAGCGACTGCCGGCGGTCGAGGTCACCACGCCGGCGCGCCTGGCGCAGCCGCTCGAGGACGCGCTGCCCTCGACCTCGGTCATTACCCGCGCCGAGATCGAGCGCACCCAGGCGCAGGAACTGGTGCAACTGCTCAGCCGCCAGGCCGGCATCGAGTTTGCCCAGGCCGGCGGCCCCGGCGCCCAGGCCGCGATCTTCGTGCGCGGTGCCAACTCGAGCCAGGTGCTGGTGCTGGTCGACGGCATACGCATGAACAGCGCGCTCAGCGGCGGCCCGGTGCTGGGCGGCGTGGCGCTCGACACCATAGAGCGCATCGAGATCTCGCGCGGCAACCTCGCTGCGCTCTACGGCTCGTCGGCCATCGGCGGCGTGGTGCAGATCTTCACGCGCGCGCCCTCCGGCACCTCGGCCACGGCCAGTGTCGAGGGGGGCCAGGGCCAGACGCTCAATGGCGCGGTGAACGCGGGCTGGGCCGACGAGGCGAGCCGCGTGTCGTTCACTGCCGCTTCGCGGCGCAGCACTCAGTTCTCGGCGATCGACCCCGCGCAGGTGCGCACCGGGCCCTTCGTGGCCGGCGTCAACGCCGACCTCGACGGCAACCGCAACGACTCGGCCGCGTTCAACGCCTCGCACCTGTTCGCCAACGGCGCGCGGCTCGCGGCGAGCTACTGGCGCAGCCGCAACGTGGTCGACTTCGACGACACCTCCGACGGCCCGCTCGCCACGCACACCGAGACCAGCCTGCAGCAGTCGTGGCAGGCAAGCGCGCGCGTGCCGGTGTGGGGGCCCTGGACCAGCGAACTCGCCCTCGGCCAGTTCAACGAGGACAGCGAGAACCAGGTCAGCGTGGCCTCGTTCAGCGCAGGCAACTTCTCGGCGCGCAACCGCCAGGCCACGTGGAAGAACGACGTGGCACTCGGCGCGGGCTGGACCGGCACTCTGGCCGTCGAGTGGCTGCAGCAGCGCGGCGGTGCCACGAGCTACGACCCCGCCTTTGCCGGCGCCTACACCGCCTTCGAGCGCGACGTGACCAGCACCTGGGCCGGCGCGCAAGGCGGCCTGGGCGAGCACGAGTTCCAGTTCGCGGTGCGCTACGACGGCTACTCCGACACCGCCAGCGCCACCACGGGCCTCGCGTCCTGGGCCTGGCGCTTCGCACCGCAGTGGCGCGCGGGGCTGCAGGTCTCGAACGCGTTTCGCGCGCCGAGCTTCAACGATCTGTACTTCCCCGGCTTCGGCAATCCCGATCTGGCGCCGGAAAAGTCCGAGAGCGCCGAGGCCAGCCTCGCCTGGCAAGGCGCGACCTGGCGCGTGCGCGCCGCGACCTACGTCACCAAGAGTCGCGATCTGATCGCCTACGACCCCGCCACCTTCCGGGTCGAGAACATCGCCGAGGCGCGCAGCACGGGCCTGGAACTGACCGCCGCCGGTCAGGTCGGCCTCTGGGCGCTGGGCGCGAACGCGAGCTGGGTGCGGCCGATCAATCTCGACACCGACGAGCGCCTTGCGCGCCGCGCGCCCTGGAGCATCAACGGCTCGGCGATCTACGAGGCGGGCCGCTGGCGCGCCGGCGGCGAGCTGAGCTACGTGGGCCCGCGCTGGGACGCCGACATCAACACCTTCGCGCGCGTCTCGCTCGATCCCTACGTGCTGGTGCGCCTGGTGGGCAGCGTGCAACTGACGCCGCAGCTCGCGCTCACCGCGCGCGTCGAGAACCTCTTCGACGAGAAGTACCAGACCATCAGCGGCTACAACCCGCAGCCGCGCACGCTCCTGGCCGGCCTCGTCCTGCGCCTGCCCTGATGCGTGCCGCCCGCGCTCCGCTCGCCGCGCCGCAGGCCCTGGCCCTGCTGGCGGTGCTGGCGTGCGCTGCGTTGCTGGCGGCGCTGGGCGCGGGTTCCGTGGCGCTGGCGCCTGCCGAGTGGCTGGGCGCGCTCTTCGGGCGCGGCGGCGGGGTGGCCGAGACCGTGGTGTGGCAGTTGCGCCTGCCGCGCGCGCTCACCGGTTTCGCGGTGGGCGGACTGCTCGCGCTGGCCGGCGCGCTGCTCCAGGGCCTGCTGCGCAATCCGCTCGCCGATCCCTACGTGCTGGGCATCTCGGGCGGCGCGGCGCTGGCTGCCTTGCTCGCGCTGCTGGCTGGCTGGCCCCTGCTGGCCGTGCAGGGCGCGGCGGCGGCGGGGGCGGCGGCCGCCTTGGCGCTGCTCTTCGCGCTGGCGCACCGCGCGCTGTTCGCTCGCCAGGACTGGCACGGCGAGCAGGCCGCCGCGGGTGTGCTGCTCACCGGGGTGATGATCGCTTCGCTCTCGGCCGCGCTGCTGGCCCTGCTGCTGTCGGCCGCGCCCGAGGCTCAGGTGCGACCCATGCTGTTCTGGCTGCTGGGCGACCTGGGCGGCGCGGCCAGCCTGCCGGCGGCGGGTGTGGCGCTCGCCGCGCTGGCCGTGCTGCTGGCCGTGGCGCGCTCGCGTGCCGGGGCGCTCGACCTCATGCTGCGCGGCGACGCCCAGGCCCACACCCAGGGCGTGGCGGTGGCGCGCGAGCGCCGCCTGCTGGTCGCGCTGGCGGCCTGCGCCACCGGCGTGGCCGTGACGCTGGCCGGGGCCGTGGGCTTCGTGGGCTTCGTGGCGCCGCATCTGATGCGCTTCCTGATGGGCAACGCCCAGCGCGCCCTGCTGCCCGCCTCCGTGCTGGCCGGCGGCACCCTGGTGGTGCTGGCCGACACGCTGGCGCGCACCGCGGTGGCGCCGCTGCAACTGCCGGTGGGCGTGGTCACCGCGCTGATCGGCGCGCCGCTCTTCCTGTGGCTGTTGACCCGCCGATGAGCGCCGCGCCTCGTACCGCATCGCGAGCGACCGGGCAGGCGGGGCCGCTGCTCGCCTGCCGCGACCTGGTGCTGCGCGCTGGCAGCCGCACCCTGGTGAGCGGCCTGAGCTTCGCGGCACATGCCGGCGAGCGCTGGGCGCTGCTCGGCCCCAACGGCGCGGGCAAGTCCACCCTGATTGCCACCCTGTGCGGCCTGCGCGAGCCCGAGGCCGGCACGGTGGAACTCGCCGGCGTGCCGCTGGCGCGGCTGAGCGTGCAGCAGGCGGCGCGCCACCGCGCCCTGGTGACCGACCGCTGGCTCGACGCCTTCGCCAGCAGCGTGATCGACACCGTGCTCACCGCGCGCTTCCTGCCGGGCATCGACGCCGCGGGCCTTGCCCTGGCCGAAGACTGGCTGGCGCGGCTCGACTGTGCCGAGCTCGCTGCGCGCGACGTGCGCAGCCTCTCGCGCGGCGAGCGCCAGCGGGTGGCCATCGCCACCGCGCTCGCCCAGGGCACGCCCTGCGTGCTGCTCGACGAACCCACCGCGCACCAGGACCCGCGCCACCAGAGCCTGGTGCTGCAGCGCCTGGGCGAGTTGGCCGACCACGCCCTGCTGGCCAGCATGCACGACCTCAATTGCGCCGCGCACTTCGCCACCCACGCCGTGCTGCTCGACGGCCGCGGCGCCTGGGCGGCTGGCCCTGCGGCCGAGGTGCTCACCGCGGCGCGCCTGTCGGAGCTGTTCGGCACCGAGGTGCGGGAGCTCGGCACCAACGGCGAGCGCGTATTTGTGGCCCGCTGGCCCGACGCTGGCCGCCACGGCGCGTGACAGGCCGCGCCGCGCGCCCCTAGACTGCGCCCACCATGCCTGTGATCCTCGTCGCGAATCCCAAGGGCGGTGTCGGCAAGAGCACCGTGGCCACCAATCTCGCGGGCTGGTTCGCCCGCCAGGGGCACCGCACCCTGCTGGGCGACCTCGACCGCCAGCAGTCGGCGCTGGCTTGGCTGGCGATCCGCCCGGCGGCGATGCCGGCCATCGAGTCCTGGACCTACGACGGCATGGGCGTGGCGCGCCCGCCCAAGGGCGTGACCCACATGGTGCTCGACGCCCCCGCGGGCGTGCACGGCCATCTGCTCAAGGACGCGCTGCGCGCCGCCGACCGGGTGATCGTGCCCCTGCAGCCCTCGATCTTCGACATCTACGCCACCCAGGACTTCCTCGCCAAGCTGCGCGACAAGGGCCTGATGAAGCCCGAGGGCGCGGTGGGCGTGCTGGGCGTGCGGGTCGATGCGCGCACGCGCGCCGCCGAGCAGTTGGAGCGCTTCGTGGAGGGCCTGGGACTGCCGGTGCTGGGTCACCTGCGCGACACGCAGAACTACGTGCAGCTCGCCGCGCACGGCCTCACGCTGTGGGACGTGGCGCCCTCGCGCACCGAGCGCGACCGCGAGCAGTGGCAGCCGCTGCTCGAGTGGGTCGAACGAGGCTAGGCTACCGCCGGCGCGACTTGGCACAACGCGACGGCCAAGGCAAGGGGCAGATCGGCAAGGTGCACACTCCCGGCTTCGAAGTGGTCGTCGAGCGCCTAGAGGGTAGGCTTGGACCGTCCTCGAGCCTTGCGCCGGCCTCGAAATGAAACGACTTCTGGTTCTGGCCCTTGCGCTGACCGTGGCGCTACTGGCGGCGCTCGCCTGGTGGCATCGCGAACCGGAGCATCGTCCGCAGCTGCAGACCGAGCGCGCGTTTCCGCCGCCCGCCTTGCAGACCGGGCAGGCCCCTGCCGGCTCACCTCCTGCATGGTCCAGCGTCGCGGCGCAAAACGGCCAGGACCTGAAGCTCGAATTCGAGCGTGCCATGGCCCAGAACAGCGCAGTGGGCTGGCTGGTAGCGCGGGACCTCGGAGACCAGTGCACCGCCGCTCTCGACCCAATGCGCCGCGCCCAACTCGACCGCGAACTCGAGGCCTTGCGCGCCGACCCGGCCAGCGATCCTGAGCGATCAGCCAAGCTCGCACTACATGCCAAGCGGGTGCACGCGATCGAGGAGCTCCAGCATCGGTGCCTGGGGTTCCGCGGCAACACGATGGCCTGGGCCTTCCACCTGATCCGCGACACGGACGCTCGCATCAGGGCGAGCGATAGCGAGTTGGGCCGGTTCTGGCGAATCAACGCGCTGGCAGAGCAAGGCAAGGCGTCGGATGAAGAGTTCTTCAGCGCACTCTTTCCCCTCTTGCGCTCGCGTGATCCGGTGTTGGCACGTGAGGGCTTGGCCGCCGCGCGGCGCTACTTGTACGACTTCAAACTCTCCGACGCTCAGCGCGATCAGGTGGCCGAGGCATGGTTTGCGCTCTTGATGGCCTGGGAGGCCTATAGCGGCCAGCCGGTCTGGGGCAGTGAGCTTGACGCGCTGCAGCTGTGCATCGGATTGAGTGCGTGCAGCGAAACAGAGCGATCCTTAGTGGTGGCTTGCCCTCCGGGCACGGAGACGCAGCATTGCGAAGCCCTGAAAGTGCAATACATGGATTTGAAGGCGCAGTACCTCGAGGTCCTGAAGAGCGGCAAGCTGCGGGGCCTGGCTGACGTAAAGCCCAAGGGCTGGCCGGGCTAGCGCTGGTCCTTGGGAGCGCTCTCCTGCTCGGAATCGATCACGCCGAAGCGCAGTGCGCGCGTGGCCACGTGCACTTCGCGCAGGAAGAGCAACAGCGCGACGATCAGGGCCAGCAGCGCCGCGGTGAAGAGCAGGGGAATCCAGCCGGCCGGCACGGTGTGCCAGAAGGCGCTGGTGAAAATGGCCACGATCACCCCGCACACCAGCAGCGCCGAGCCCACGCACAGGCTGAGCGCCACGTTGATGATGCGCGCGCGGTGCGCCAGGTCGGCCAGGCTGGCCTCGAGCCGCTGCCGGCGGGGGCCTTTCGCGCTGGGTAGCACGGTCTCGAGCCCGCGGGCACGGTCCACCACTCGGGCCAGGCGCGAAGAGAGCACGTTGAGAAAGGTGCCGATGCCGGTGAGCAGGAACACCGGGGCGACGGCCAACTGGATGACGTGCGCGATGCTGTCGTAGTCCATGCGGAACCTCGGCGAAGTGGCGCTAGGGTACAGGCCGCGCGGCGGCGATCGCGGTGCACAGGCGGCCCACTTCCTCGGGCAGGCGCGGCCCGGCGCGGGTGAGTCGGTCGGCGTCGAGGGTGACCAGCGCGCCGCTGCGCACCGCGGCGATCTGCGGGTAGCGCCGCCAGGCATCGAGCGCGCCCGTGGGCCGGGCGTGGGGCTCGGCGGCGACGATGAGTTGCGGGTCGGCGGCGAGCACGGCCTCGGGGCTGACCGTCGGCGCGAGCGGCTCGAGCGCGGCGAACACATTGCGACCGCCGCACAGGGCGATGGCCTCGCTGATCACGTGCCGGCCGCCCAGGGTGATCAGTGGCGCGGGCCAGGCCTGGTAGAACACGCGCACCGGCGCCGTGCCGGCATGGCGCTGGCGCAGGGTTGCCAGGTCGGCGCGGTAGCGCGCGGCGGCGGCTGCGGCGTCGGGCGCGGCGGTGAGCACGCCCAGCCGTTCCATCGAACTTGCAACCGCGTCGAGCGTGGCGGCTTCGGCGACGTACACGGGCAAGCCCAGGCGCGCGAGCGCGGCCTGCTGTGCCTGCGAGGTGCCGCCGCCCCACACCACGACCAGATCGGGCTTGGCCGCCACCAGGCGCTCGAGGTCGATCGACCCGGCCACCGCCACGCGGGGCACGCGGCGCGCGGCCTCGGGGTGGTCGGCGTGCTCGCTCGTGGCCACGATGCGCTGGCCGGCGCCAATGGCGTAGAGCTGCTCCACCAGGTTGGGGGCGAGCGCAGCCACGCGCTGAGCGGGTGCGGCAAGGTTCACCCGGCGGCCGGCGTCGTCGATCGCACTCACCGCCTGCGCCCGCGCGATGCCGGCGACGGCTGCCAGGAGTGCTACGGCCGCCAGCGCCCGCGCCGTGGCGCTCGGGCGGCGCGGTGCGACCGCGCTCATGGTTTGGGCAAGGGCTCGGTGACGAAGCCCAGGCGCGTGAGGCCGGCTTCCTGGGCGGCCGACATCACGATCGCGATGCGCTCGTAGCGCGTGGCCTTGTCGGCGCGCAGCTGGATCTCGGGCTTCACGGGCAGCTTCGAGGCTTCTGCCAGGCGGGCGAGCAGATCGGCCTCGGCCACCGGTTGGCCGTCCCAGTAGTAGCGGCCCTCGGCGTCGATCGCGAGTTGCAGGGTCTGCGGCGGGGTCTCGGCCGCGGGCGCGGCCACCTCGGGCAGTTCGAGCTTGAGCGAGTGCGCCAGCAGCGGCGCGGTGATGATGAAGATCACCAGCAGCACCAGCATCACGTCCACCAGCGGCGTGACGTTGATCTCCGAGACGCGGGCCTCTGGCGTGTGCGGCAGGAAGCTCGGCCGCGCGCGCGCCTTCATGCGCCCTCGCGGGTGAGCCAGGCGTGCAGGTCGCGCGCGAAGCCGTCGATCTCGGCGGCGAGCGTGCGCTGCACGCGCAGGAAGGCGTTGTAGGCGAGTACCGCGGGAATCGCCACCGCCAGGCCCGCGGCGGTCATGATCAGGGCCTCGCCCACCGGCGCGGCGACCCGGGCGATCGAGATCTGCCCGCTCGCGGCGATCTCGATCAGCGCGTGGTAGATGCCCCAGACCGTGCCGAACAGTCCGACGAAGGGCGCGGTGCTGCCGATCGAGGCGAGCCAGGTGAGTCCGGCGTCGAGCCGGCGCACCGAGCCCTCGACCGCCAGGCGCAGGGCGCGTTCCACCGCCTCGGCGGGCGCCAGTTCGCTGGCCAGGCTGCCGCGTGCGGCCGGGGCCGAGGCCTGCAACGCGGCCCGTGCCACCGGCGTGAACAGCGCCTCGGGGTCGGCCTCGCGCAGCAGCGCCGTGCCCGCCTCGAGTGCGGGCGCGGCCCAGAAGGTCTCGAGCGCCCGTGCCGTGCGGCGCGCGCGCCACCACTGCCAGCCCTTCCAGAGGATCACGAACCACGAGATGAGCGACATCGCGAGCAGCGCCCAGGCCGTGGCGCGGATCACCCCGTCGGCCTGCGCCCAGAAGTGAGCGATGCCGGCGACCTCGCCACCCATCAGGCCAGGCCCAGCACGTCGGCCATGTCGAACAGGCCGTTGTTGCGCGAGGCCAGGAAGCGCGCCGCGCGCAGGCTGCCCATGGCGTAGCCCAGGCGGCTGGAGCTCTTGTGGCTGACCTCGATGCGCTCGCCGGGCGCGGCGAAGATCACCGTGTGCTCGCCCACCACGTCGCCGCCGCGCAGGGTGGCAAAGCCGATGCTGCCGGGCCTGCGTTCGCCGGTGTGACCGTGGCGCTCCCACACCGCCACGTCCTCGAGTTTCACGCCCTGGGCCGCGGCGATCACCTCGCCCATTTTCAGTGCGGTGCCCGAGGGGGCGTCCACCTTGTGGCGGTGGTGCATCTCGAGCACCTCGACGTCGTAGCCCGACAGGATCTTCGCGGCCTGCTCGATCAGCTTGAACGCGGCGTTCACGCCCACGCTCATGTTCGGCGCGAACACGATGGCGACGTGCTCGGCCGCGGCAGCGATGGCGGCGCGGCCGGCGCCGTCGAAGCCGGTGGTGCCGATCACCATCTTCACGCCGTGCGTGCTGCACGCGGCCAGGTGGGCCAGCGTGGCCTCGGGACGGGTGAAGTCGATCAGCACTTCGGCGCCGGCGAGCGCGGCGAGGTCGGCGGTGATCTTCACGCCGCTCGCGCGGCCCATGAACTCGCCGGCGTCGCGGCCCAGGGCGGGGCTGTCGGGGCGGTCGAGCGCGGCGGCCAGGCTGAGGTCAGGCGCGGCGAGCGTGGCCTCGATCAGCATCTGGCCCATGCGCCCGGTGGCGCCAGCGATGGCGACTCTCATGGCCGGCTCAATCGCTGCCCGGGCCCGGGGTGCTGATGTCGGGCGCCGTGGGGCCTTGCAGCTGGGCGGGCGGCGCGGGCGCGGGCTTCCAGGCGCCACGCCCGAGGATCAGCATGTCCGCCTCGGCCTCGGTGGGCATGGGGTCGGCGCGGAAGCTGTCGACGCGGTTGTCCTTGAACACGATCACCAGGTTGCGCTTCTGCACCTCGCCGCTGCGGCGGTTGAGGTAGTAGACGTAGTCCCAGCGCGCCTGGTGGAAGGCGCTGGTGAGCATGGGCGTGCCCAGCATGAAGCGCACCTGCTCGCGGGTCATGCCCACGCGAATCTGCTCGACCATCTCCTGCGTGATGATGTTGCCCTGGTGCATGTCGGGCCGGTAGGGCTGGAGGAAGGTCGGCGTGGATTCGGCCATCGACGTCCAGCCGCGCGATACATAGGCGCAGCCCGGGAGCAGGGCGGCGGCAAGGAGGGCCACGGAGGCGGCGGCAAGGCGTTTCATGCGGTGGGAGGCAGGCGCGTGGGAGGCGGCGCTTATGATACCTGCCACCTCCCGCGCTTCGCGGCGGACCACGCCGCGCCGATCCCATGCCCAACCGCACTCCGCCCCGCTCCAGCGATCTGAAGAGCATGGGCCTCAAGGCCACGCTGCCGCGCATGAAGGTCCTCGAGATCTTCCAGCGCAGCACGGCCGAGCGCGGCGTGCGGCACATGAGCGCCGAGGACGTCTACAAGGCGCTGATCGGCGAGAACATCGACATCGGTCTGGCCACGGTCTACCGCGTGCTCACGCAGTTCGAGCAGGCCGGACTGCTGTCGCGCAACCACTTCGAGGCGGGCAAGGCGATGTTCGAGCTCGACGAGGGCGCGCACCACGACCACCTCGTGTGCATGGACTGCGGCCGGGTGGAAGAGTTCGTCGATCCGGCCATCGAGGCGCGCCAGCAGGCGATCGCCGCCGAGCGCGGCTTCCGGCTGCGCGAGCATTCGCTGGCGCTCTACGGCGAGTGCATCAAGCCCGACTGCCCGCACCGCGGCGGGCGCGGCGGCGCTACTTGAGCGCCTCCTGCTCCATGCGCAGGTAGACGCCGTAGGCGTTGATGCGGTTGGCGGCCTCGAAGGCCGGCAGCGCCGCATAGCGCGACCAATCGGCCTTGGCGTAAGCCTCGTCGAAGGGTGTGAGCTCCTTCACCGCCGCCCCCATGGTCTGGCGCAGGTAGGCCAGATACTCGCGGGTGAGCGCGAGGTCGGGCGCCGGATCGCGCGATGCCGGCCCATGGCCCGGCACGACCACCGCGGGCTTGAGCGGGGCGATCACGTCGATCGCCCGCAGCCACGCGGCCGTGTCGGCATTGCCCACGAAGGGCAGGCGGCCGCTGAAATACAGGTCGCCGGCGAACAGCACCCGCTCGCCCTCGACCCACACCATCAGATCCTCGGGCGAGTGCGCTCCGCCCACGTCGATCAGGCGGAACTTCATGCCGCCGAACTCGAAGGGCCACTCGCGCGCCCCGCCAAAGTCGATCCAGCGGTCGGCCGGAACCAGTCGGGTCTGCGCGTTCACGTAGGGCGCGAGGTCGCGGCGGCGCTGCTCGAGCCGCTCCTGGGTGAACGGCGATCCGAGGGTCTCGCGGCCCTTGCCGCTGGCCCAGATCTGCGCGCCCTGCGCCTGGAAGATCTGCAGGCCGTAGAAGTGATCGGCGTGAAAGTGCGTGACGATCGCGAGCTTGACCGGCTTGCCGGTGGTCCGGCGCACTGCCTCGTCGAGCGCCGCGCCGAGCGCCGGCGTGCCCAGCGCGTCGATCAGCACCACCCCGGCTGCGGTGACGCAAAAGCCCGCGTTGGAGTTGAACGCCGCGTTGGCTGCGGTGGCCATGCCCGCGCCGCCCTGCACGAACCAGCAGTGCGGCGAGATCTGCTGCGGCCGCAGTGCGGGCCCGGCGGCAAGCGCCGCAAAGTTGGCCGCGGCCAGAACCAGGGCGCTGGCCAGGGCGGCAGCGCCGCGGGCCGACAGGGCGAGAGCTTTCATGGCAGGGCTCCGGGGCGGATGTGCTTCAGCCGGCCAGCATCTGGCGGGCGTGCTTGCGCGTGGTCTCGGTGATGGTCTGCCCACCCAGCATGCGCGCGATCTCTTCGACCCGCGACTTGCGGTCCAGCGCCTCGATGCGCGACACGGGCGCGCCCGCGCCCAGGACCTGCTTGGCCACGAGCAGGTGCTGGTCGGCGCGCGCCGCCACCTGCGGCAGGTGGGTGACGCACAGCACCTGACGGGTGCGCCCGAGCTCGTGCAGCAGGCGACCCACGGTCTCGGCCACCGCGCCGCCGATGCCGGCGTCCACCTCGTCGAAGATCAGCGTGCCCACCGGCGTGGCGGTCGCGGCAATCACCGAGATCGCCAGGCTCACGCGCGCCAGTTCGCCGCCCGAGGCGACCTTGGCGAGCGGCTTGGGCGCGACACCCGCATGGCCGGCGACCAGGAATTCCGCACGCTCCAGGCCCTGGCTGGCGGGCTCGGCCTCGGCGAGCGCGACCTCGAAGCGCCCGCCGGCCATGGCCAGGTCCTGCATCGCGCGGCTGACCTGCTCGCTCATGTGGCGCGCGGCGGCCTGGCGAGCGCGGCCCAGGGACTGCGCAGCGGCGCGGTAGCGGGCTTGCGCCTCGGCCTCGGCACGCGCCAGGCCCTCGAGGTCCGAGGCGGCGGTGAGCGCCGTGAGCCGCTCGCGCGCCTCGCCCAGCAGCCCGGCGAGCGCGCCAGGCTCGCAGCGGAACTTGCGCGCGGCGGCGTGCAGTGCGCTCAGGCGCGCGTCGAGTTCGGCCAGGCGCCCGGCGTCGAGCTCGGTGCGGTCCAGATAGCGGGCCAGTTCGCCTGCCGCGTCGTCGATCTGGATGCGTGCGGCCTCGAGCGAGTCGACGATGGGCGCGAGGCGCGCGTCGAACTGCGCGAGCTGAGTCAGGCGCGCGATCACCGTGTCCACCTGGACGAGCGCCGCGCCGTCGGCCTCGGCCAGGGCATCGATCGCCGCCTGCGCGCCCTCGAGCAGGCTCGCGCCGTGCGCCAGGCGCCGGTGCTCGGCCTGCACGGCCTCCCACTCGCCCGCGCCGGGAGCGAGTTCGCCCAGCTCCTCGACCGTCCAGCGCAGCCGGTCCTGCTCGGCCAGCGCGGCCTGGGCCATCTGCTGCGCGGCCTCGCGGGCGCGCAGCGCGCGGCGCCAGTCGGCCCAGAGCGCGCCGAGCTCGGCGGTCTGGGCGCCCAGGCCGCCGTGCTCGTCGAGCAACGCGAGCTGCGCGGCGGGCCGCAGCAAGGACTGGTGGGCGTGCTGGCCGTGCACGTCGACCAGCAGCTCGCCGAGTTCGCGCAACTGGGCGAGCGCGGCCGCGCTGCCGTTGATCCAGGCACGGCTGCGTCCGCCGGCCTCGACCACGCGGCGCACCAGCACGGTGTCCTGGGCGGCGATGCCCGCCTCCTCGAGCCAGGCCGCGGCCGCCGGGTGCACGCGGAACTCGGCGCTCACCTCGGCGCGCGGCGCGCCCTCGCGCACCACGTCGGCCTCGGCGCGCTCGCCCAGGGCGAGCTGCAGTGCGTCGATGAGGATGGACTTGCCGGCGCCGGTCTCGCCGGTGAGCGCGGTGTAGCCGGGCGCGAGGTCCAGCTCGAGCGCGTCGACGATCACGAAGTCGCGGATGGCGAGGGACAGCAGCATGCGGATCAGCCGCGCGTGGCGGGTTCGCTCGGCATGACGTTCCAGTGCAGCTTCTGGCGCAGGGTGTCGAAGTGGTTGTGGCCGAGCGGGTGCAGCAGGGTGACGACCTCGCGCGCGCGCCGCGCCCTGAGCACGTCGCCGGGGGCGAGGTTGGTGAAGGACTGCATGTCGAAGTGCGCCGAGGCGTCGCGCACGTCGGTGATCTCGATCTCGATGGCCACGTCGTCGGGCAGCACGATGGGGCGGTTCGAGAGGGTCTGCGGCGCCACCGGCACGAGCACCAGCCCGGCCAGACGCGGGTGCAGGATGGGGCCGTCGGCGGACAGCGCGTACGCGGTCGAGCCCGTGGGCGTGGCCAGGATCACCCCGTCGGCGCGCTGGTTGTACATGGTCACGCCGTCGACGCGGACGGTGAACTCGACCATGCCGCCGGCCACGCCGCGCGAGATCACCACGTCGTTGACGGCGCGCGCCTCGAAGGCGCGCACGCCGTCGCGCTCGATGGCCGCGTCGAGCATGGTGCGGGTTTCGGTCTCGTACTCGCCCGCGAGCATGGCCGGCAGGCGGGTTTCCATGCCGTCGAGCGGCACGTCGGTGATGAAGCCCAGGCGGCCGTGATTCACGCCGATCAGGGGCAGGCCGTAGGGCGCGAGCTCGCGGGCGATTCCCAGCATGGTGCCGTCGCCGCCCAGCACGATGGCCAGGTCGGCTTCGCGGCCGATCTCGGCGAGCGTGTAGCCGCGCGAGCTGCCGCCGAGGCGCTCGGCGGTCGAAGCCTCGAGCATGGCGCGCACGCCGGCGGACTCGACGATCGTGAGCAGCCGCGCCAGCGGCTCGGCGACCGTCTCGGCGCGCTTGCCGAAGATGGCCACGGAGCGGAAGGGGCGGGCGGCGGGCGCGGGAGCAGGCATGCGCCGATTATTGCAGGAAGGCCACACCCGCAGTCATGTGGCGCGGCGCGGCGTGGCGCCTGCGTAGAATCGACCGCATGCTGGACGAGCGCGCCCGATCCCTGCTCAAGACCCTGATCGAACTGCACATCGCGGACGGTCAGCCGGTGGGCTCGCGGGCCTTGTCGCGGGCCTCGGGCCTGGACCTGTCGGCGGCGACCATCCGCAACGTGATGGCCGACCTCGAGGACCTGGGCTACATCGCCAGCCCGCATACCTCGGCCGGGCGCGTGCCCACCCCGCGCGGCTATCGCCTGTTCGTCGATCGTCTGCTCACGGTCCAGCCGATCGAGGCCCAGGCGGCCGACGCGATCCGCAGTCGCGTTCCGGTGGGCGACCCGTCACGCGCGCTGCATCAGGCGGCCCAGGTGCTTTCGAGCCTGTCGCACTTCGCGGGGGTGGTGCACACGCCGCGCCGCTCCAGCGCCTTCCGCCAGGTGGAGTTCGTGCGCCTGGGCGAGCGCCGCGTGCTGCTGATCATCGTCACCCCCGAAGGCGACGTGCAAAACCGCATCCTGGCCACCGAGCAGCCCTACACCCAGTCGCAGCTGCTCGCCGCCGCCAACGTGCTCAACGAGCACTACGCCGGCCTGGGCTTCGACGAGGCGCGCCGGCGCCTGCAGGGCGAGCTGCGCGAGCTGTCGGGCGACATCGCGCGCCTGATGCAGGCGGCGGTCGAGGCCGGCAGCGAGGCGATGGCCGCGTCGGACCCGATGGTGATCTCGGGCGAGCGCAATCTGCTCGAGGTCGCCGACCTCTCGGCCGACCTTGGCCGGCTGCGCCGCCTGTTCGAGGTGTTCGAGCAGAAGACCCAGCTCGTGCGCCTGCTCGACACCTCGATCGGCGCCGCCGGGGTGCAGATCTACATCGGCGGCGAGTCCCGGCTCGTGCCGGTCGACGAGATGAGCCTGGTGGTCGCGCCCTACAGCGTGGATGGCCAGGTGGTCGGCACGCTGGGAGTGATTGGACCCACGCGCATGGCCTACGAGCGCGTCATTCCGATCGTCGACATCACCGCTCGGCTGCTGTCGAGCGCGCTGAGCCAGCAACCATGAACGCCGGCCGGATCGCGCTGGCCGCTGCCGCGGCACTGCTCGCTTGCACCATGCAGGCGGCGCGCGCACAGGACATGAGCGCCGCGAATTTCGCGCCGCTGCGCGAGGCGGCAGTGGCCGACGAGTCCGCCTGGCGCGACTGGCATTCGGGCGTGCTGCTGGCGGCCTTCGGGCCGATCTACCAGGCCGCCTTCGCCGAGTGCAGTGCGGGCGCGACCATGGCGGACGCGCAGCCGTTTTCCTTCGTGCTGGTGATCGGCCCCGACGGCGCGGTGCAGCGCCTGGGAGCCGACCGCAACACGCGCATCTGGCAGTGCATGCGCGGCAAGTTCGCCTTCGCACGGCTGCCGGCACCGCCCAAGGCGCCCTACCACCTGCTCATGCACCAGCGCTTCCGCGAGCCGCCGCCGTCGGTCGCGCCCGACACCCCGCGCTAGGGCGGCCTGCCGGGCGCCGGGCACGGGGGTCCTTCAGTGGCGCCGCTGCGTCCAGGGCGCGGCCGCCAGGCACAGCCAGCCCAGCATCAGCGCGAGCCCGCCCGCCGGCGTGATGAGCGGCCAGGGGCGCCAAGCGGTAAGCACCAGGGCGTAGAGGCTGCCCGAGAAGGCGAGCATGCCGGCCAGGAAGCACAGCGCCGCGATGGTGACGAGTCGCGTGGGCCACTGCGTGGCAGCCCAGGCGCAGGCCAGCAGCGCCAGCGCGTGCACGAACTGGTAGTCCACCCCCGTCTGGAAGACCGCGACCTGGGCGGCCTCGGCCACGCGCCGCAGGCCGTGCGCCGCGTAGGCGCCCAGCCCCACCGCCAGCAGCGCGGCCAGCGCGCCGAGGCTGAACCACAGGCGCGCGATCACGCGTCGGCGGCGTTGGGGCCGATGGCCACGGCGTGGAAGCCGGCATCGACGTAGACCACGTCGCCGGTCATGCCGCTGGCCAGGTCCGACAGCAGGAAGGCCGCCACGTTGCCCACCTCGTCGATGGTCACGGTGCGACGCAGGGGCGCGTTGCCTTCCATGAAGCGCAGCAGCTTCGAGAAGCCGGCAATGCCGCTGGCGGCCAGGGTCTTGATCGGACCGGCCGAGATCGCGTTGGCGCGGATGCCGCGCGGCCCCAGGCTCGCGGCGAGGTAGCGCGTGCTTGCCTCGAGCGCGGCCTTGGCCACGCCCATGGTGTTGTAGTTGGGCACGACCTTCTCGGCGCCGAGGTAGGTGAGGGTCAGCAGCGATCCCGCGCGTCCCTCCATCAGCGGCAGGGCGGCCTTGGCCAGGGCCGGGAACGAGTAGGCCGAGATGTCGAGCGCGATGCGGAAGTTCTCGCGGTCCAGGCCCTCGACGAAGTCGCCGGTGATCGCCTCGCGCGGCGCGAAGCCGATCGAGTGCACCAGCCCGTCGAGCGCGCCCCAGCACGCCTGGAGTCCGGCGAAGGTGGCGGCGATCTGCTCGTCCTGGCCCACGTCCATGTCGAAGACCCGGTCGGAGCCGAACTCGGCCGCGAAATCGGTGATCCGGTCCTTGAAGCGCTCGCCCACGTAGGTGAAGGCCAGCTCGGCGCCCTCGCGGTGACAAGCCTTGGCGATGCCGTAGGCGATCGAGCGGTTGGACAGCAGCCCGGTGATCAGGATGCGCTTGCCGGCGAGAAACCCCATGGTCTGGCCCTTGCGTGGATTCGTGCCCGGCCCGCCGCCGGCGGACCTCTTCGGAAGCGCGCGAGTATAGGGGAGGCCGTGTAGGCAGCCCCCCTTACTCCGAAGGCAGTAGAGGCGGCCCGCGGGCTGATGCAGGTCAAGCCTGTGGGCGATTCGAGCCCCGACACTCGACGCCTTGCCGTAGCGCCAGCCGCAGGGAGGCCGCGTGAGCCTGTTCGATGTGCTGTCCGCCCAGGGATTGCCGCCGCTGCGGCTCAAGGGGCGCAGCCTGCTGCCCGTGGTTCAGGGAGGCATGGGCGTGGGCATCTCGGCGCACCGCCTGGCCTCGGCCGTGGCCGCCACCGGCGCGGTGGGCACCATCGCCTCGGTGGATCTGCGCCATCACCATCCCGACCTCGTCGAGGCGGGCCACGGTCTGCGCGACCGCGCCGAGCTCGAGCGCTTCAACCTGATCGCACTCGATCGCGAGGTGCGCGCCGCGCGCGCCGCGGCCAAGGGGCAGGGCGCGATCGCGGTGAACGTGATGAAGGCCGTGGACCAGCACCCCGCCCTGGTGCGCCAGGCGTGCGAGTCAGGCGCCGACGCAATCGTCATGGGCGCGGGCCTGCCGCTCGACCTGCCGGAGCTGACGGCCGACCATCCCAACGTGGCCCTGGTGCCGATCTTGTCCGACTCGCGCGGCGTGGCCCTGGTGCTCAAGCGCTGGATGCGCAAGGGGCGCGTGCCCGACGCCATCGTGATCGAGCACCCGAAGTACGCCGGCGGCCACCTGGGCGCGGCCCGCGTCGAGGATCTGGGCGACGCGCGCTTCGAGTTCGAACGGGTGGTCGTGGAGGTGCAGGCCGCGCTGCGCGACTTGGGCCTGACTGCCGCGGACGTGCCGCTGATCGCCGCGGGCGGGGTCAATTCGCACGCGCGGGTGCGTGAGCTGCTGGGGGCGGGCTACGCCGCGGTGCAGCTGGGCACGGCCTTCGCGGTGACGGTGGAGGGCGACGCGCACCCGGAGTTCAAGCGCGTGCTGGCCGGGGCGCGCCCCGAGGACATCGTCGAGTTCATCAGCGTCGCCGGGCTGCCGGCGCGCGCCGTGCGCACGCCCTGGCTTGCCCGCTACCTGAGCCATGAGGTGCGGCTGCGCGAAAAGGCCGCTCAGCGCGTCACCGAGGTCAAGGATGCGCTGCGCGAGACCGCGGGCAAGTGCGCCGTGGCGCTCAACTGCCTCACGCAATGCGGCCTGCGCGACGGCATCGCCAAGTTCGGCCAGTTCTGCATCGACAGTCAGCTGGCGGCTGCCATGCGCGGCGAGGTCTCTCGCGGACTCTTCTTTCGTGGAGGGGCGAGCCTGCCCTTCGGCGACGCCATCCGCCCGGTGAGCGAACTGGTCGAGTACCTGATCTCGGGCCGCATGCCCGACGCCCTCGAGCCGGCCTGAGCGCGTCGCCGCCGGCCGGCTAGCGCTGGGCCGCGGCCAGGGCTGCCTTGCCGGATTCGCCCTTGGCGCCGGCGGTCTTCGCGCTGCTGCGCGCTTTGGCCGCCCCGGTCGGTGACTTCTTGCCCGTGGCAGCTTGCGTCTTCTTGGCACCCGCGCCCTGAGTGCTCGCGGTCTTGCTGCTCGCGGTCTTGCTGCCCGCGCTCTTGCCGCCCCCGGTCTTTGCGCCCGCGCTGGCCGCACTGCGTGCCGCGGCAGCCGGCACCTCCAGGGTGAGGCGCTGGCCGGCGAAGAGCGAATTCTTCGTCAGGCTGTTCCAGCGGATCACGTCCTGCGGTGCGATCTGGTAGCGCGCGGCCACGCTCTGCACCGACTCGCCCTTGCGCACCCGGTAGGTGATGCGCCGCATCTGCTGCTCGGGCACCAGGGTGAACTGCCCGGCGAGGCTGGCTGCCGTGATGTCGGCATCCATCGATTCGTCGCGCGGGATGAGCAGCGTCGAGCCGGGCGTGGGCTTGTAGCGCGCCGGCACGCGATTGGCCTCGCGCAACTGGGCTTCGCTGATGCCGGCGCGGCGCGCCACGGAGGCCAGGGTGTCGCCCTGGGCGAGCTTGTAGGTGGTCCAGCTGGCCAGTGGCTGGCCCGTCGCCTCCCAGGCGGCGAGGTTGGCCGTGAACAGGTCGACCTTGTCGGCCGGCAGCAGGATGGGCGTGTTGTGCGCGGCCGGGATCACCGGCCGGTTGTGCGCCGGGTTGAGCGCGGTGAAATCCGCGAGCTTCATGCCGGCGAGGCGGGCAGCGGTGTTCACATCCATGTCGCGCGTCGGATGCACCTGAACGAAGTAGGGCTCGTTGACCACGGCGGGCAGGCTCACCGCATAGCGCTTCGGATCGGCGACGATGTTCTTGATCGCCTGCAGCTTGGGCACGTAGTGCTGGGTCTCGAGCGGCATGCGCAAGTCGACGTAGCCGGTTCCCAGCCCGGCGCGCCGATTGCGCTCGATCGCCCGGCCGACCGAGCCCTCGCCCCAGTTGTAGGCGGCGAGCGCGAGCCGCCAGTCGCCGAACTGGTCGTAGAGCTTCTGCAGGTAGTCGAGCGCGGCGCGAGTCGACTCGACCACGTCGCGACGCTCGTCCTTCCAGTGGTTCTGGGCGAGGTCGAAGTCCTTGCCGGTGGAGGGGATGAACTGCCACAGGCCCGCGGCCTTGGCGCTCGACACGGCCTCGGGCTGAAAGGCGCTCTCCACGAAGGGCAGCAGGGCCAGTTCGGTGGGCATGCCCCGCGCCTCGATCTGCTCGACGATGTAGTAGAGGTAGCGGCTCGAGCGCCGCATCATGCGTTCGAGGTACTCGGGCTGCGAGGCGTACCAGCGCGTGCGCTGCTCGACGATGGGGGTGTCGAGGTCCGGCATCGCGAAGCCGCGCCGGATGCGCTCCCAGATGTCGCCAGGCGGGGCAGGCGAGGCCGTGTCGCCCAAGGCGCCGGGTACCGTCTTCAGGAGGCTGCCGAGTTGGTCCGGCGCGCTGTGCGGGCCGGTCGCGGTGGACCCAGGAGGCAGAGTGCTCGGGGCCACGGTGCGGGTGGTCTCGCCCGTCTTGGAGTCGGCGGAGGCGGGCGCAGCGCTGCGCGGATCGGGCGCGACGCTGGCGCAGCCAGCGAGGCTCAGGCAAAGAAGTGCCAGCCGGATCCCGCGCATATTGAAAACCCCAAACGAATCAAGGCAGTGTAGAAAGAAGCTCGACTGCGAGTCAAATTGCCCAGGAGCCCGCAAGGGCAAGGGTCTAGCCGCGAAAGCCGTCCTTCCAGGCGCGCAGCGCGGCAAAGCTCGCGACCCGATCCGTGGCCGCACGTGCATCGCGCTGCGCCGCGCTTGCGCGCAAGGTCGGCTCGCCTGATCGCAGGAAGGGGTTGGTGAGCCGCTCCTCGGCCACCGTGCTCGGCACCGTGGGTTGGCCGGCGTGCCGCAGCGCGACCGCGCGCGCGGTGCGCTGCGCGACGGCGGGGTTGCCGGGCTCGGCGGCGGCCGCGAAGCGCAGGTTCGCCAGCGTGTACTCGTGCGCGCAGTAGACCCTGGTGGCGGGCGGCAGAGCGGCGAGCTTGTCGAGCGAGGCCAGCATCTGCTCGGGCGTGCCTTCGAACAGGCGGCCGCAGCCGGCGGCGAAGAGCGTGTCGCCGCAGAAGAGCGCTGGCGGCACGAGCTGCCCGCAGTAGTAGGCAATGTGCCCGGCCGTGTGCCCGGGTACGTCGAGCACCGCGAACTGCGTGCCCAGCAGATCGAAGCGCGCACCCTCGTGCAGCGCCACGTCGCGGCAGGGGATGTGCTCGTGGGCCGGGCCGTAGACGCGCGCGCCCGTGGCCTCGACCAGGGCCGCCACGCCGCCCACGTGATCGGGGTGGTGATGAGTCACTAGAATCGCCGTGAGCTTGCACTGCTCGGCGCTGAGCCGAGCCAGCACCGGGCCGGCGTCGCCGGGATCGACCACAGCGGCCTCGCCATCGTGGCTGAGCCACCAAATGTAGTTGTCACTGAAGGCTTCGATGGCATCGATCTGCATCGTCTGCTCCCTGGCCCCGGGCCGTGCATCGCCCGTGCATTGTGCCCGCCATGACTAGCGGCGTGCCCGGCGCGCCGGACTTCGCCCAGTTCCTGGACTCTCCGCCCGGGCGCTACGTGCTCGCCTGGGAGCAGGCGCAGATCGACCGCGTGGTGGGCGACGTGTTCGGCTACCACGCGCTGCAGATCGGCCTGCCGCAGCTCGACGCCTTGCGCGAGAACCGCATGCCCCTGAGGCTGCGCGTGGGCGAGGCCGAGCGCGGCCCGGGGCAGGGCGCCGCGCCGTGCCCGGCGGTGGTGGCCGGCTACGAGGAACTGCCCTTCGCCACCCAGTCGATCGACCTCGTGGTGCTGCCGCACACGCTGGAGTTCGCGCGCGAGCCGCACCAGGTGCTGCGCGAGGTCGACCGCGTGCTGGTGCCCGAGGGCCAGGTGCTGATCGTGGGTTTCAACCCGGCGAGCCTGTGGGGCCTGCGCCAGTGGATGGTGCGGCTCGGCGCCCATCCCTACCTGCCGCGCGAGGGGCAGTTCATCCACCTCGCGCGCATCAAGGACTGGCTCAAGCTGCTGTCTTTCGAGGTGCAACTCGGCCGCTTCGGCGCCTATGTGCCCTGGGCGAGGAGCGAGCAGTGGCTCGCGCGCTGGGGATTCCTCGATCGTGCCGGCGACCGCTGGTGGCCGGTGCTGGGGTCGCTCTACATGGTGACCGCCGTCAAGCGTGTGCGTGGCATGCGCCTGATCGGCCCGGCCTGGAAGAAGCCCGAGGCGGCCAGCCCCACGCTCGCGCCCGTGACCACCCGCGCGCTGCTGTTCGGGCAGGTGGCACCCTTGGCGCGGCCGCACAGCGCCAACGACCCGGACCAGCCGGCCGATTGCGCATGAAGCACGCCAAGGCGATCGAGCTTGCCGTGCCCGAGGGCGCACCGGCGGCGCCCGAGCCCGCCGTCGAGATCTGGACCGACGGGGCTTGCAAGGGCAATCCGGGGCCGGGCGGCTGGGGCGCCTATCTGCGCTACGCGGGCCGCGAGAAGGAGCTCTTCGGCGGCGCGCCTGCCACCACCAACAACCGCATGGAACTGCAGGCGGTGATCGAGGCGCTGGCCGCGCTCACCCGCGGCTGCCGCGTGGTCGTGCACACCGACTCGCAGTACGTGAAGAACGGCATCACCGAGTGGCTGCCCAACTGGGTGCGGCGCGGCTGGCGCACCGCGGACAACAAGCCGGTCAAGAACGACGACCTCTGGAAGCGTCTGGCGCAGGAAGTGGCGCGGCACCAGGTGCAGTGGCGCTGGGTCAAGGGCCATGCCGGCATCGACGGCAACGAACGGGCCGACGCCCTGGCCAACCGCGGCGTGGAACTCGGGCGAGCCCGTTGACTGCCCTGCCGGATTCGCCGCCGCTGCGGCCGGGGTGGCGCAGTCGCGCAGCGCGAGCCCCTCGGCGCTGGGTGTAAAGTCCGCAGGCGGGCCACCCTCGGGCCCGTTTCGTTTTCTGGTCATGACAGCACGCAGACTCGGTTTCTACTTTCTGGTCGCCGCGGGATTCGCCGCGGCGCTTTATTTCGCCTGGCGCTGGCAGTCGGCTCCCAAGCCGGCAGCCGAACCGGCCAAGTCTGCCGGTGCCCCGGCGCAGCCCGGCGCGGCCAAGGGCCCCGGCGGCCCCGGCGCGGGCCCCGTGCCGGTGGAGGTCGTGGTGGCGGCCACGCGCCCCCTGCGCGAGGAGGTGAGCGCGGTGGGCAGCGTGCGCGGCAACGAGTCGGTGGTGCTCAAGCCCGAGATCGCGGGACGCGTGGCGCGCATCGCGTTCGCCGAAGGGCAGCGGGTGCGCAAGGGCGCGGTGCTGGTCGAGCTCGATGCCCGCGTGGCGCGGGCCGAGGCCGACCAGGCGCGCGCGCAGTTCGAGCTGGCCAAGTCGCAGTTCGCCCGCACGCAGGATCTCGCCGCCAAGAGCTTCGTGTCGTCGAGCGCCCAGGATCAGGCGGCGTCGAACCTCGCGGTCGCCGAGGCCGCCTACGCACTGGCGCAGGCGCGGCTCGACCGCTACCTGCTGCGCGCGCCCTTCGACGGGACGCTGGGCCTGCGCACGGTCTCGGTGGGCGACTACGTGAAGGACGGCGCCGAGCTGGTCTCGCTCGAAGACACCTCTTCGGTGCGGATCGACTTCCGTCTTCCCGAGCGCTACGTGGGTCAGGTGGGCGCGGGCCGGGCGATCGAGTTCACGGTCGACGCGCTGCCCGGCAAGGTCTTCACGGCGCGGGTTGACGCGGTCGACTCGCAGGTGGACGCCAATGGCCGCTCGCTGCTGGTGCGCGCGCGCGCACCCAACGAGGCGGGACAGTTCAAGGGCGGGATGTTCGCGCGCGTGCGCGTGCAGCTCGGCGAGCGCGCCAACGCCGTGGTCCTGCCCGAGGAGGCGCTGGTGCCCTCGGCCACCGGGCAGGTGGTGTTCAAGGTGGTCGACGGCAAGGCCGTGCGCACCCCGGTCACGGTGGGGCTGCGCCGCGAAGGCCAGGTCGAGATCCTCGCGGGCGTGACGCCGGGCGAGACCATCGTCAGCGCCGGCCAGATCCGCCTGCAGCGCGATGGGCTGCCGGTGCGCGTGGTCGATGGTGCCGCCAAGGGCGCGGAGTCGACGCCGGCCGCCAAGGCCGAGCCGGCGACGGCCAAGCCAGCGGCTGCGCCCGCGGCTGCGCCCGGCGCGGCACCCGCACCCGCGCCCGAGAAGAAGCCGGGGGCCTGAGATGAGCGCGCACGCAACCCGTCTTGCGCGCCCTGACGCACCGATGCGGAGGCCCGCGTGAGCCTGTCGGAGATCTGCATCCGCCGCCCGGTGTTCGCCACCGTGCTGTCGCTGCTCATCCTGCTGGTGGGCCTGGTGTCGTACCAGCGCCTCGCGGTGCGCGAGTACCCCAAGATCGACGAGCCGGTGGTCACCGTCGAGACCCGCTACCCGGGTGCGGCGGCCGAGATCATCGAGAGCCAGGTGACCAAGCCGCTCGAGGACTCGATCGCCGGCATCGAGGGCGTGGACGTGCTGACCTCGATCTCGCGCGCCGAGCAGAGCCAGATCACGGTGCGCTTCAAGCTCGCGCGCGACGCCGACGGTGCCGCGGCCGACGTGCGCGACCGCGTCTCGCGGGTGCGCCAGCGCCTGCCGCAGGACGCCGACGAGCCGGTGATCGCCAAGGTGGAGGCCGACGCCAACCCGATCATCTGGCTGGCCTTCACCTCCGAGCGCGGCAGCACGCTCGAGATCTCGGACTACGCCAACCGGATCGTCAAGCCGCGCCTGCAGACCCTGCCGGGCGTGGCCGACGTGCGCGTGTTCGGCGAGCGGCGCTACGCGATGCGCATCTTCCTGGACCGCGACCGGCTCGCCGCCTTCGGGCTGGCGCCGGCCGACGTCGAGGACGCGCTGCGCCGCCAGAACGTCGAGATCCCCGCCGGCCGCATCGAGAGCCGCCAGCGCGAGTTCAACGTGGTGTCGCAGACCGACCTCGTCACGCCCGAGCAGTTCGGCGAAGTGATCATTCGCAGCGTCAACGGCGCGCCGGTGCGCATCCGCGACGTGGCCGACGTGTTCGTGGCGCCGGTCTCGGAGCGCGCGATCGTGCGCTACAACGGCCAGCCGGCGGTGTCGCTGGGCCTGATCCGCCAGGCCACGGCCAATCCGCTCGACATCGCCAAGGCGGTGCGCGCCGAACTGCCGCGCATCGAGGCCAGCCTGCCCGAGGGCATGCGCGTGCGCGTGGCCAACGACCAGACCGTGTTCATCGACGAGGCGATCAAGAACGTCTACATCACCATCGCCGAGGCGGTGGTGCTGGTGGCGCTGGTGGTGTTTTTCTTCCTGCGCAGCCTGCGTGCTTCGATCATTCCGCTGGTGACGATTCCGGTGTCGCTGATCGGCGCCTTCGCGCTGATGTACGCGGCGGGCTTCACGGTCAACACCCTCACCCTGCTCGCGCTGGTGCTGGCCATCGGCCTGGTGGTCGACGACGCCATCGTCGTGCTCGAGAACATCTACCGCCACATCGAGGAGGGCATGCGCCCCTTCGAGGCGGCGCTCAAGGGCATGCGCGAGATCAGCTTCGCGGTGATCGCGATGACCTTCACGCTGGTGGCGGTGTTCCTGCCGCTGGCCTTCACGCCGGGGCGCACCGGGCGGCTGTTCGTCGAGTTCGCGCTCGCGCTGGCGGGTGCGGTGGCGGTGTCGGGATTCGTTGCGCTGACGCTCACGCCGATGATGTGCTCGCGGCTGCTGCGCCACGAGGCGAGCCACGGCAGGCTCTACAACGCCATCGAGCGCTTCCTGCTGGCGGTGAGTCGCGGCTACGAGCGCTCGCTGCACTGGGTGCTGGATGCGTCTCGCCCTGGCGTGAAGCTCGGGCGGATGCGCGTGTTCGACACCAACCGCGCCTGGGTGCTCTTGGCTGTCGTGGCGCTGGGCGTGGCCACCGCCTGGCTCTACTCGACCATGAAGCGCGAGCTCGCGCCCACCGAGGATCGCGGCACGCTCCTGGCTAGCTTCAGCGGCCCGGAGGGGGCGTCCGTGGACTTCACGGCGCGCTACGGCACGCGCATCGAGGAGATCGCCGCACGCTACCCGGTGTTCGACCGCATCTTCGTGGTCAGCGGCGTGCCCACCGCCACCCAGGGAATCTCGTTCCTGCGCATGATCCCCTGGGCCGAACGCGACAAGCACGCCGCGCAGCTTGCCCGCGAACTGGCGCCGCAACTGGGATCGATCCCCGGGGTGCTGGCCTTCCCAGTGGTGCCGCCTTCCCTGGGCCAGGGCTTCCGCGACCGGCCGGTGAGCTTCGTGGTGGTGTCGTCCGAGCCCTACGAAGAAATCAACAAGGTGGTGCAGGGGATCCTGGGAGACATGGCCAGGAACCCCGGCTTCCAGGCGCCCGACTCCGACCTGCGCCTGAACCGGCCCGAGCTGCGCGTGAGCGTCGACCGCGACAAGGCGGCTGACGCCGGCGTGCAGATCGAGACCGTGGGCCGCACCCTCGAGACCATGCTGGGCGGCAGAAACGTCACGCGCTTCAAGAAAAACGGCGAGCAGTACGACGTGGTGGTGCAGGTGCGCGGCGACGAGCGCAACGCGCCCGAGGACATCAGCAACATCTTCGTGCGCGGCAAGGGCGACCAGATGATCCCGCTCTCGGGCCTGGTCAAGGTGGACGAGGGCATCTCGCCCCGCGAGCTCAACCACTTCGGTCAGCGCCGCGCGGTGACCATCACGGCCAACCTTGCGCCGGGCTACACCCTGGGCGAGGCGCTCGATGCGATGCGCGTGATCGCCGATCGTCACCTCAAGCCGGGCTACGCCACCGAGCTTGCCGGCCTGTCGCGCGAGTTCCGCGAGTCGGGCTCGGCGCTCGCGCTGGTGTTCGTGCTGGCGCTGGCCTTCATCTACCTGGTGCTCGCCGCGCAGTTCGAGAGCTTCCGCGATCCCTTCATCATCATGCTCACCGTGCCGCTGGCGATGTTCGGCGCGCTGCTGGCGCTCACGCTGAGCCCGATCGGCTCGCTCAACGTGTACTCGCAGATCGGTCTCGTGACCCTGATCGGCCTGATCACCAAGAACGGCATCCTGATCGTGGAGTTCGCCAATCAGCTCCAGGCGCAGGGCCATGCCGCGCGCGAGGCGGCGGTGGGTGCCGCCGTGTTGCGCCTGCGCCCCATCCTGATGACCACCCTGGCGACGGTCTTCGGAGCCTTGCCGCTGGCCCTGGCCAGCGGTGCGGGCGCCGAGAGCCGTCAGCAGATCGGCCTGGTGATCGTGGGTGGACTGAGCTTCGGCACGCTGTTCACGCTCTACGTCATCCCCACGGTCTACAGCTGGCTTGCCCGCCGGCGCGAGCACGGCGAGGTCGTGGCCGGCGAGGCCGGTGCTTCGGGCGGCGGCGGTCTGAGCCACGGACCGGCGGCGCGGGAGCCCTAGGATGAGGCAGGTCGTCCTCGATACCGAGACCACGGGCCTCGAAGCCCGCCTCGGTCACCGCGTGATCGAAATCGGTTGCGTCGAGCTCGCCGGGCGGCGACTGACGCAGCGCCACTTTCACCGCTACCTCAACCCCGAACGCGAAATCGACGAGGGCGCCGAGGCCGTCCACGGACTGTCGGCCGAGTTCCTGGCGGACAAGCCGCGCTTTGCCGAGGTGGTCGACGAGCTGCTCGCCTTCGTGGCCGGTGCCGAGGTGATCATCCACAACGCGGCCTTCGACGTGGAGTTTCTCGACGCCGAGCTCGATCGCCTGGGCCGTGGGCGCTTTCGCGAGCACGCGGCGCGGGTCACCGACACGCTGGCCATGGCGCGCGAACTGCACCCCGGCAAGCGCAACAACCTCGACGCGCTGTGCGAGCGCTACGGCGTGTCGAACCAGCACCGCACGCTGCACGGCGCGCTGCTGGATGCGGGGCTGCTGGGCGAGGTCTACCTGGCCATGACTCGCGGTCAGGACAGCCTGGTGATCGACCTGCCGGTCGATGCCGCTCAGGAGGAGTCGGCCACCCCGCTCGCGGTCGAGCGGCTGCGGCTGGTGACGGCCAGCGCCGAGGAGGTGGCTGCCCACGAGGCGGTGCTCGACGGCATCGCCAAGGAAGCCAGGCGCGAGCCGGTGTGGCGCGCAATCGCTCTGGGCTGAGGGTCGCGCAAGCGCCGCGGTGCGGCCTACGACTTTCGCCGTAGCACGCGCGGCAGACCGTGCTTGCGACCTCTGTTGAATGGAGCGTTGCGGGCGCAGCGCGCAGCATGGCTGCACGTCGATGTCGACGTGACCCTGAAAGGGAACCGCCATGCGCCAAGATCTGCTCGACTCCTCGTCCGAAAACCTTCGCCGCCGCATCGGCCTGGTTCGCGCCCTTGCGGCCGCACTGATCGTGCTCGGCGTGGCCTCGATCGCCTTCCTCGTGCAGCCCGACGCCCGCAAGCCTGCGCTCGGCGACTTTGGGGTGGCCTCGGTGGCAGGGGTGGCCGACGTCGCTGCGCAAGCAGCGCCGACCGAACTGAGCCAGCCTCCGGTTGCCGCGCCGGCTCAGGATGGCGCGGCTGCGCGCGGCGAGCGCGCCGACGAGCCCACGGTCGACGATGCCACCAACCCGCACGGTGGCTGAGATGCGCGGTCGCACGCTGCTGATCGGCGTACTGGCGGCCGGTGCGAACAGCGTACTGGCTGCCGGCCCGGGGGCGGCGGACGAATCGCCCTGCCCCTACTACGCTGTCGACATCGCCGCTTTCCACACCTGCGGCGCGTTCGGCGAGGGCGAGTCTGCCCCGCCGCCGACGCTTGACGAGCCCCTGCTGCCGGTCAGCCGTCGCACGATACTGGGCCAGTACACCGACGCCGCCGGCGCGCACCGGCTGCGCACTTCAGGGGCTGCACACGTCTTGTTGGTCGACCTGCGCTCCGAGTCCGAGTTCGTCAGCGCGGGAGGCCCCGAGCCCACTGACCTGCGCGTGCCCTGGCCTCAGGGCGAGGCCACGCCTGCGGAAGTGGCAGCCTTCGTGGTGACCTTCGGGCAGGCACTCGCGGCGCGCGGCCTGGATAGAGACACGCCCGTGCTCTTGATCTGCGCCAGTGGCCGGCGCAGCACCGCAGCGACCGACGCGCTGGCGCACGCGGGCTACACGCGGGTGACCAACGTGATCGACGGCTACGAGGGCGACGAGACTCTGGGTTTGCTGGGCTGGCGAAAATCGGGACTGCCGCTGCGCGTCGCGGTGGCGCGCTAGCTCACGGCGAGGGCCGCTGCAGCCTGTGCTGCGCGGCCAGCACCGCCTCGGTGCGGTTGCGCGCGCCCAGCGCCTTGAAAATGGCCATCAGGTGGACTTTCACCGTGCCCTCCGTCAACCCCAGTTCGCGAGCGATCAGCTTGTTGGGCAGGCCGCGCGCGAGGCACTCGAGCACCTCGTGCTGACGCGGGGTGAGCACGTCGTCGCGCGCCGCGGGGTGCGGGCCCGCGCCCTCGAGCAGGCGCAGCGGCACGTAGCTACCTCCGGCGAGGATCAGGCGCACCGCCTGCAGTATGACCTCGGCGCGGTCGGACTTGGGTATGAAGCCTGCGACGCCCAGCGCAATGAGTTCACGCACCAGCCCTGGATCCTCCTGCGCCGAGACGATCACCAGGCGCACCGCGGGCCAGGTGCGCCTGAGGTACGCAATCCACTCCACGCCTCGGCTGCCAGGCATGTTGAGGTCGAGCAGGGCGAGCTCCGGCGCCGGCAGCTCGGCGAGCCGCGCTTGCGCGGTGGCCGCGTCCTCGGCTTCGATCCACTCGAGTTCGGAACCGAGCGGAGCCAGTGCAGCACGCATAGCCATGCGCACCATCTCGTGGTCGTCGGCCAGCAGCACGCGCCTCACGGGCTGCGGCCCGGGCGCATGGACGGCCGTGACTTGCAGGACTATGGTTTCCGTCGCCATCTGAACTCCGGCACCGTGCGTGCCTAACCTAGACCGATCGGGCGCCCATGTCGATGGAATTTGCCCGTCTCTCGAGCCGCGCCTGCCTGTGCTGGGTGAGCGCGCTGGCGTGTGCCTGGCTGGGGCTCGGTGCAAGCCTTGCGGACGCTGCGACCGGCACCTACCTCGAGCGCTTGGATGCCGCAGTGCTCCTCTCTGCCGAGGGCGAGCACCGGGTCGCGCTGCCGCGCACCTGGGTGAACCAGCAGCGCGGCGCAGCCGCCTATCGGCTCGCGCTCGATCCGCCCGCCGACCGCTCTCACCTGAGCGTGCACGTTGAGGCCAGCACGCTGCCCTTCGAGGTCTGGGCGGACGGGCGGCGGGTCTACGCGACCTACCAGGACAATCCATTCGCCGATCCGCCGCTGCGCAGCTGGCGCATGGCGCAGATGTTCGACCTGCCGCCGGGCGAGTCCGGCCGCGCGCCGCGCGAGCTGATCCTGATCGCCTGGGGGCGCGATGGCAGCTTCGGGGGGCTGGCGCCGGTGTGGGTGGGCGACCGACGGGCGATCGAGCGCGTGGTGCTGCTCACCACCGTGCGCGACACCATCGGACCGCTGGTGATCGCCGCGGTGATCGCCGTTCTGGGGATGTTCGCGCTGATCCTTGCCCGCAGCGGTCGCGATCGGACGCTGTTCATGCTCTTCGGCGTGGGAGCGCTGGCCTGGGCGGTGCAGACCGGGCTCACCCTGCTACCCGAGCGCCCGCTGCCGCTGCCTGCGTACCGCGTTCTGTGGTACTCGCTCTACGTTGGCTACGCGGTGGCGCTCTCAGTGTTCTGCGTGCGCTTCACCGGCCAGCGCTGGCCGGCCTTCGAGCGTGCGGCCTGGACGGCGGCGCTCGGCGTGCCGCTACTGGTGCCGGTGCTTGGCTGGATCGAGGCGCCAGCCTGGATCTACGGCGCGGTGCTGGGTGTGGCAATCGCCTTCGCCGTCGTGGCGCTCGGGGTGGTGGTGCGGCACGCGTTCGCCACCTGGAGCTTCGATGCCTGGCTGCTGCTGGGGGCGGGCACGCTCTCGGTGGTGTTCGCGATCAACGACTGGGTCGAGGCCAACCTGCTCGGCACCCTGGTGCGGCCCTACCACCTCGTGCCCTACGCCGGCCTGGCCTTCATCCTCCTGGCGGGCTGGATGCTGGTGGCGCGCTATCAGCGCACGGCGAGCGCCTACGAATCGCTTTCGGCACAGCTCGAGGGCCGCGTCGCGGCAGGGCGCGCCGAGCTCACGCTTCAGCTGGCCGAGGTGCGGGCGGCACGCGACGCTGCCGAACAGGCCAACGTGGCCAAGTCGCGTTTCTTTGCGGCGGCCAGCCACGACCTGCGCCAGCCGCTGCACTCGCTCGGCCTATACGCGTCGGCGCTCGAGCCGCACCTCACCACGCCCGAGGCGCGCGAGCTTGCTGGCCGCATGGGACAGTCGGTTGAGTCGCTCGATAGCCTGTTCGATGAACTGCTCGACCTCTCGCGCCTCGACGCCGGGATCATCGAACTCAAGCCCTGCCCGGTGGCTCTCGAGGACAGCTTCCAGCGGCTGGACCGCGAGTTCCAGAACGAAGCGCAGGCGCGAGGGCTGCGGCTGCGCTTCGTGCCCACCCGCGCTCTGGCCTGGACCGACCCGGTGCTGATCGAACGCGTACTGGGCAATCTGGTCTCGAACGCGCTGCGCTACACGCGCCGCGGCGGCGTGATCGTGGGCGTGCGGCGGCGCGGCGGCGCGCTGGTACTCGAGGTGATCGACTCGGGTGTGGGCATCGCGCCGGCCGACCGCGCGCGAGTGTTCGACGAGTTCTATCAGGTGGGCAACCCCGCGCGTGACCGCCAGCGCGGGCTAGGCCTTGGCCTGGCGATCGTGCGTCGCCTGTGCGACCTGCTCGGGCACCGCATCGAGCTCGACTCTCAGCCCGGGCGAGGCACGCGCTTTCGGGTGTGGCTGCCGGTCTCGGCCCTGCCGCCGCCGACGCTGGCGCCGCCCCCGGCGCCGGTGCCGGCGGCGGTGCGCGGCCTCGAGGGCCGGCGCGTGCTGCTGGTCGACGACGAGCGCGAGATCCGCGAGGCCTCGGCGCGTGTGCTCGCGCAATGGGGCGCGGACGCACGCGCCGCAGCCGGGCGCGCGGAGGCCGAAGCGGCGATGGCGAGCGGCTGGGCGCCCGAGATCGCGGTGGTCGACTTGCGGCTGGCCAACGGCGAGGACGGCATGGACCTCGTGCACTGGCTGCGCGCTGCGCTGCGGCCCGACCTGCCGGCGGTGCTGATCTCGGGCGACACCGACGCCTCGCAACTCGCGCGCGTACGCGCCAGTCGCCTGCCGCTGCTCACCAAGCCGGTGAGCGCGGCCAAGCTGCGCCTGACTCTGCTTGCGCTGCTCGACGCCTGATCCGGCTCAGCGCGTGCCGTCAGGCCCGCGCAGTTCGCGCTTGAGCACCTTACCGGTGGCGTTCTTGGGCAGCTCGCCGACGAACTGGTAGTGGCGCGGCCGCTTGAAGCGCGCCAGTTCGCCGAGCAGAAAGTGATCGAGCTCGTCCGCGGCGAGTGGCCGACCTGGGCGCGGCACCACCACCGCCAGCACCGACTCGCCCCACTCGGCGTCGGGCACACCGATCACCGCGACCTCGGCCACGGCGGGGTGACGCAGCAGGGCCTCCTCGACCTCGCGCGGGTAGATGTTCGAGCCGCCCGAGATGATGAGGTCCTTGCTGCGGTCCACCAGCGTGAGGTAGCCCGCCTCGTCCAACCGACCCAGGTCGCCCGTGTGCAGCCAGCCGTTGGCCAGCGTCTGCGCCGTGGCTTCGGGCCGATTGAGGTAGCCGGCCATCACCGTGTCGCCACGCACGCAGACCTCGCCGGTTTCCCCGATGGGCAGAGGCTGGGCGCGCCTATCGAGCACGGCGAGCTCGACGCCCGTCTGGGCACGCCCCACCGAGCCCAGCCGCGCGAGCCGCCCTGGGTCCTCGCCCTGGTGCTCCGCGGGTGGCAGCACGGTGATCGTCATGGGGCTCTCGCCCTGGCCGTAGATCTGCGTGAGCCGCGGCCCGAAGACCTCGAGCGCGCGCAGGCAGTCGGCTACGTACATCGGGCCGCCGCCATAGACAATGGTCTTGAGCCCGCGGGCGTCGCCGCGCAGGTGTGCGGCCAGGCGCATCACCATGGTCGGGGCGGCGAAGAACTTCACGCCCTGGCGCAGGGCGAGGAGCTCGTCGATCTCGGCCTCTTCGAAGCCGCGGCTGGCGGGCACCAGTTGCGTGGCGCCCGCAGCAATGTTGGGCAGGATGTACAGGCCCGAGCCATGCGACATGGGTGCGGCGTGCAGCAGGGTCTCGCCCGGCGCCGCGTGCTCGACGTCGGCCAGGTAGTTGAGGCTCATGGCCATCAGGTTGCGGTGCGTGAGCATCACGCCCTTGGGCTGGCCGGTCGTGCCACTGGTGTAGAAGAGCCAGGCGAGTTCGGTGGGTGCGGCCGCGTGCAGGGGCCGAGGTTCGGCGCGCAGCAGGCGCGCGTAGCCGGGGCCGTCGACGTCGAAGAACTCGCAGCCGCCGCCGCTACGCGCAGCGGCGATCGCCGTGGTGTCGATCTCGTTGGTCACGAACGCGGCGCGCACGGCGGCGTCGTCGAAGATGTACGCGAGCTCCTTGGGGTGCAGCTTGGCGTTCACCGGCACCGCGGCCAGTCCGGCCCACCAGCAGGCATAGAGCAGCTCCACGTAGAAGGCGTTGTTCTTCATCACCAGCGCCACGCGATCGCCGGGTGCCAGGCCCAGGGCCGCGAGCGCGCCGGCGAGGCGCGCGGCACGATCGGCAAGCTGTGCGTAGCTGTGGCGCGCGCAACCGGGCTCGATCACCGCCGCGTGATCCGGCAGGCGGCGCGCCGTGCGCAGCAGGGTACTGGCGAGGTTCATGGGGTGGTTTCCCGAGGTTCGTGGCGGCGGGGTGACTCCGGGTTTGTGTACAATTCGGCCCTCCGCATCGGGTGGTTAGCTCAGCGGTAGAGCACTGCCTTCACACGGCAGGGGTCACAGGTTCGAACCCTGTACCACCCACCAACTCCCACCGTCGACGCAGGGCCCTGATTTGCAGACGCAAATCTAAC
>DAOTEJ010000006.1:26467-59788 GCA_035454085.1 Burkholderiaceae bacterium | reverse complement strand
CGAGCGCCGAGGTCGGCTCGTCGAACAGCATGCAGATCGGATCCATGGCCAGCGCGCGCGCGATGGCCACGCGCTGCTGCTGCCCGCCCGAGAGCTGACCCGGGAACTTGGCCGCCTGCGACTTGAGCCCCACCCGGTCGAGCAGCTTGACGCCGCGCTCGTTGGCCTCGTCGCGGCCGCGTCCGAGCACCTTGATCTGGGCCAGCGTCAGGTTCTCGGTGATCGACAGGTGCGGGAACAACTCGAAGTGCTGGAAGACCATGCCCACGTGCGCGCGCAACTTGGGCAGGTCGGTCTTGGGATCGCCCACGCCGGTGCCGTTGACGGAGATCTCTCCCTGCTGGAAGGGCTCGAGCGCGTTGACGCACTTGATCAGGGTGGACTTGCCCGAGCCCGACGGCCCGCACACCACGACCACCTCGCCCTTTTCCACGCTGGTCGTGCAGTTGGTCAGCACCTGGAAGCTGCCGTACCACTTGCTCACGTTCTTGATGTCGATCATCGGCATGGCGGTCCTCAACGAATGATGGCGATCTTCTTCTGCAGCCGCTTGACGAGCAGCGACAGCGAGAAGGAGATCACGAAGTAGACGACGGCGGCGAAGGTGTACATCTCGACCAGGCGGCTGTCGCGCTGCGCGATCTTGGAAGTGGCGCCAAGAAAATCGGTGCCCGAGATGACGTACACCAGCGAGGTGTCCTGGAACAGGATGATGGTCTGCGTGAGCAGCACCGGCAGCATGTTGCGGAAGGCCTGCGGCAGGATGATGTGGGTCATCGACTGCCGGTAGTTGAGGCCCAGCGCATAGGCGGCGTTGACCTGACCGCGCGAGATCGACTGGATGCCCGCGCGCATGATCTCGGCGAAGTAGGCCGCCTCGAACATGATGAAGGTGATGATCGCGGTGCGGTCCGGCCCGATGAAGGGCGGCCGTTCCGCGCCGGTCAGCGACTGGATCACCACCGGCATCAGGAAGAAGAACCAGAAGAGCACGAGCACCAGCGGGATCGAGCGCATCAGGTTGATGTAGCCGGTGGCCACCAGAGACAGCGGCTTGATGCTGGAAAGCCGCGCCAGCGCCAGCAGGGTGCCGAAGAACAGGCCTCCGAGCGTGGCGATCACGGTCAGCTCGAGCGTGTACTGCATGCCCTTCCAGAGGTAGGGCAGGGCGGCCTGGATGACGCCGAGGTCGAAGTTCATCGCGCGCCCCTCACTTGCCGCCGCCGGCGATGTAGCCGGGCACCGCAACGCGACGTTCGATGAAGGCCATGATGCGGTTGGCGCTCATCGCGATCACGATGTAGACCACGGTGGCCGCCGCGAAGGCCGGGAAGAACTGGAAGGTGAGTTCACCCATCTCGCGCGAGCGGAAGGTCAGTTCCGCCAGGCCGATGGTCAGGGCGATCGAGGAATTCTTGATGAGGTTCATCGTCTCGCTGGTGAGCGGCGGGATGATGATCCGGAAGGCCATGGGCAGGAGCACGTAGCGGTAGGTCTGCGCCTGCGTGAGCCCCACGGCGAGACCGGCATAGCGCTGGCCGCGCGGCAGCGACTGGATGCCGGCACGCACCTGCTCGGCGATGCGCGCCGAGGTGAACAGCCCCAGGCACAGCACCGCCGCCATGAACTGGGCGTAGATCGGCTCGGTGCCGACCATCCAGCGCTTGAGCGGCGGAATGAACTCCGGCACCACGAAGTACCAGAGGAACATCTGCACCAGAAGAGGGACGTTGCGAAACAGTTCGACCCAGGCGTTGCCCAGTTGCACCACCCAGGTGCGTTCGGTGGTTCGCAGGGTGCCGATCACGGAACCCAGCACCAGGGCGATGACCCAGGCGCAGGCCGACAGGGTCAGGGTCCAGCCTATGCCCGCGACCAGGTACTCCCACCACGGCCCGTCGGCGACGGTCGCGTCCTGGGTGAAGACATCCCAGTCCATGTTGAAAGCCATGGCTTAGCTCCGGTGTTCAGGATCGCTCGAGAAAATCAAAAGGGCCGGACCCTAGAGGACGGATCCGGCCCGCTCGCGCCAGTGGTTCAGGCCGCGAAGCTCACACGCCCTTGTCGTTGGGGCTCTTGAGGGCCTCCTGAAGCGCGGGCGTCATCTGGAAGTTCAGGTTCGCGTTCTTCGGGGGGATGGGGCTCGTGAACCACTTGGCGTAGTGCGCCTGCATCGCCGGGGACTGGTAGAACGCGCCCAGGGTCTTGTCGACCAAGGCCTTGAACTGCGGGTCGTCCTTGCGAATCATCGGGCCGTAGGGCTCGGTGCGCAGCGACTCGTTGATGATCATGAAGTCGCCGGGATTGGGCTGGTTGGCGATCTGGCCGGCGAGCAGCACGTCGTCCATCACGAAGGCGGCCACGCGGTCCGAGGCCAGCAGCTGCATCGACTCGGCGTGATCCTTGCCGTAGATCTCCTTGATCTCGACGTGCTTGGTCTTCTCGAAGTTCTTGAGCAGCGGCACCGCGGTCGTGCCCTGGGTGGTCGAGATGGTCTTGCCGTTCAGGTCAGCCAGGCTCTTGATGCCCGAGCTCTTCTTGACCGCGGCGGTCACGTTGATCACGAAGAAGGTCGGCCCGAAGGACACCTGCTTCTGGCGCTCCACCGAGTTGGTGGTCGAGCCGCACTCGATGTCGATCGTGCCGTTTTGCAGCAGCGGAATGCGGTTGGCCGAGGTCACGGGCTGGAGCTTGACCTTGAGGTTGGGCATCTTGAGTTCTGCCTTCACCGCATCGACCACCTTCATGCACAGCTCGGTCGAGTAGCCGATGGGCTGCTGCTTGTCGTCGAGGTACGAGAAGGGGATCGAGGACTCGCGGTGCGCGACCGTGATCTCGCCCGTTTCCTTGATCTTCTTGAGCGTGCCCGTCAGTTCCTGGGCCAGGGCGCCCGTCGACACCAGGCCGGCGGCCGACAGCGCAAGCAGGATGCGCGAAAGCTTCATGGGAGGTCTCCTTGGTATGTGTACCCCGGCGGGGCTCAATCGAGTCTAGCAAAGCTCGTGCCTGCGCCTAGCCCCCCGGACGAAGGGCGGCGCAACCGGGTCGCGTACCGGGGAAAGCGGCGCTCAGCCGCCCAGCTCGTCGCCCACCTTGTCGGTCGGGAAGAGCATCTGCTCGCGCAGCAGGGGACTCATGGGTATGCCCAGATTCACGCCCTTGGGCGGGATGGGCGACAGGAACCAGCGGCTGTAGAGCTTGCGCACCTCGCCGTCGATCATGGCGCGCGAGATCACCCCGTCGACGTAGCGCTTGAACTCGGGGTCGGCCCTGCGCAGCATGATCGCCAGGGGCTCGACCGAGATGAACTCGCCCACCACCTCCCAGCGCGCCGGGTCCTTGGCGTTGGCGCGCTGGCTGTAGAGCAGGATGTCGTCCATCGCGAAGGCGTCGGCCTCGCCCTTCTCGAGCATCGCGAAGGACTCGTCGTGGTCCTTGGCCTCGACGATGGTGGCGCTGACGATGCCCTTTTCGGCCGCCGCCTTGAGCGCGGTGGCGGTGGTCGTGCCGCGCGTGGTGACGATGCGCTTGCCGCGCAGGTCGGCCAGGCGCTTGAAGCCCGAGTTGCTGCGCACCAGCAGGCGCGCCCCGGCAAAGTAGTGCGCGGGCGCGAAGGCCACCTCCTTGCGGCGCGCGGCGTTGTTGGTGGTCGAGCCGCACTCGAGGTCGGCCTTGCCCTGGGCGATCACGGGAATGCGGTTGGCGGAACTCACCGGCACGAATTCCACGCGCAGGTTGGGCAGCTTGAGGTCGCGGCGCAGCGCGTCGGCCACCTTGAGGCACAGCTCCAGCGCGTAGCCAACGGGCTTCTTGTCGCCGTCCAGGTACGAGAAGGGGATCGACGCCTCGCGGTGCGCAATCACCAGCACGCCCGACTCGCGCACCCGCTGCAGGGTGGGCGGCACCGGCTCGGCGGGCTTGGCGGGCTCTGCCGTCTTGGCCGCCTCCGCGGGCTTGGCCACCTCCGCCGGCTTGGCCGCCGGAGCCGGCTGTGCCGCGGGCGCCGCCTGGGCCAGCGCGGAGAACGCAGCGAGCGAGGTGAACAGCAGGACGAGCAAACGAGCGGTCAGCGACATGGGGGCGGCGCGCTGCGGCGCGCTTGGTCAGCGAAACTGAGCCGATTCTATTGAGCCATCGATCGTCGCGCCCTCACCCAAATGCGCCACCGTCGCGTCCACGGCAACCGCGGCCGCCTGGTTGCGGCTTTGCATGCGCCACATCTGCGCGTAGGTCCCGCCACCCGCCAGCAGTTCGGCGTGGGTGCCGCGCTCCACGATGCGCCCGGCGTCCATCACCAGAATCTGCTCGGCGCCCACGATGGTCGAGAGCCGGTGGGCGATCACCAGCGTGGTGTGGGCGCGGGCGATCTCGTCGAGTTCCGCCTGGATGGCGCGCTCGGTGCGCGAGTCCAACGCGCTGGTGGCCTCGTCGAACACCAGGATCGCCGGCCGCTTGAGCAGGGTGCGGGCGATCGCCACGCGCTGCTTCTCGCCGCCCGAGAGCTTCAGCCCGCGCTCGCCCACCTGGGTGTCGTAGCCGTCGGGCAGTCCCGCCACGAAGTCGTGGATGTGCGCCGCACGGGCGGCGGCCTCGACCTCGGCCTGCGAGGCGCCCGGGCGCCCGTAGGCGATGTTGTAGCCGATCGTGTCGTTGAACAGCACCGTGTCCTGCGGAACGATGCCGATCGCCTCGCGCAGGGAGTGCTGGGTCACGGCGCGGATGTCCTGCCCGTCGATCCGGATCACCCCGCCGCCCACGTCGTAGAAGCGGAAGAGCAGCCGCGCGAGCGTGCTCTTGCCCGAGCCCGTGACCCCCACCACGGCCGTCGTGGTGCCGGGCGCGATGGTGAAGCTCACGTCGTGCAGCACCTGGCGGCGCGCGTCGTAGGCAAAGTCCACGCCTTCGAAGCGCACCTCACCGCCGGCCAGCCGCAAGGGCATGGCATCGGGCGCGTCGGCCACTTCTCGGTTCTGCTCCAGCAGGGTGAACAGGCGGTCGAGGTCGGCCAGGCTCTGCTTGATCTCGCGGTAGATCACGCCCAGAAAGTTGAGCGGGATGTAGAGCTGGATCATGAAGGCGTTGACCAGCACCAGGTCGCCCACCGTCATGCGCCCATCGGCCACGCCCACCGCGGCACGCCACAGCATGAGGGTCAGGCCCAGGGCGATGATCACCTGCTGCCCGGTGTTGAGCAGGTTGAGCGACTGCTGCGACTTGACCGCCGTGGCCTGGCTCTTGGCCAGGGTCTCGTCGTAGCGGCCCGCCTCGTAGGACTCGTTGCCGAAGTACTTCACGGTCTCGAAGTTGAGCAGCGAGTCCACCGCCCGCGACTGCGCCCTGCTCTCGAGCTCGTTCCAGCGGCGACGCAGCTGGGTGCGCCAGTTGGTCACCACCACCGTGAAGCTGATGTACACGGTGAGGCTCACGACGATGATCACCGCGAACCACGGGTCGTAGTTGAGCGCCAGGTAGCCCAGCACCAGCCCCAGCTCGATCAGCGTGGGCAGGATCGAGTAGAGCGTGAAGCTCACGAGCGAGCCTATGCCCCGGATGCCGTGGTCGATCTCGCGGGTCACGGCGCCGGTGCGCCGCTCGAGGTGGAAGCGCAGCGACAGCGACAGCAGGTGGCGGAAGGTCTGCAGCGCGATGGTGCGCACCGCCGACTGGGTCACCTTCACGAAGAAGAACTCGCGCAGCTCGGTGAAGGCGGAGCTCGCCAGACGCAGCAGGCCGTAGGCCAGGATCAGGGCGAGCGGCACCGCCACCAGCAGCTCGGTGACGCTCGCTCCTCGCGCCGGCACCATGGCGTCGACCAGATGCTTGAGAACGATGGGCACGCCCACGGTGGCGAACTTGGCCGCGATCAGGCAGGCCAGCGCCACCAGCACCCGGCCCTTGTAGGCCCACAGGTAGGGCAGCAGGGTCCTGAGCGTGGCCCAGTCGGAACGGCCGGGACGGCGCGCCGCGGGGGCGGCCTCGGAGGGGGTGGACCAGCGCATCGCCGGGCCTCAGCAGGCGCGCGGCGCGCGGGTGCGCATGGCGGGTAAGCTCTTCACCCTCGCATTATCGCCAAAGCCCATGGACTTCTCCGGCAAGGTCGTGGTCATCACCGGCGCGAGCGACGGCATCGGCGCCGAACTCGCCCGCCAGCTCGCCAGCACAGGTGCGCGGCTTGCCCTCGCCGCGCGCCATGCCGGGCGCCTCGAGGCGGTGGCCGACCAATGCCGCGCCGCCGGGGCCGAGGCCCTCGCCCTGGTCACCGACGTCACGCGCGACGAGGATTGCGCCCGCCTGATGGCGCGAACCCTCGAGCGCTACGACGCCATCGACGTGCTGGTGGCCAACGCCGGCGTGTCGATGCATGCGCGCTTCGACGAGATCACCGACTTCACCACCTTCGAACGCCTGTTGCGCATCAACGCGCTGGGCACCGTGTCCTGCGTGCGCCACGCCTGGGGCGCGCTCAAGGCCAGCCGCGGCCTGGTGGTCGGGGTCTCGAGCCTCGCCGGGCGCACCGGGGTGCCCGGCCGCACCACCTACTGCATGAGCAAGTTCGCCCAGACCGGCTTCCTCGAGGCGTTGCGCATCGAGGCGGCAGAAAGCGGCGTCGCCGTCACCGTGGTGTACCCGGGGGTGGTCGCCACCGAGATCCGCCGCCACGGCTGGCGCGGCGACGGAGAGCAGGCCGGCGTGTCGGGCCTCGACGAAGCCGACGCCATGCCGGTGGCCGAGTGCGCGCGCCAGATCGTGCAGGCGATGCGCGCGCGGCGGCGCGAGCTGGTGATGACACGCAAGGCGCGGCTCGGCCTGTGGCTGAAGATGTTCGCGCCCGGCCTGGTCGACAACATGGCGCGCGCCGCACTCGCGCGCCGCACCTGAGGACGGAATCCATGACGACTCCCACCCGGCTGCCAGACGAGGCGCCCGCGCTGCGCGTGGTACCCATGCCCGCCGACTCCAACGCCTACGGCGACGTGTTCGGCGGCTGGATCATGTCGCAGGTCGACATCGCCGGCTCGGTGCCGGCGCACCGCCGGGCGCGCGGGCGCGTGGCCACCGTGGCGGTGACCAACTTCGTGTTCAAGCAGCCCGTGTCGGTGGGCGACCTCGTGTCGTTCTACGCACGCGTGCTGCGCACCGGGCGCAGCTCGATCGTGGTCGACGTGGAGGTCTACGCCGAGCGCCGCGTCGACGGCCGCGCCAAGGCGGTCAAGGTCACCGAGGCCGAACTGGTCTACGTGGCAATCGATGCCTCCGGCCAGCCCATGCCGCTGCCGCCCGAGCTGGCCGAGGGCGAGACGGACTGAAGGGCTGCGCGGGCCCGGCGCCGGTCGCGCGCGGCCGTGCGCGCGGCGCGCCCATCCCCGGCCCGGCTTACAGGCTTCAGAACTCGGCGAGCGTGGCCTCGAGCCAGGCCGCGCTGGCCAGCAGGCGCGCATCCTCGCCCGGCCGGCCCACCAATTGCACCGCCAGCGGCAGCCCCGCCGGCCCGCGCGCGTAGGCGCTGGGAAGCGGCACGCAGATCTGCGGCGCGCCCAGCAGGTGCCAGGCGCGGTTGAAGATCGGGTCTCCAGTCGAGGCGAGCCCGGCCGGCGCCTCGCCGGGTGCGGCCGGCGCAAGAATCGCGTCGGCGTCGCCCATCAGCTTGTCGATCGCCAGCGCGCACTCGCGCCCGAGTTGCAGCGCGGCCAGGTAGTCCGCCGCCGCAATGCCGCGGCCCTCCTCGATGAGGGTCGCGAGCCGGCCCGAGAGCTCGGCGCGGCGGTAGTCGAATTCCGGGCCCAGGGCGCGCGCGGTCTCGTAGGTCTGGACCACACGCTGGGCCTCGGCCAGGCGCTCGAAGGACGGCGGCGCGGCCTCTTGCCACACCGGCCGGCGCACTCCGGCGCCATGCTGGGCCGCCAGGCGCCCGGTGCGCTCGAGCGCCGAGTGCAGCACGGGTGAGAGCTGCTCGGCCCAGGGCGTGGCGGTCAGGGCCAGGATCGGCGCCACCGGGTCCTCGACCGCGCGGGCCAGACGCAGCTCCAGGCACAGGGCGGCACCGAGCAGGGCGGCGTCGGCCACGTTGCGCGCGAACACCCCCACCCCGTCGAGCGTGTCGGATACCGCCTTGACCCCGGCGCGCGGCACCCGGCCGCGAGTGGGCACGAAGCCCACCACGCCGCAGTAGGCGGCCGGGCGGATCACCGATCCCGCGGTCTGGGTGCCGATCGCCCAGGGCGCCATGTGCGCGGCCACCGCGGCCGCCGAGCCGCTCGAGGAGCCGCCCGGCGTGTGGTCCGGGTGGTGCGGGTTGCGCGTGGCGCCGGGAGTGAAATTGGCCAGTTCGGCGGTGACCGTCTTGCCCAGGGTGTAGGCGCCGGCCGCGCGGAAGGCGGCCACGCAGGCGGCATCGGCGCGCGGCACGTGGCCCTTGAAGATGGCCGAGCCGTACTCGCTGGGCAGCCCCTCGGTGTCGATGTTGTCCTTCACCGCCACCGGCAGGCCGTGCAGCGGCCCGCGCGTGCGGCCGCGGTCGAGCTCGCGCGCCGTGGCGAGCGCGCCCTGGGGATCGAGGTAGGCCCAGGCCTGCACTCGTGCTTCCTCGTCGCGCACGGCGTCGAGGAAGGAGTGGGTCACGGCTTCGGCGCTGGCCTCGCCGGTGGCAAGGAGGCGGGCGAGCTGGGTGGCCGGCAGCCGATTGAGGGGAGTGCGCATGCCTGCTCCGGGCGTGGTCTTCCGGGGGGCAGGCTACACCGGGCCGGGGTCGGACTGCGAGACCTCGGCCGCGATGTGCTGCGCCAGTCGCTCGGCAATGCGCGCGTAGAGCGGCTGCGCCGGGTGGAATCCGTCGCTCGAAAACAGCCGCCGGTCCATCACGCCCGCCATCTCGGCGTGGGCCAGGCGCGCGCGCCCCAGCACGAAGCGCTGCTGGGCGCGGTTGACCCGGCGCGCGTGCGCCCCCGCGTACCAGGCCAGGGGCTGGGGCAGCGCCGGGAAGCACTCCATGTCGGGCAAGGCACACAGCCAGGTCCGCTGCACCCCGGCGTGCTGCGCCAGGTGCGCGCCGATCGCCGCGCGCGCGCGCAAGGCGTAGCGCAGCGGCACGCTCTTGGTGATGTCGTTGACGCCCAGCATGGTCACGCCGACGTGGGCCGGCGCCAGCGCGGTGGTGCGCAGCAACTCCAGCGCCTGGGGCGAGGTCAGGCCGGTGCGCGCCACCAGCTGCCAGGCCACGGCGCCGCCCAGACGGCGCCCGAGGGCGCGGGCCAGGGGCACCGCCACAGCCTGGTCCTGCGTGTCCACGCCGACCCCGGCCGCGCTCGAGTCACCCACCAGCACGACGCGCAGGCGGATCGGACCGTGGCCTTCCACCCCGCGTCGCGGCCCCTCGGCCTCGGGCAGGTCGAGCGCGGTGGCCCGCGCCCGCCGCGCCTGCGGCAGGATCACGGGGCCCAGTACGAGGGTGGCGGCGTGCAGCCACATGGCTAGCGGCGGGGATGGAGCACCATCTGCGTGCAACGGAACAGCGCGAGGGTGCGGTCGGCCTCGTCGTAGACGGTGGCGTCCCACACCTGGGTGCTGCGCCCCAGGTGCGCCGCACTCGCCACCACGCGCAATTCACCCTCGGTGGCGGTGCCCGGGAAGTTGCACTTGAGTTCGAGGGTGGTGAAGTTCGCCGCGCCCTCGGGCAGGTGGCTCATGCAGGCATAGCCGCAGGCGGTGTCGGCCAGGGCGATCACGGTGGCCGCATGCAGGAAGCCGTTGGGCGCCAGCAGGTCCGGACGTACCGTGAGCCGCGCCTCGAGCTCGCCCTGGGTCAGGCCCGTGACGCGCATGCCCACCAGTTCTGGCAGGCGCCCCTGGCCGGCGGCATTGAGCGCCTCGACTGTCAGTCCTTCGCGCAGCCTCATCGCGCCGGCCTCAGGAAAACTGCGACCAGTCGGGCTTGCGCCGCTCGAAGAAGGCGGTGAACGCCTCGCGCGCCTCGGGACGCACGAGCATGCGCGAAAAGGCGCGCGCCTCCTCCTCGATCAGCTTCTCGAGCATGGGCTTGAGCGGCAGGCGCATGAGCCGCTTGGACTCGCGCACCGCGGCGGGAGGCAGGCGGTTGAAGCGCGCGGCCTGCGCCATCGCGTGCTCGAGCACCTTGTCGTCGTCGAGCACCTGATTGACCAGGCGCATCTCGATCGCCTCGTCGGGGCTGATCGGCTCGGACAGCAGGATCTTCTCGGCCGCCTTGCGATACCCGGCCGACAGGGGCGCGAGCAGCGAGGACCCGAACTCCGGGCACAGGCCCAGCGCCACGAAGGGCATCGAGAACATCGCATGCGCACCGCAGTAGGCCAGGTCGCAGTGGTAGAGCAGGGTCGTGCCGATGCCCACCGCCGGACCGTTGACCGCGGCGATCACCGGCTTCTCGGCCATGCCCAGCGCCATCATGAAGCGGAACACGGGCGCATCCGGCCCGGTGGGCGGATGCTTCATGAAGTCCTCGATGTCGTTGCCGGCGGTGAACACGTCGGGCTGGCCGTGGATCACCAGCGCCCGCACGGCGCCGTCCTCGTGCGCGGCGGCGATGGCCTCGGCCATGGCTGCGTACATCGCCATCGACAGCGCGTTCTTCTTCTCGGGGCGGGCGATCTCGATGCGGCAGACGCCCTCGCGGGTCTCGGTCTTGATGCTCATGGGCTTCCTCGTGAGTGGGCGCGCAGACGCGTGCGGCCGCTTCGAAAGTGGGGTTGGCACCCGCGCCGCGCCTGCAAGCGAAAGGGCGCCACGGCGCCCCTTCGCAAGTCCGGCGGCACGCGCGCGGAGCCGCCTAGACGCGCTCGAAGATGCCGGCGGCGCCCATGCCCGTGCCGATGCACATGGTCACCATGCCGTACTTGAGCTTGCGCCGCTGCAGGGCGTGGACCACCGTGGCCGAACGGATCGCGCCGGTGGCGCCGAGCGGGTGGCCCAGCGCAATCGCCCCGCCCATGGGGTTGACGACGCTCGTGTCCAGCCCCAGGTCGTTGATCACCGCCAGCGACTGCGCGGCAAAGGCCTCGTTGAGCTCGATCCAGCCCATGTCCTGCTGCTTTAGGCCGGCGGCCTTGAGCGCCGCGGGAATGGCTTCCTTGGGGCCGATGCCCATGATCTCGGGCGGCACGCCCTTGACCGCGAAGCTCACGAAGCGCGCCAGCGGGGTGAGGTTGAACTGCTTGAGCGCGCGCTCGCTGACCAGGATCAGCGCACCCGCGCCGTCGCTCATCTGCGAGCTGTTGCCGGCGGTGACGCTGCCCTGCGCCGCGAACACGGCGCGCAGCTTGGCCAGGGCCTCCAGCGTGGTCTCGGCGCGCGGGCCTTCGTCGAGCGCCAGGGTGCGGCGCTTGATCTCGATCTCGCCGCTGCCCAGCCGCGGAAAGCGCTCGACCACCTCGTAGGGCGTGATCTCGCCGGTGAACTCGCCCGCCTGCTGGGCGAGGATGGCGCGGCGGTGCGACTCGAGCGCGAAGGCGTCCTGCGCCTCGCGGCTCACCTTCCACTGCTGCGCCACTTTCTCGGCGGTCAGGCCCATGCCGTAGGCGATGCCGACGTTCTCGTCGCGGGCAAAGACCTCGGGGTTGAAGCTCGGCTTGTTGCCGCTCATGGGCACCATGCTCATCGACTCGGCGCCACCCGCGATCATCACGTCGGCCTCGCCCACGCGGATGCGGTCGGCCGCCATGGCCACCGCGTTCAGCCCCGACGAGCAGAAGCGGTTGATGGTCACGCCGCCCACGGTGTTGGGCAGGCCCGCCAGCAGCACCGAGATGCGCGCGAAGTTGAGGCCCTGCTCGCCCTCGGGCATGGCGCAGCCGATGATGGCGTCCTCGATCGCCTTGGGATCGAGGCTGGGCACCTGTGCCAGCGCGCCCTTGATGGCGTGCACCAGCAGGTCGTCGGGGCGCTGGTTCTTCAGCGCGCCCTTGGGCGCCTTGCCGATCGGGGTGCGCGTGGCCGCCACGATGTAGGCGTCCTGGATTTGCTTGCTCATGTGGTTCTCCAGAGTGTGATCCGGGTGGGTTACGCGCGGATCACGCGTCAGTTACGCACCGGCTTGCCGGTCTGCATCATCCCCATCATCCGTTCCTGGCTCTTGGGGTGGTTGACCAGCTCCATGAAGTACTTGCGCTCGAGGTCGAGCAGCCACTGCTCGTCGACCAGGCTGCCGGCTTCGACGTCGCCGCCGCACATCACCTCGGCGATGCGGCTGGCGATGAAGTAGTCGTGCGCACTGATGAAGCCACCGTCACGCATGCCCACCAGCTGCACCTTGATCGTCGCCAGGCCCGAGCGCCCCGCCACCGGCACGCCCTTGAGCTTCATGGGCGGGCGGTAGCCGGCGTCGGCCATGGCCGCGGCCTCCTTGAGTGCGGTCCACAGCAGTTCGTAGCCGTTGAACACGATCACGTCGCCCGCGGTGAGCCAGCCCATCGCGCGGGCCTCGAGCGCCGACTTGGCAACGTTGGCCATGGCGGCATTGGTGAACCAGCCCGTGAGGTAGGCCAGCACGTTGTTGCTGCCCGCGGCCTGGGCCGCGAGACCGGCGCGGATCGCGCCCTCCTTGAGGCCGCCCGCGCCCGGCAGCAGGCCCACGCCCACTTCCACCAGGCCGATGTAGCTCTCGAGGCTGGCCACGCGCTTGGCCGAGTGCAGCAGCAGTTCGCAGCCGCCGCCCAGTGCCAGGCCGCTCACCGCCGCGACCACCGGGACCTGCGCGTACTTCAGGCGCATCAGCGCGTCCTGCAGCTTCTTCTCTTCCTCGCCGATCGCCTTGACGCCGCCCGACATGAACACCGGCAGCATGGCCGCGAGGTCGGCACCGGCCGAGAACGGCTCGTCGGGCGACCAGATCACCAGGCCCTTGTACTGCTGCTCGGCGAGCTCGATCGCCTTGAGCAGCCCGGCCACCACGCCCGGGCCGATGGTGTGCATCTTGGTCTTGAGCGAGATGACCAGCACGTCGGGCTGCTGCGCCGCGGTCCACAGGCGCACGGCCTCGTCCTCGAACACCGTGGTGCCGCCGCTGTGGCCGGTGGGCGCGTTCTCGCCCGCCAGCGGCGCGCGGAAGATCTGCCTGGCATAGACCGGCAGGTCGGAGCGCGGCACGAACTTGCCCTGGCGCGGCGACCACGAGCCCTCGGGCATGTGCACGCCGCCGCGCTCGGCCACCGGGCCGCTGAACACCCAGGCGGGCAGCGGCGCCTTGGACAGGGCCTCGCCAGCGTCTATGTCGGCCTTGACCCACTCGGCCACCTGCTTCCAGCCGGCGGCTTGCCAGGTCTCGAACGGGCCGGTGCTCCAGCCGAAGCCCCAGCGCAGCGCGAAGTCGACTTCGCGCGCCGTGTCGGCGATGGTCTCGAGATGCACCGCGATGTAGTGGAACGCGTCGCGGAAGATGGCCCACAGGAACTTGGCCTGGGGATGGTCGGTCTCGCGCAGCAGCTTGAGGCGCTCGGCCGGATCCTTCTTCTTGAGGATGCGGGCGATGATGTCGTCGGCCTTGGCGCCCGAGTCCACGTACTCGCCCGTGGCCGGGTTGATCACCTTGATCGCCTTGCCGTCCTTCTTGTAGAAGCCGGCCTTGGACTTCTGGCCCAGCGCGCCGGCGGCCACCAGCTTCTCGAGCACGGCCGGAGTGGCGAAGTGCTCGGCGAAGGGGTCGATGGCGGCGGGCAGGGTGTCGCGCATGGTCTTGATCACGTGCGCCATGGTGTCCAGACCCACCACGTCGGCGGTGCGGAAGGTCGCGCTCTTGGCGCGGCCGAGCTTGCTGCCCGTCAGGTCGTCGACCACGTCGTAGCCCAGGCCGTACTTCGCCGCCTCCTTGAAGGTGGCGAGCATGCCGAAGATGCCCACGCGGTTGGCGATGAAGTTGGGCGTGTCCTTGGCCCGCACCACGCCCTTGCCCAGCGTGCTGGTCAGGAAGGTCTCGAGCTTGTCCATGATGGACGGCTCGGTCGCCGGCGTGGGGATGAGCTCCACCAGGTGCATGTAGCGCGGCGGGTTGAAGAAGTGCACGCCGCAGAAGCGCGCCTTCAGGCCGGCGTCCATGACCTCGGCCAGCTTCTCGATCGGCAGGCCCGAGGTGTTCGAGGCGAAGATCGCGTGCGGCGCGACGTGCCCGCCGACCTTGCGGTACAGGTCGTGCTTCCAGTCCATGCGCTCGGCGATGGCCTCGATGATCAGGTCGCAGTCGGCCAGCTTGGCAAGGTCGTCCTCGTAGTTCGCGGCCTCGATGTACTGCGCGTCGGCCTTGTCGCCCAGCGGCGCCGGGTTGAGCTTCTTGAGGTTCTCTATGGCCTTGAGAACGATGCCGTTCTTGGGGCCTTCCTTGGCGGGCAGGTCGAACAGCACGACCGGCACCTTGGCGTTGACGCAATGGGCGGCGATCTGCGCGCCCATCACGCCGGCGCCCAGCACCGCGACCTTGCGGACGATGAAGTTGCTCATGGACTCTCCAGGGGTGATTCGGTGGGTATCTTGCTGGCCCTTGCCCGGGGCGGCCGCCCCGGGCAAGTGGCAACGCTCAGAACATCTCGGCGGGCATCTCCACCAGCGACTTGACGCCGGCACGCGCCGTGCGGATGCGCATCGCGGTCTCGGGCAGCAGCTTGCTGAAGTAGAAGCGCGCGGTGTGCAGCTTGGCCGTGTAGAACGGATCGACCGCCGCGCCATCGGCCTTGATGCGGTCGAGTGCGATGCGCGCCATGCGGGCCCAGAAGTAGGCGAACACCAGGTGGCCGATCACGCGCAGGTAGTCCACTGCCGCGCCGCCCGCCTCGTTGGGGTTGCCGAAGGCCTTCATGCCGATCTCGGTGGTGAGCTTGGTGACCTTGTCACCCAGGTCGGCCAGGGGCGAGATGAACTCGTTCATGTCCACCCGCGTGTCGTTGGCCTCGATGAAAGCGCGCACCATGGCACCGAACTGCTTGAGGCGGGCGCCGTTGTCCATCAGCACCTTGCGGCCCAGCAGGTCGAGCGACTGGATGGTGTTGGTGCCCTCGTAGATCATGTTGATGCGCGCATCGCGCACGAACTGCTCCATGCCCCAGCCGCGGATGTAGCCGTGGCCGCCGAACACCTGCTGGCACTCGGTGGCGGCCTGGTAGCCGTTGTCGGTGAGGAAGGCCTTCACGATCGGGGTCATGAGCGCCATCATGTCGGCGCCGAACTTGCGGTCCTCGTGGGTGGCCCCGTGCAGTTGCTGGTCGGCCATCAGCGCCACCCAGTAGCTGAAGGCGCGGCCGCCCTCGGCCCAGGCGCGCGCGGTGAGCAGCATGCGGCGCACGTCGGGGTGCACGATGATCGGATCGGCCTGCTTTTCGGGCGCGGCCGGGCCGGTCAGCGCCCGGCCCTGGATGCGGTCACGCGCGTAGGCCACCGCGTTCTGGTAGGCCACCTCGGTCAGTCCCAGCCCCTGCACGCCCACGCCCAGGCGCGCGCCGTTCATCATCACGAACATGGCGGCCAGGCCCTTGTTGGGCTCGCCCACCAGCCAGCCACGCGCGCCCTCGAGCACCATCTGGCAGGTGGCGTTGGCGTGGATCCCCATCTTGTGCTCGATCCCGCCGCAGTAGATGGGATTGCGCTCGCCCACGGTGGCCGCCGCGCCCTCGCCCACGGGCAGGAACTTGGGCACGACGAACAGCGAGATCCCCTTGGTGCCGGCCGGCGCATCGGGCAGGCGCGCGAGCACCAGGTGCACGATGTTCTCGGCCAGGTCGTGCTCGCCCGACGAGATGAAGATCTTCTCGCCCGTGAGCTTGAAGCTGCCGTCGGCCTGGGGCTCGGCCTTGCTGCGCAGCATGCCCAGGTCGGTGCCGCAATGCGGCTCGGTCAGGCACATGGTCCCGGTCCACTGCCCCGACACGAGCTTGGGCAGGAACAGATCCTTCAGCGGCTGCGCGGCGTGCGCGTGCAGGCACTCGTAGGCGCCGATGGTCAGGCCCGGATACATGGCCCAGGCCTGGTTGGTCGAGTACTGCATCTCGTAGAAGGCGATCTGCAGCAGGTGGGGCAGGCCCTGGCCACCGTAGTGCGGATCGGCCGCCAGACCCTGCCAGCCCGCCTCGCGGAACTGGTCGAACGCCTCCTTGAAACCGGCCGGCGCCTTGACGGTGCGCGCCACCGGGTCAAAGTGGCAGCCTTCCTCGTCGCCGGAGCGGTTGATCGGCTGGAGCACCTCGGCGCAGAACTTGCCCGACTCCTCGACCACGGCGTTGACCGTGTCGGCGTCGATGTCGGCGTAGGCGGGCATGGTCTTGAGCTGGTCGACCGCACCGAGCAGTTCGTGGATCACGAATTGCTGGTCGCGCAGGGGCGGGTTGTAGACAGGCATGGCGTACTCCTTACTTCGACGCGTGGGAGGGGGAAGGCGCCCTCTTGGACTCGGCGGGGCGCTTGTGGGTAGTCGCTCGCGCGGGCGGCGGGGCCGACGCGGCGGAGGCGAGCAGTCGAGCCAGCCCCGAGCGCGCGCGCGCGAGGCTGTCGCCCGAGCGCAGCAGGCGGGCCTGCTGGTGGGTGACCAGCACCAGGCCGTGGATCTCGAAGGCCAGTTGCTCGGAATCGGTGTCGGCAGCGAGTTCGCCGGTGTCCTTGGCGGCGTCGATGGCGCGCAGCAGCTCCGCGCTCCAGCCGCGCACGATGCGCACCATCTCGTCGCGCAGGGGGCCGGGACGGTCGTCGTACTCGCTCGCGCCGGAAATCATCAGACAGCCCTGCTCGAGCTCGCCGCCCAGGTAGGCAAACCAGTTGTCGAGCATCGCGGTCAGACGCGCCAGGCCACGGGGCCGGGCCACCGCAGGGCGCAGCACCTCGTCGACGAAGCGCTCGGCGTAGGCCTTGAGCACCGCGAGCTGCAGCTCCTCGCGCGAACCGAAGTGCGCGAAGGCACCGCTCTTGCTCATTCCGGCCTGCTCGGCCAGCACGCCAATGGTCAGGCCCTCCAGACCCTCGCGGCGCGCGATGCCCAGCGCCGCCTCGAGGATCGCGGCGCGCGTGGCCTCGCCCTTGCGCAGGCGTAGCGCGGGTGCGACCGGGACGGGCACGACGGCGAGGGTGGAGGGTCTCAAGGCGCGGGTCACTGCAAGGATCGAGCCAAAAAAAGACGAACGGTCGTACTATTTCGGAGTGCTTGAGCCGCGTCAACGGCCGGGCGTCGAACGGCCTAGAGGGGCTTCCCTATTGGTGCAGCGCGTCAGCGGCGAATTCAGCCTGCAGGTGCTCGACGAACAGCCGGACCTTGGCCGAGAGGTGTCTTCGCGAGGGATACACGGCGAGGATGTCCAGGGCATGACCGCTCCACGCAGGCAGCACCCGCTCCAGGGCGCCCGTGGCGACCAGCGGCCTGACCATGAAGTCGGGCTCGTAGCCCACCCCCAGCCCCGCCGCCGCGGCAGCGACCAGCACCTCCCCGCTGTTGGCATGCAGCGGGCCGCGCACCGCCACCTCGCGCACCTCGCCTTGCGGCCCCACCAACCGCCAGAGGCGCGGCTGGGGCGAGTGGGCGTAACTCAGCAGCACGTGATCGGCCAGTTCCTCGGGCGTGCGCGGCCGTCCGCGCGCCGCCAGGTAGGCGGGCGCGGCGGCAAGCCAGAGCTGTACTCGCCCCAGGGGCCGGGCCACCAATTGGTCCGACCCCGCCCCGCCCACCCGCACCGCGAGGTCGTAGCCCTCCTCGATCAGGTCGACCACGCGGTCAGCGACCGAGACATCGAAGCGCACCTCGGGGTAGCGCGCCACGAAGCGCGCGATGGCGGGCGCGAGCCGGTGTATCCCCATGTTGTAGGAGCAGGTCAGGCGCAGCGTGCCCCGCGGCCGAACGGCGCTGGCTCCGGCCAGCGCTTCGGCCTCGTCGAGATCGGCGAGCAGTTGCACGCAACGCTCGAAGTAGGCCTGGCCCGCGTCGGTCAGCGACAAGCGCCGCGTGGTGCGCTGGAGCAGGCGCGCGCCGAGGTGGGCCTCAAGTTCCCCGACCAGCCGCGACAGGCTGCTGGTCGACCAGCCCAGACGCTCCGCGGCACGCACGAAGCTGCCGTGCTCGACGACGCGAACGAAACCCTGCATGGCGGCCAGTCGATCCATGGCGGCATTCTTGCATTTTTCGGGACGATCAATTCATCAAGTGACGCTTTATCCGATATCCGTGGGCCAATACAGTGCACTCCCCGCCGCACCAAGCGGCCCGCGCCATCCCGGAGATCACCATGAACGCCACGACCACCCCCTATTCCCCGATCGAACTCGGCACCGCCCCGTATGCCACCCTCGTCCTGCGCCTGGCCCTGGGCACCATGGCGGTGGCTCACGCCCTGCTCAAGCTGTTTGTCTTTACGCTGCCCGGCACGGCGGCGTTCTTCGGGTCCCTGGGCCTGCCGCCCGCCCTGGGCTACCTGACCTTCGCCGTGGAACTGGTGGGGGGCGTGCTGCTGATCCTGGGCGTGCAGACCCGCTGGGTCGCGCTCGCCCTGCTGCCCTTCCTGCTCGGTGCAACCTGGGCCCACGCAGGCAACGGCTGGGTGTTCAGCGGCCAGGGCGGCGGCTGGGAATATCCGGCCTTCCTGGCCGTGGCTGCCCTGGTGCAGGCTCTGCTCGGCGACGGGGCCTACGCTCTGAGCCGCACATCCACCCCGCGGCCCACGCTTGCCCGCGCCTGAACCCAACATCTGCCCCGGAGGACCGCCATGAAGCTGTACTACTCGCCCGCCGCCTGCTCGCTGTCGCCACACATCGCGCTGGCCGAGTCCGGCCTCGACTACACGCTCGAGAAGGTCAACCTCAAGGACCACACCGCGCAGCACGAGGGCGACTTCTACGCCATCAACCCCAAGGGCTACGTGCCGGCGCTGCGCCTGGCCGACGGCACCCTGCTCACCGAGGGGCCGGCGATCGTGCAATACATCGCCGACCAGGCGCCGGCAGCCAGGCTCGCGCCGCCCAACGGCACGCTGCCGCGCTACCAGCTGCAGTCCTGGCTGAACTTCATCTCGACGGAAGTGCACAAGCAGTTCTCGCCACTGTTCAAGGCCGACGCCACCGAGGACGCGAAGGCCGCGGCGCGCGCGCAGATCGGCAAGCGACTCGACTACATCGCCGAGCAGCTCGCCGGGAAGGACTACCTGATGGGCGAGTTCAGCGTCGCCGACGGCTACCTGTACACCGTACTCAGCTGGGGCCAGTGGACCGCGATCGACATCGCGCAGTGGCCGGCGCTCACGGCCTTCATGCAGCGCATGCAGGCCCGCGCCGGGGTGCAGCGTGCGCTCAAGGAAGAGCACCTGCTCAAGTGACGCTCGAGCCCCTCCCGCCGCGCGTACCTCCTCCCATGAGCCTGCCCACACTCTTCGTCTCGCACGGCTCGCCCATGCACGCGGTGCTCGACACGCGGGCGAGCCGGCTGTGGCGGGCACTGGGCGAGCAGTTGCCCAGGCCCAGTGCGATCGTGGTGGCCTCGGCCCACTGGGAGTCCGCCGCGGCCCGCGTGGGCGCGGCCGAGGCGCCCGCCACGGTGCACGACTTCGGAGGGTTTCCCGACGAGCTCTACCGCATCACCTACCCGGCGCGCGGCGCGCCACGGCTGGCAAGCGCCGTGGCACAGCGACTGGCTGCCGCGGGCCTGCCCGTGACGCTCGACCCCGATCGCGGCCTGGATCACGGCGCGTGGGTGCCGCTGCGGCACCTCTACCCTGGCGCGGACATCCCGGTCGTGCCGGTGTCCATCCAGTCGCGGCGCCCGGCAGGTGATGCGCTGGCGCTGGGCGCGGCGCTCGCCGCGCTGCGCGACGAGGGCGTGCTCGTGATCGGCAGCGGCCACCTCACGCACAACCTGCGTGAGTGGATGACGCACGTGTCGCGCCACGGCCTGCAGCCCGACGAGCAAGTGCCGGTGGCGCCGTACGTGCAGGACTTCCGCGCGTGGATCGAGGCCGCCTTCGCCGCGGCCGACGCCCAGGCACTCTCGCGCTGGACCGAGGCGCCCGGTGCACTGCGCGCGCATCCCACGCCAGAGCACTTCCTGCCGCTGCTCGTGGCCTGGGCCGCGGCCGGTGCGGCGCCGCGTTGCGAGCGGCTGGAAGCGGGCATCGACGCCGGCGTGCTGGCGATGGACGCCTACCTGTTCCATCCGGTGCCGGCCGCTGCCGGCGCGGCGCAAGACGCGGCGATCGCCTAGCCGCGGGCGCGGCTCAGAGCGCGCGCACCAGGTAGCCGCGCTCGCGCAACTGCGCCACCAGCCCGCGCGGCCCCGGCAAGTGCAGCGCTCCCACGGCGACCAGCGGCTCGCCGCCCGCCCGCATCAGCTCCTCGAGCGCGGCGATCATTGCCGCGTGACGACCGGCGATCACCACATCCACGGTGAAGCGTGCGCCGGCGCCGCCCTCGGCCTCCATCTGCGCGAGCAGCGCCGTCAGCGCGTTCCAGTCGCCGCTGCTCCAGGCGAGCGCGATGCGCGCCACCTCGGCTGCGGCGGCACCGCTCTCGACGCCGGCCACCGTCTCGAGCAGGAGTTCGCGCTGCACCTCGGCGGGCGCGCTGTCGAGCAGGCGCAATTGCGCCTCGGCGCCTTCGAGCTCCAGCACCTTCAGCCCGCGTGTCCGCGCCCAGGTGGCCAGTTGCAACTCAGAGGCCTGCGCGGGCGCCAGACCCTGCGCAGTCGCGGCGCCGAGCGCCAGCGTGGTGGCAAGTAGCCAGGGCTTCATGCGCCACGCGGCCGCGGGCGCGAGACCTTCGCGCTCCAGCAGCGCCTGCACGCGTCGGCGCTCGCCCTCGGTGAGCTGGGAGTCGAGGCCGGCCGACCCCGTGGGGAACAGGCCGTAGCGCTGCACCGCTTGCAGCGCGCCGGGCGCGTTGGCCGGGTCGGCTTCCAGGGCGAGCACGGTGGCGCGCTCCAGCGCGGCCTGTTGCTGTGTCGGCAGCGGGAACCAGCCCGGCTGGCCGACATGCAGCGTGCCGAAGAGCAGAGCACGCTGAGCGTCCTTGCTCACCTCGAACAGGAAGCCGCGCCGCGCCGCGTCCGGCACCGCCGCGAACTGCGCGACGAGCGGCGCCGGCGCCGCTGCCACAAACAGGGCTACAAGCAAAACGCGCAGCAAGGCGTCGAAAGAGCGCATGGGATGCCAGATCAGAAGGCGCAGCGTCCGAAGTCGCGCAAGTCGCGCCGGCCGAGGAAGCGATTCTAGGCCGCCCTTAGCGCGCCCTTACTGCCCCTGACCCAGGGCGTAGCCGGCCTCGCCGTCGAAGGTGCACAGATGCTCGGTCTTGATGAAGTCCAGGCCGTCGCTCACCAGGTTGTGCAGCAGGTCCACGACCTCGGCGTGCGACACGGCGCGCGGCGCACCCGCGGCGTCCACGCCCATGAAGCGGCAGCGCCAGTGGTCGGTGCAGAAAGTCTCGGGGAAGCCGCCCGGCCAGACCTTGACTCCGCGGTTGGTGATCATCTGCAGCTTGAAGCCCGCCGGACGCGGCTGGTGGGCGAGCGTGACCAGGCGCCCGGCAAGGAACTCGGCCGTGGCCTCGGCGGCGTGCACGAACACGTCCACCCCCACGATCTCCTTGCGCGCCGGCGCGCGGCGCGCCACCAGCGGCGCGGGCGTGCTGCGCGGCTGGGGCGCGTCCGCATAGCTCACGGCCTTGAGCGTCTGCGGGCTGCGGCCGAGGCGTTCGATCACGGCATCGGCGAAGTCCATGCTGCCGAAGGGTCGGCCGATGCGCGCGGCGCCCGTCCCCTGGACCTGGTTCCACAAGTCCGAGGTGAAGACACCATCCTCGAGTGTGGCCAGCCAGGCGTTGTGGATGCGCTCGGCGACGGCCGCCTGCCGGATGTGCACCAGCATCATCACGGCCGCGAGCAGCAGGCCGCTGGGGTTGGCAATGCCCTTGCCGGCAATGTCGGGCGCGCTGCCGTGGATCGCCTCGAACATCGCCACGTGCTCGCCGATGTTGGCGCTGCCGCCCAGGCCCACGCTGCCCGTGAGCTCGGCAGCCACGTCGCTGATGATGTCGCCGTACAGGTTGGGGGTGACGATCACGTCGTAGCGCTCGGGCCGCGTCGCCAGCCGCGCCGTGCCGATGTCGATGATCTGGTGCTCGGTCTCGATCTCGGGGTAGTCGACGCGGATCTCGTCGAAGACCTTGTGAAACAGGCCGTCGGTCATCTTCATGATGTTGTCCTTGGTCATGCAGGTGACCTTGCGCCGGCCGTGGGCGCGGGCGTACTCGAAGGCGTAGCGGACGATCTTCTCGCTGCCCGGCCGGGTGATGAGCTTCAGGCACTGGAAGACCTCGTCGGTCTGGCGGTGCTCGATCCCGGCGTACAGGTCTTCCTCGTTCTCGCGCACGATCACCACGTCCATGGTCGGGTGCAGGGTCGGAACGAAGGGCGCGTAGCTCACGCAGGGGCGCACGTTGGCGTACAGGCCGAGCGTCTTGCGGATGGTCACGTTCAGGCTCTTGTAGCCCCCGCCCTGGGGCGTGGTGATCGGCCCCTTGAGGAACACCTTGGTGCGGCGCAGGCTGGCCCAGCTCTCGGGCGCGATGCCGCTGCCGTGGCCGGCGAGGTAGATCTGCTCGCCGATGTCGATCACCTCGGGAGCGAGCCGGGCACCGGCGGCTTCGAGGATCTTGAGGGTGGCCGCCATGATCTCGGGGCCGATGCCGTCGCCGTGGGCGACGGTGATGGGGGTGCGGTCGGGCACGGTGCGCTCCTGTTTGGTGACGGAGCGCATTCTTGGCGGGTCAACTCATTGAGTCCAATGAATCGTTTTAATATGCATCATTGATTTTTTTCAATGACTGCCTTGCGCCCCACCCTGCATCAGTTGCGCGTCTTCGAGGCGGTCGCCCGGCTTGGCAGCTACACCCGTGCCGCCGAGGAACTGCACCTGACCCAACCCACGGTCTCGGTGCAGATGCGCGAGCTCGCCGCCACGGTGGGGCTGCCCCTGCTCGAGACGCGCGGCCGACAGACCGCGCCCACGGCCGTGGGCGAGGCCCTGCTGGCCGCCGCGCGCGGCATGTTCGACCACTGGGCGGCCTTCGAGATGCTGGTGAGCCAGACGCGCGGGCTGCAGCGCGGCCGACTGCGCCTGGCGGCGGTGACCACGGCCGAGTACTTCCTGCCGGCGCTGCTCGCGCCCTATGCCCGCGCCCACCCGGGCATCGAGGTGGAACTGGTGGTCGAGAACCGCGATGCGATCGTGCGCCGGCTCGAACTCGACCAGGACGACCTGGCGGTGATGATGCTGCCGCCCGAGCACCTGCCGCTCGAAGCCCAGCCCTTCATGGACAACCCGCTGGTGGCGCTTGGACCGGCCGACCACCCGTTCGCGCGCGGCGGGCGCATCACGCTCGCGGCCCTGGCCGCCGAGGGCCTGCTGGTGCGCGAGCGCGGCTCCGGCACGCGGATGGCCACCGAGGAGCACCTGGAGCGCCACGGACTGAGGCTGCGCACGCGCATGGAGCTGGGCAGCAACGAGGCAATCAAGCACGCCGTGGCCGCCGGGCTGGGCCTGGCCGTCCTGTCGGCGCACACCCTGGGGCCCGATCCCTCGCGCGAGGGGCTGGCGGTGCTGCCGGTGGAGGGGCTGCCGATCCGGCGCGAGTGGCGCCTGGTGCACCGCGCGGGGCGAGTCCTCAGCCCCGCGGCCCAGGCGTTTCTGGCGGCGGTGCGCGCCGCCGCGCCTAGCCCGCGGGCGCCGGCTGCTGCTGCGGCTCGGCCCGCTCGGCCGGTGCGGGCGCGGTCAGGTCCTTGATGTAGGCGAGGATGGCGGGGTCGTCCTCGTCGCGATGGGGCACGTAGCCGCGCTTGCCCATCATCCCGCCCATCTCGTCGTTCTCCTTGAGCACGTAGCCCACCAGTTCGCCGAGGCCGCGGCTGCGCGCGGTGTCCTCGATCGCCTGCATCAGCACGTGACCCAGGCCGCGACCCTGCCAGGCGTCCTCGACGATCACGCCGAACTCGGCGCTGTGCCCGTCGGGGTTGCGCGTGTATCGCGAGATGCCGCGGATCTCCTCCTCGGGGCCGCTGGCGTCGACCGCGACGAACGCCATCTCGCGGTCGTAGTCGATCTGCGTGTAGCGCACCAGCCGCTCGCGCGTGAGCTCCCGGATCGGCGCGTGGAAGCGCAGGTAGGTGGTGCGCGGGGACAGGCGCGAGATCAGCCGCTTCTCCATCTCGGCGTCCTCGGGACGGATCGGCCGCAGCACCACCTTGCCGCCCTTGACCCCGACCTCGTGCTCGAGCGCGCGCGGATACGGGTGGATGGCAAGGTGCGAGTAGGTGGCATCGGGCGCGAGCGGCGCGTCCGAGATCACCACCCGCGCGTCGAGCGCGATCACGCCATGCGCGTCGGCCAGCAGCGGGTTGATGTCCATCTCGCGCACCGCGGGGATGGTGCAGGCGATCTCGGACACGCGCAGCAGAACCTCGACCAGCCGGTCGAGGTCCACGGCCGGAGCGCCGCGGAAGGCGTCGAGCATGCGCGCCACGCGCGTGCGCGAGATCATGTCCAGCGCCAGGAAACGGTTGAGCGGTGGCAGTGCCACCGACGAGTCGCGGAACACCTCGGTGGCGATGCCCCCCATGCCGAAGCTCACCACGGGGCCGAAGCTCGGGTCGGTGGTGAGTCCCACGATCAGCTCGCGTCCGTGCGGGCGCTCGATCATCTTCTGCACCAGAACGCCCAGGAACTTGGCGTGCGGCGCGTGCTCGGCCACCCGCGCGGCGATCGTGTCGAAGCCCGCCTCGACCTCCTCGGCGCTGCGCACGTTGAGCAGCACGCCGCCCACGTCGCTCTTGTGGACCACGCCATCGGCGCGAACCTTGAGCACCACCGGGAAGCCCAGCGCCGCGGCCGCGCGACTGGCGTCGCCGCGCGTCGCGGCGAACACGCCCATCGCGGTCTCGATGCCGAAGCTCGCGAGCAGCGCCTTGGAGTCCTGCTCGTCGAGCACGTGACGCCCCTTCAGGCGCGCCTGCTCGACGATGCGGCGCGCCGCCGCCATGTCGAAGCGCATCTCGTCGTCCAGCGGCGGCGGCACCTGCAGGCGCAGCTCCCGGTTGCGCATGTGCTGGGCCAGGAAGCCGAAGGCCTCGACCCCGCGCTCCGGATTGATCAGCGCCGGCAGGTTGGCGCTCTTGAACTTGGCACGCCCCCGCCCTGCGTCCTTCTCGCCCAGCCAGGCGGTGATCACCGGCTTCTCAGTGGCCTGCGCCAGCGGCAGCAGGGCATCGGCCGCGGCCTCGGCCGACAGGCGCGGCGTGGGCGCATACAGCACCAGCACGCCGTCGTTGTTCTTGTCGGCCAGCAGCAGCTCCAGCGCCCGCTCGTAGCGTGGCGCGTCGGCGTCGGCCGAGATGTCGACCGGGTTCACGTAGGGCCAGGGCGCGGGAAGCAACTCCTCCAGCCCCTGCGCCGCCTCGCGCGAGAGCTTGGCGATCTGCACCCGGTTCTCGGCCGCGGCATCGGCCGCGAGCGCCCCCGGGCCACCGCCGTTGGTCAAGATGGCGAGCCGCTCGCCGTGGGGCAGGCGGTTGGCCGCGAAGGCCTCTGCCGCGGCGAACAGCTGGGCGATCTTGTCCACGCGGATCGCGCCGCCGCGGCGCAGCGCGGCCTCGAAGACCGCGTCGTCGCCCACCAGGGCTCCGGTGTGGCTCATCACCACGCGCGCCCCGGCCAGGTGGCGGCCGGCCTTGAGCACGATCACCGGCTTGACCGAGGCCGCCGCGCGCACGCTCGACAGGAAAGCGCGCGCGTCCTTCACGCCCTCGACGTAGATCAGGATGGCGCGCGTGGCCCCGTCCATGGCCAGGAAGTCCAGCACGTCGGGCACGTCGATGTCGATGCCGGCGCCGGTCGACACCACCGACGAGAAGCCGAAGCCCGCGGTCCATGCGAAGTCGAGCAGCGAGGCGGCGATGGTGCCCGACTGCGACACCAGCGCGAGCGACCCGGGCCGGATCGGCGCGGGCGAGAAGCTTGCGTTCATGCCCTGCGAAGAGCGCATCAGGCCCACGCTGCTCGGGCCGATCATGCGCACGCCCGCCTCGCGCGCCGCGGCCAGCACCTCCTGCTGCCAGTGCACGCCCTGCTCGCCGATGCAGGTGAAGTCGCCCGAGAGCACGAGCGCGAAGGGGATTCCCTTGGCTCCCGCCTGGCGCAGCAGCTTCGCCACGGTGGGCGGCGGCGTGGTGATGACCACCAGGTCGACCTTGCCGGGCAGCGCCTCGATCGAGGGCAGGCAGGGGCGGCCGCCGAGCTCGGCGTACTTGGGATTGACCGGATAGAGGTCGCCCTTGAAGTCGCCCGCGAGCACGCTGGACCAGAGGTAGGTGCCCGGGCTGCCGGGCTTTTCGCTCGCGCCGACGATGGCGATCGAGCGAGGCAGCAGCGCAGGGCGCAGGAAGTGCGGTGCATCCATGGGAAGGGGTCTCCGGGCGCACGAAGCTGGGCTCGCCGCCGAGCCCGAGCAACATATCAGAACGCCCCTGCCGTAAGGGCGCCCTCGGGAGGGGATTGACCCGCATCAAGCGCGATTGGGCACTGACGTCTAGCCTAGCTCGCAAGGATGTCGCCACCATGAACACACCCCTCAGCGAACAGGATCTCGCAGAACTCAAGCGCCAGCTCACCCGGCGGCGCGAGCAACTGAGCACCGAGATTCGCGAGCAGATGCACGCCAGCGGGCTCGACCGCCAGGGCGAGGCGCTCGACAGCGACACCTCGGAAGAGGCGCGCGACCGCGGCGACGAGGCCACCACCTTCGAGCGCACCGCCCTGCAGGTGGCGCAGATCAAGCGCGACCACGACGAGCTTGCCGCCGTCGAGGCGGCGCTCGCGCGCATGGCCGCGGGCAGCTACGGCGTGTGCGAGGAGACCGGCGAGGCCATCGAGCGCGCGCGCCTGTTCGCCAATCCTGCCGCCACGCGCAGCCTCGCCGGACAGACCGCGTACGAAAAGCGCAACGGATTCAGAACCCAGGGCTACTAGGCCCGTCATCGGAGTCGAGCAACATGGGCGCCCTCAGGGAACTCTTCACCACGCCGGTCGGCCTGCTTTCGCTGGGCACGATCCTGTTCGTGATTTACATGGGCTTCTGGTTCAACCGCTTCTTTGCCAAGAAGATCGCCGAGTCGCAGCCCCCGGCCGACGCCCCGCCGCCGCAGGCACCGAACTGAGCGCTTGCCCCGCGCGGGCGCTGGCTGGCAAGCTGGCCCGGCGCGCTGCCATTCCGGCGGGGCGCCTACCTGAAAGTTCAACCGTGATCAGACACTTCTGGCTTGCCGCCGCCCTGACGCTCGCCGCGCTGGGGCTGTCGGCCTGCGTGGCGTACGCGCCCGTGGCGGCACCTGCGCCCTCGGCCTTCGATCGGGCCTACAACGGCGCGCTGGCGGCGGCGCAGGACGTTGGCATCCAGGTCACCTCGGCCGACCCGGCCACCGGCCAGATCCGCGGCACGCGCGGCGGCCAGCCGGTGAGCATCAGCGTCACGCAGCAGCCCGACGGCGGTGCCCGCGTGCAGTTCGACGGCCCGGGGGCGACGCAGCGCGAGCCCGACCTGGCAACCCGCTTCGCCCAGGCCTACCAGCGCCGCACGGGTCGCTAGCGATTCGTGCCGCGGCGCTCGACCGGCGCGGGTTGCGGGCAGGCCCGGCGCTTCATGCGACTGGCGCGGCCCGCACCGCGCGGTCGGCCACCACGTAGCCGTCCACCAGTTCGATCGCCCGATCGCAGCGCGCCGCCAGGCGCGGGTCGTGGGTGACCACCAGGCAGGCCGAGCCGTGGTCGCGGTTGAACTCGCGCAACAGGGCGAAGACCTCGTCGGCGGTGTGCGTGTCCAGATTGCCGGTGGGCTCGTCGGCCAGGATCAGCGCCGGATGCAGCATCAGCGCCCGCGCGATCGCCACGCGCTGCTGCTGCCCGCCCGAGAGCTCGCCGGACTTCTTGCCCGCCTTTTCGGCCAGTCCCACGCGGCGCAGCAGCTCCGCCGCGCGGCTGCGCGCTTCGGGCGGCTCGCCGCCCGCGGCGATCACCGCCGGCATCATCACGTTCTCGAGCGCGGTGAAGGCCGGGATCAGGTGGTGGAACTGGAACACGAAGCCGATGGTTTGGCCGCGCAGCGCGGTGAGCGCGTCGTCGCCGAGCGCCGCCGTGTCGCGCCCGGCGATCTCGACCCGGCCCTCGGTGGGCCGCTCGAGCAGGCCGATGGTGTTGAGCAGCGTGGACTTGCCCGAGCCCGAAGGCCCGATCAGCGCCGCGAATTCGCCCGCCTGGAGCACGAGGTCGATGCCGTGCAGCACCTCGGTGGCCACCGGGGTGCCCGCGTTGTAGGTGCGGCGCACGCCCGCCAGGCGGATCACCTCGCCGCGGTGCGCGGGGCCGGGCTCAGTCATGGCGGATCGCGGCCACCGGGTCCATCAGCGCCGCGCGGCGCGCCGGCAGCCAGGCGGAGACCAGGCCGGTGACGAAGGCCACCAGCATGGACGACAGCAGCAGCAGCGGCTCGACACGCGGCTCGATCAGGAAGCTGCCGTCGGCGTTGCGGTAGATCTGCGAGAACACCAGGATCAGCACCACCGCGAGCACCGCGCCCGCGAGCGCGCCGATCAGCCCGACCAGCCCGCCCTGCAGCAGGAAGATGCTGCGCACCTGGTCGCGCCGCGCGCCCATGGCGCGCAGGATGCCGATCTGCCGCGTCTTCTGCACCACGCTCACCACCAGCACGCTGGCGATGCCCACGGCCACGATGATGGTCACGAAGATGCGGATCAGGCGCGAGGTCACGGTCTGGTTGCGCAGGCCGGCGAGCAACTGGCCGTTGGTCTGCATCCAGCTCTCGGCCTTGAGCCCGGTGGCGGCGGCGATGCGCTGCGCGGTGACCTCGGCGCCGAAGAGGTCGGCCACCTTGAGGTCGAGCTGGGTGACCGACCCCGGCAGGTCGAGCAGGCTCTGCGCCACGCGCAGGGTGGTGAACACCCAGCGGCGGTTGAGGTCGCGCACGCCGATGTCGAACACGCCGGTCACCGTCATGGTCTGTTCGCGCCCCTCGGGCGTGGCGAGCCGGAACTTGTCGCCCACCGCCAGGCCCAGATCCTTGGCGAGCTCGGTGCCGATCAGCGCATCGGTGCCGCCGACCTGGTAGCGGCCGCGAACGAGGTCGGTGTCCAGGCTCACGATGCGGCGGTACTGCTCGGGCTCGATGCCCATGATCGCCACCGACTTGATCGCCTCGCCGCGCTGGGCGAAGGCCGGCCCCGAGGCCAGCGGCGAGACGGCCACCACGCCCGGCGTGGCGGCGAGCAGGCGCTGGGTCGACTCCCACTGATCCAGCCCGCGCAGGCGCTGCGCGCGCGGCTCGATGACGCGGCCCTGCGCCTCGTCGGCACTGAGCACGCCGCGGTTGGCGTCGTCGGGCATGCGCACCACGATGTGCGACTGCGAGCCCAGGGTGCGCTGCACGATCGCGGTCTGGAGCTGGTCGATCAGGGCCGTGAGGAACACGATCACCGCCACCCCGCCGGCCACGCCCGCGAGGATCAGCGCGGTCTGCATCCCGCCCTCGCGCAGGAAGCGCAGGGCCACCATCCACACGAAGGGCAGGCGCACGCTAGCGGCCCGTCATCGCCGGCACGTCCGCGCCGGTGCGCGCCTTGGGCGGCCGCCAGTCTTGCGCGCGCACCCGGGCGCCTTCGGCCACCGGACTGGTCGCCACGATCGCGCGCTCGCCCGCGGCCAGGCCCTGGGAAATCTCGACCTGCCCCAGGCCGCGCACGCCCAGCGCCACCGGCACGCGCACCGCGCGCCCCTCGCGCACCGCCAGCACCCAGGGGCTGGCCTCGGCATCGCGCACGAACTCGGCGGGCAGGATCACGGCATCGTCCTGGCGCGCCGCCAGCATCTCGACCGAGGCCGTCATGTCGGGCCGCAGGAAATCCGGGGGCTGAGCAACGCGCAGACGGATCTCGACGGTGCCGCGGGTCGCGTCCACGGCCGGCGCGATGTAGTAGAGCTCGGCCTCGAAGGGGCGGCCGGGGAAGGCGTCGGCCGCGGCGCTCGCCTTCTGGCCGGGCGCGAGGTGACGCAGGTTCTTCTCGTCGACCTGGGCATGGATGCGCGTCTCGCCGTCGGCGACCATGGCCAGCAGGCGCCGCCCCGCCTGGGCCACGTCGCCCGGCTCGACCTCGCGCAGCGTGACCTGCCCGGCCATCGGCGCCTTGATCACCAGATTGGCCAGCCGCGCCTGCGCCAGCGCGAGCGAGGCGCGCGCCTGCTCGAGCCGCGCCTGCGCCAGCGCGTGCTCCGCGCCGCCCACGCGCTGCGCCTCGGCCTGGGCGCGCGCCGCGGTCACGCCCGCCTCGGCACTCTTGAACGCGCGCTCGGCCTCGTCGAGCCGCGAGCTGGAGAAGAAGCCCTTGTCGGTGAGCGCCTTGACGCGCTCGAACTCGCTGCGTGCCTGCGCCAGCGTGGCCTCGGCCTGGCGCAGCTGTTCGTTGGCCACCGGCGCACCGACGCGCGCGAGCTGCACCATGCGCGCCTCGGCCTCGACCTGCGCGGCGCGCGCCTGCGCCAGTTGGGCGCGGGCCTCGTCGGCGTCGAGCTCGATCAGCGGCTGGCCCGCGGCGACGCGGTCGGCCTCGCGCACCAGCACGCGGGTGACGCGCGCCGTGGCCTGCGCGGCGAGTTCGATGTGCGCGGGCGCGGCAATGCGGCCGGTGGCGACCACCGTCTGCCGGATCGGGCCGCGCTCGGCCACCGCGACCTCGACGGCCGTGCCGCGCCAGGCACTGACTGAAAACACGATGAGCGCGAGGACGAGGATCGCCGCGAGCGCGAGGCCGCGGCGCGCCCAGGGTGAGGTCGGCAGGGCAGGCATGCGCCGACTCTACCAGCGGCCCGATCGGGTTCTTGTGCGCTGGCTCACGAGCCACGGCCCGCGGGGTCGTTTGAGACAATCGCGCAATGCATCCTTACGCGCTGTTCGCGGTGTCCACGCTCATCTGGGGCACCACCTGGTACGCCATCACCTTCCAGCTCGCCGCGGTCGCGCCCGAGCTCGGCGTGGCGCTGCGCTTCGCCTTTGCCGGCGGCCTGATCCTCGCCTTCTGCCTCTGGCGCGGCATTAGCCTGCGCTACCGCCCCCGCGAGCACGCGCAGATCGCGCTGCTCGGGCTCACCAACTACAGCGTGAGCTACATCCTCATCTATCACGCCGAGCAGCACATCGTCTCGGGGCTGGTGGCGGTGGGCTATGCGGGGGCACCGCTGATCAACATGCTGATCGCACGCTGGATGCTGGGCACGCCGCTCAGCCGCCGCGTCGCCGTGGGCGGCGGGCTGGGGCTGGCGGGCATCGCGCTGATCTTCTGGCCGGAACTGGCCGCGCTGCAGTCCAACCCGGCCGTGCTGCTGGGCGCGGTGCAGACCGCGATCGCGGTGCTGATCAGCTGCTACGGCAACGTGTGCGTGGGCAAGCTCTACGACGAAGGCGTGTCGGGCTGGGGGCCGCTGGGCCTGTCGATGCTCTGGGGTGGGGCCATCAGCCTGGCCGCCGCGGTGCTGATGGGCGTGCCCTTGACCATCGAGCTCGGGGCGGCCTTCATCGGCTCCTTCCTGTACCTGGCACTGTTCGGATCGGTGCTCGCCTTCGGGGCCTACTTCGCGCTCATCGGCCGCATCGGCGCGGCGCGCGCCTCCTACGTCGGCGTGATGTCGCCGGTGCTGGCGCTGATGATGTCGGCCGTGTTCGAGGGCTACGACTGGCGACTCGCCACCGTGCTGGGCGTGGGGCTGGCGGTGGCCGGCAACGTGATCGCGCTGTGGCAGCCGCGCTCGAGAAGGGCGCAGGGCCGGCCCCTAGAATCGCGGGCATGAAGATCAATGGCACTCACTGGCGATCGATCTGGTGGATCGACGCGCAACGCGGCGTGGGCATCGTCGACCAGTCGGCCCTGCCCCACGTCTTCGCGACCCTCGAACTCCCCGACTGGCAGGCGGTGGCCGCCGCGATCACCGACATGAAGCTGCGCGGCGCGCCGCTGATCGGCGTGGCCGGCGCCTGGGGCGTGGCGCTGGCGATGCGCGACGACGCCTCCGACGAGGCGCTCGCCGCGGCCTGCACGGCGCTCGCCGCCACCCGGCCCACGGCGGTGAACCTCGGCTGGGCGATCGAGCGCATGCGCGCCGTGCTGCTCGCGCATCCGCCGCACGAACGCTTCGAGGTAGCACGGGCCGAGGCCGCGAAGATCACCGAGCAGGACGTGGCGCTGTGCCAGGCGATCGGCCGCCACGGCGCAACGCTGATCCGCGAGGCGCACGAGCGCCTGGGCCGCCCAGTGCAGATCCTCACCCACTGCAACACCGGCTGGCTGGCGGCGGTGGACTACGGCACCGCGCTCGCCGCCATCTACACCGCGCATGACGAGGGCGTGCCATTGCACGTGTGGGTGGACGAGACCCGCCCGCGCAACCAGGGCCTGCTCACCGCCTGGGAGCTCGCCGCGCACGGCGTGCCGCACACCCTGATCGTCGACAACGCCGGCGGCCACCTGATGCAACGCGGCCACGTCGACCTGGTGATCGTGGGCGCAGACCGCGTCACGGCGCGCGGTGACGTGGCCAACAAGATCGGCACCTACCTCAAGGCCGTAGCCGCGGCCGACTGCGGCGTGCCCTTCTTCGTGGCCGTGCCCTCGCCGAGCTTCGACTGGACCCTCTCCGACGGTCTGAGCCAGATCGAGATCGAGAACCGCTGCGGCAAGGAAGTGCGCTTCGTCGCGGGTCTGGACGATGCGGGCCGGCCGGCCAAGGTGGCGATCGCGCCGGGCAGCACGCACGTCTCGAACCCCGCCTTCGACGTGACCCCGCACCGCCTGGTGACTGCGCTGATCAGCGAGCGCGGCGCTTGCGCGCCGGCAGACCTGCATCTGCTGTTCCCCGAGCGCATACAGGCGCAGTGAAGCAAGCGCGCTGCGCGAGCGGGTGAGCGGCACGCTGGACTGCGCTAGCGCTGAACGGGGTCGTTGGAGTTGAGAGTCGCCACGCCACGGACAGCGGGCACGGTTCCGCTCGTGTCCCCCGGCCGGTCTGCTGGCAAGCAGACCAGCCTCCTCCTTGACCTCGCTCCACCGCGCCCACTGCCCGTGGCTGCCACGCGCGTCGCGGTGCGCCATAGCATTTCGTCGCACGGGCACGCCCTTACCCGAAGGCCGATGGGGCGCTGCGCGCAGTGAGGTCAAGGAGGAGGCCGCCGCAGGCGGCCGGGGGACACGAACGGAGTGCAGCGCCCCGTCGGCCTGAGCTGACGCTGGCCTCGACGTGT
>DAOTEJ010000006.1:0-26367 GCA_035454085.1 Burkholderiaceae bacterium | reverse complement strand
ACACGAACGGAGTGCAGCGCCCCGTCGGCCTGAGCTGACGCTGGCCTCGACGTGTGGTCGCATTCAAGTCGCCACGCCGCAGCCAGCGCCCGGGAGACGCGAACGGAGTGCGGCGCCCCGTCGGTCTGAGCGCCAGCGGAGTCTTGTTTCCGCGCGGGCTGCGCAGGCTGCTAGCGTTGCGCCGGCACAAAGGATGAGACACCCAAGACCATGAGCCCTGCAGAAGACAGCCGCGCCCTGCGCGAGGCCGTGATCGCCACCGCGCTGGCGATGAACGCGGCGGGGATCAACGTCAACAAGAGCGGCAACGTCTCGGCGCGCTGCGCGCGCGGCGCGGTGGCCGGTTTCGTGGTCACCCCCAGCGGCGTGCCCTATGCGCGGCTCGCGCCCTCGGACCTGGCCTTCCTGCCACTGCGCGACGACGGCGCGGCCGACGCGCATGCCCACGGACCGCATGCGCCCTCGAGCGAGTGGCGCTTCCACCACGACATCTACCGCGCTCGCCCGGAGTTCGGCGCGATCGTGCACACCCACTCCGTGCACGCCACCGCGCTCGCCTGCCTGGGCGAAGGCATTCCCGCCTTCCATTACATGGTCGCGGCGGCGGGCGGCGCCGACATCCGCTGCGCGCCCTACGCGACCTTCGGTACACAGGCCCTCTCGGACCACGCGCTCGCGGCGCTGGCAGGCCGCAAGGCCTGCCTGCTCGCGCACCACGGCGTGATCGCCTGCGGCGCCGAGCTCGATGCCGCGCTGGCCCTGGCCATCGAGGTGGAGAACCTCGCGCGCACCTACGGGCAGGTGCGCGCACTGGGCGTGCCGCGTCTGCTCGATGCGACCGAGATGGAACGGGTGTTGGAGAAATTCGCGAACTACGGCCGGCCGCGCGCGGGGCGCGGGGAGTGAAGGCCGGCTAGCGGTTGCGTCGCGCGGCCACGTCGGCGCTCACGTTGCCGCGTACCCCGACCTCGACCTCGGCCTGGCCCTCGTTGACCAGCATCCAGGGCAGGGGCAGGTTGTCGGGCAGCACGCTGATGCGATGGCGGCCCGCCGCCACGGCCGGGAACTCGTAGCGGCCCTGCGCGTCGGTGCGCACCGCGAAGCGGCCGTCGAGCACCACCGTCACGTTGGCCACACCCTGCTCGCCGGCCTCGAAGCGGCCGCTCTCGTTGGCGTCGAGGAACACCACGCCGCTCAGGCGGCCGGAGCCGCTGCCGGGCGCGCCGCCCAGGGGCGCGGCCATGCTGCCGGCGCGCTCCTCGAAGCGCAGCGTGAGCGCGATGCCGCGGCCGTTGATGCGCTCCTCGAAGCGACGCGAGAGCGCTGCCAGCGGCGAGTCCACAACCACGAGGTTCTCGCCGCGCGTCTGGTTGCGGTAGAGCGTGGCGATGAACGAAAACTGGGGCAGGAAGCGGTAGGTCAGGCCCAGGTTGCCGAGCAGCGTCGTGGGCGTGGCCTCTCCCGTGCTGTTGAGCCACTGCACGTTGGCGTCGAGGCTGAGCTGCCGCGCGAGGTCACCGCCGCCGAACACCGAGAAGCCGTACTGCTGGGAGCTCGTGCGCCCGTCGTCGTAGCGGCCGATCAGGGCCGAGGTCGACAGGCGCGTCCCGGCGGGCATGCTCCAGGTCTGGCTCGCACTCAGGGTGAGTTCGCGCTGGTCCTGGTTGGAGGCGGCATAGATCTGGTTGCGGTTGATGAGCAGCGGCCAGGTCTTCTCGACGTACGCATAGGCCGACCAGGCCGTGCCGTCGGCGTGGCGCGCGTTGCCGCCCGCGCCAACCCCGAGCCCCTGCCCGAACTGGTAGCGCACGCTGCCCGAGACGAAGGTCGCGGCCGGCAACTGCGCTTCGCCCGCCGGTTCGGCGTAGTCCAGCATCAGGTCCCACCACCACTGACGGCTGCCGTAGTTGATGCGGTAGTAGGCGCCGCGCGTGTCGCTGCCCACGGGCTGGTTGGCCCACACCAAGGCGGTGCCTAGGTAGAACAGGCCGAAGCCGTGCTGATAGCGGCCATCCTGGATCGTGGCGTCGACCCAGGCCCCCAGGCCGGACTGGGTGAGGCTCGTGTCGCTGCCCAGGGCGTTGAACTGCACCCGCGTCGTGGCGTCCTGCCAAGCGGCGGCGCCGAACCAGGAACTCGTGGAAAAGCGCTGCGCGTCGGGGCGAAACTGGAAGGGGCTGGTGGCGTCGTGCGCGTCCTGGTACTGCAGTCCCACGGTCCAGCGCGGCGACAGCGTCCACTGCCCGCCCGCGCCCGTCACGGTGCCGTCCAGGCGACGGAACCCCGGCACGTAGACGCCGGTGTACACGCCGGGCTGGCCCACGCTCGCCAGAAGCTGAGTGCCGCCCGCGTCGCGCCACTCGGTGGAGCCGCCCAGCATCGGCGTGGTGGGCACGATCCAGCGCTGCTGCTGGCGCGTGAGGTCGATGGCCGCGGAATTGAGCGTGCCCAGGCCGTTGGTGGCGCGCCAGCCGCCGTCGAAGGGCAGGTCGCGCTGCCACAGCGTCAGCAGCCCGTCGCCCTGCTGCTTGCCCACCACCCCGTCGAGGGTGAAGGTGCCGTGCTGCGGCGTGGCCAGAAAGCCGCTGATGCCCAGTCCGTACTGCGTTTGCGAGAGGGAGTTGAGACTCTGGTGCGAGTAGATCGCGTCGAGCCGCAGTCCGCGCGGCCAGCCGGCGGTGTTGGTCTCGGCCACCTCGCCGCGCCAGATGTCGGGTTCGAGCGTGCCGTCGGCGATCAGCTGATCGCGGTAGGCGAGCTCAGCCGTGCTGCCGGCCGGATCGCCTGCCTGCTTGCGCGTGGGGCGAGGGTTCTCGGCACGCGCAACCACCTCGGGCGTCGTCGCCGGCGCGACCTGGGCCCAACCGGGCACGGCAAAGGCCGTGCCGGTGACCATCAGGATGCCGGCCAGACGAGGCGCCATGAGGCGTCACTCGAAGCGCTGATCGAAGGGCAGGCTGGCGCCCGCCCATTCGAGCGTGCCCTGAACGCGCACCGGCAGGGCCGCGTCGGCCGGCTGCTGCGGCCCGAGCTGGGCGTTGAGGGTGATCGCGCGGGTCTCGCCCGGCAGGATGGGGAAGGAGAGCGGCGTGAACTCGAGCTCACGCCCCTTGGCGTCGACGCCGCTCAGGAAGCCGCCCACGCGCCCATGCGCGTTGCCGGTGTTGCGCACCCAGATCGTGGGCACGCGCTTGCCGTCCACGGTCTGCACGCCGCTCTTGACGATCTCGAGCACCGGCGCGGCACCACCCACGGCCACGTAGACGACCACCCCCAGGCGACCCCGCACCGGGAGGTTCAGGCCGCTGGCGCTGGCGTTCACCGGCTCGTCGCCTTCGATCAGCAGCGCAAAGCGGCACTCGCCGGCGGGCGCCTCGGGCGGCACGGCCACCTCGAAGCGGTAGCGGGCGCGTGCCCCGCCGGGCAGGGCCAGATCCGCGCGCTCGATCGCCACCCAGGGGCGGCAGGAGCCCGGGCGCAGCTCGTCGAAGAAGCTCACGCTGGCGTCAGCGCCGAGCGTCCAGTCGGCGGTGCGCACGCGCAGCTTGGTCGGCAGGGCCGCGACGTTCGAGATCTCGACCACCTCGCGCAGGCGTTCGCCGGGCTTGGCCCGCAGTTCGAAGCGCGGCGGCGAGGCCGCGGCATTGAAGCCTTGCGCGGCCGCGGGCGCCACGAGGCACAGCCAGGCAGCCAGGGCGAGGAGGAAGCGTTCAGTCGACATCGATTTCGAAGTGGAAGTTGAGGCGGTAGCTCGCGGCCATGCGGTTGCCGTCGGCCTCGATGCGCAGGGCCAGGGTCTCGGCCAGCAGCGGCGTGGTGATCGGCCCGGCGTAGACCAGGGTGCGCTGGCCGGTGCCCACCTGGCCGGGCAACAGCCGGCCCTGGGTGGTCCAGCGCGCCACCACCTTCCCTGGCGGCTGCTCGGGCAGTGCCAGGTAGATGCGGCCCTGGCGGTTGAGCCAGGGCGCGAGATTGAGCCGCACCTGCACGGTGGTGGCGCCCTCCATGGTGTCGTCGCCGCCGCGCGTGGGTGCCACCGAGCGCCAGCGCAACGCGACCGCAGACTCGTAGGGCTGGGTGGCGCCGTCGTCCACGCGGTAGGTGGCCGCGCCTGCGGGGAGCGCAACAAACGCGAGCGCGGCGGCGATCAGGGCGGCGAGCGGCCTCATGGCGCGCTCAGCGTGTAGGTCACCGTGCCGGTGTAGGTGCCGGCCGCGGGAGTGGTGGTGTTCAGGTACGAGAAGCTGAAGCAGCTCTCGGCCCACTGGTTGCGGGCGATGGGGCCGATGGTCTGGCTCGCCGTGCCGGTGAAAGTGCCCGCGGGAAAGGGTTGCGCGCCGGTGTCGCCATTGCCACTGCTGGTCCAGCGAATCTGGGTGAAGGGCAACGTCTGCCCCGAGCCGTTGGATAGCGGGGTGGCGGAGTTGGCCGTGACGGTTGCCGCTCCGGTGTTGGTGGTCGAGCGGTAGAAGCCGCCGACGTACAACTGGTTGGCGTTGCAGAAGGCGAAGCCGTCGTAAAAGCTATTCGTGGCGCCGGTGTTGGTCGCCATGGCCTGAGCGGCGCTATTGCCTACCGCCGCCGTGGGCACCGCGACTGACACCAGGTTGACGGTCGGATTCGCCTGGGGGGTACCGCCCGAGTTGTAGTTGCCGCCGGTAAAAGAGCCCACCCCCACCTGCAGATAGATCGTGCGCGGGTTGGCGGCCGTGATGTTGGTGGTGAAAGCAGCCGCCGGAGCGGCCGCCAATGCGCAGGCAACCGCCCCGACCCAGTGCCCGAGGCGGGCTGCGCTGCGCATGGCTCAGTCTTGCTCGATGAACGACAGCCGGGAGGCGGGCGCCCGGCCGCTCGGGCTTAGGGCGCGCTGGCCGTGTAGATCACCTGACCGGTGTACACACCAGCCGCCGGGGTGATGCTGTTGGCGTAGCTATAGGTCCAGACGCCCGTCGAGGCGGTGTTCACCACCCCAGAAGTAGCTGGAAGCGCCACGGTGGCCCCATTGATCGTCGGGTGCGTTGGCGCGCTGCCCGTCGCGGCCACGGTGATCTGGGTCCACGGGATCGTGTCCGTGCCGCTCGTGAGGTTGGCCGGGCCGGTCGCGGCCAGCGTCATGGGGCCTGCGTTGCCGATCACGCGCACGGTGACCTGACCATTGCCAAGGTTGCCCGAACCCGCCGTCGCCGCCTGCGCCACGCTGTTGCCGATCACGGCCACGGCGGGCGTGAAGGCGATGGTGTTAATCGTGCTGTTGGCGGCCAGCAGCGTGCCCGTACCCACCTGCAGGAACACGAAGCGCGGGATGGTGACGCTGAAGTTCACGCGGGCAGTGGCGCTGATTGCGCCGGCGCCGGTGGTGACGTTCGACTCGGCCTGCGCCGCCATGGGCAGGGCGGCGCTCAGGGCCACGACCGCCGCGAGGGAAATCTTCTTGAACATGATCTGGACTCTCCGAAACGGCCGCAGCCTCAGGAGCGGGGCGGCGTGGAAGCGAATTGAACCTCAAGCGCTTTCGCAATGGGCGACAGTATGTCCTTGTTTCGTCACGCATCCCGCATTCCTGGGGGCGCGTTACTCGGGACCTGTGGCGGGCGCGCAACCCGGCTCCGGCCTCTTCCTGGGTCCGCCAGGTATCGCTCGGCGCGGGGGCTCGATCGGCCTGGCTACTGGGCTCTGCACCGGTCCGGACGCCCCGTTACTCGCCCCGACGCCACGGCGCTGCCGGGAAGGCCGGCGCGTGGTGCGGCGGGTTAGGCGAGCTTGGCCAGCGCCCGCGCGATGCGGTGCACCCGTTCGGCGTCGGTCTCGCCCGGGGCGGCGGACATCTCGCGGTGCTCGATCGCGCAGCTCATGAGCTCGAAGAAGGCGCGGTCCAGGGCCTTGCGGGCGGCGGCGAGTTGCTGGGCCACGGGCTCGCAGTCCTCGCCGCGCTCGACCATGGCCTGGATGCCGCGCAACTGGCCCTCGACGCGCTTGAGCCGCAGCACCAGTTCGCGGCGCAGCGCCACGGGGTCGCCCGAGGCCGGCGACGCGCTGGTGTCAGACGCCGGCTGGCTAGCGGGCGCAGGCAAAGTCGCCCTCCCGCACGCCCAGCTTTCTGAGCACCAGGGCCAGCGGGCAGAAGTTGCTGAAGCCGAACTGGAAGAGGTTGAGCCCCACGAACAGCGTGAAGGCGAGGAACCACTGCGAGACGAAGAGCGGGCTCGCAGGGGCGCCCAGGACGACGGACACGGCAACGAAGATGCCGGCAATGATGCGGATGTAGCGCTCGATGGTCATGGCAATGGCTCCCTCTGAGGTCAGGCCTGCGCGCCGATCAGGGCGGCGACGCGGTGGCGGTTGATGGCGTAGTAAAGAACTGGAATCACGATCAGCGTCAGCGCGGTGGACACGAAGATGCCGAACAGCAGCGCGATCGCCAGGCCGTTGAAGATCGGGTCGTCGAGGATGAACAGCGCGCCCAGCATGGCGGCCACGGCGGTGAGCACGATGGGCTTGGCGCGCGCGGCGGCCGCGTTGATCACCGCCTGGTCGAAGGCCACTCCGGCGGCGAGTTCCTGGTTGATGAAGTCGACCAGCAGGATCGAGTTGCGCACGATGATCCCGGCCAGCGCGATCATCCCGATCATCGAGGTGGCGGTGAACTGCGCGCCCAGCAGCGCGTGGCCCGGCAGCACGCCGATGATGGTCAGCGGGATCGGCGCCATGATCACCAGCGGCGTTGCGTAGCTGCGAAACTGCGCCACCACCAGCAGGTAGATCAGGATCAGCCCCACGGCATAGGCCGCGCCCATGTCGCGGAAGGTCTCGTAGGTCACCTGCCACTCGCCGTCCCACTTGAGCGAGAAGCCCGCGTAGCGGTCGCCCGGCGGGCTGATCCAGCGCTCCGCCAGCGGCAGATCGCCCGGCGCCTTGAGCTCGGCGATCGCGCCGCGCATGGCGAACATGCCGTAGAGCGGCGAATCGGTGCGGCCCTTGCCGCCCGCCACGTCGCCGAACACGTAGACCACCGGCTGCAGGTTCTTGCGGTAGATCACCTGCTCGCGCGCCAGTTCCACCGGCACCACCAGTTCTGCCAGCGCGACCTCGAAGCTCTTGCCTGCCGCGTCCTGGCCGCGCACCCGCATGTTGAGCAGCGCGTCGAGCGAGCCCTTGGCGCTGTCGGCCAGGCCCACGCGCACCGGCACGGTGTACTTGCTCACGCCGTCGTGGATCGCGGTCACGTCCGCGGGGCCGAGCGCAAGCTGCGCGAGCCGCGCCGCGTCGGCCACCGACACCCCCAGCAGCGCCGCCTTCTGCGGATCGACGCGCAGCACCACGCGGCGTGCCGCGTCGACCACGGTGTCGTCGATCGCGGTGATCTCGCCGGTCTTCTCGAACACGCCGCGCACCTGCTTGGCCAGGCGCGTCTGCGCGGCGTAGTCGGGACCGTAGATCTCGGCCACGATCGGGCTCATCACCGGCGGGCCGGGCGGGACTTCCACGACCTTGAGGTCGCCGCCGTGCTTCCTGGCAATCGCGGTGAGCGCCGGCTCGACGGCGGCGGCAATCTCGTGGCTCTTGCGGCGGCGCTCGCCCTTGGGAGCGAGGTTGACCTGCAGGTCGCCCTGCTCGCCCGAGCTGCGCAGGTAGTACTGACGCACCAGGCCATTGAAGTTGATCGGCGCCGACAGTCCCGCATAGGCCTGCAGGTTGGTGACCTCGGGCACGGCCGCGAGCTCGGCCGCGAGCTCGTGCAGCACGGCCGCCGTGGTCTCGACCGGGGTGCCGGTGGGCATGTCCAGCACCACCTGGAATTCGCTCTTGTTGTCGAAGGGCAGCATCTTCAGCACCACCGCCTGCAGCGGCACCAGGGCCACCGACAGCGCGATCGCCAGGGCGATCCCGCCTGCGAGCTGCAAGCGTCTGGCGCGCCCGTGCGGCTCGGTCACAAGCGGCGTCATCGCGCGCGTGAAGAAGGCGCTGAGCTTGAGCGAGAGCTTGTCGGGTGCCGGCGCGGCCTGACCCGGGCCGCTGCCGTGGGCCTTGAGCAGCTTCAGCGCCAGCCAGGGCGTGACGCTGAAGGCCACCGCCAGCGAGATCAGCATGCCCATCGAGGAATTGATCGGGATCGGCGCCATGTACGGCCCCATCAGCCCGCTCACGAAGGCCATGGGCAGCAGCGCCGCGATCACGGTGAGCGTGGCCAGGATGGTGGGGCCGCCCACCTCGTCGACCGCGCGCGGAATGATCTGCGCCAGCGGCAGGTGGTCGATGCCCATGCGGCGGTGGATGTTCTCGACCACCACGATGGCATCGTCGACCAGGATGCCGATCGAGAAGATCAGCGCGAACAGCGACACGCGGTTGAGCGTGAAGCCCCAGGCCCAGCTCGCGAACAGCGTGAGCGCCAGCGTGAGCACCACCGCCACGCCGACGATCGCGGCCTCGCGCCGGCCCAGCGCGGCCCACACCAGGGCCACCACGCTGAGCGTGGCGAAGATCAGCTTGGTGATCAGCTGCCGGGCCTTCTCGGCCGCGGTCTCGCCGTAGTTGCGCGTCACGGTGAGCACGGTGTCGTCGGGAATCACCTGGCCCTTCAACTCCTGCACGCGGGCGAGGACGGCCTCGGCCACGCTGGAAGCGTTCTCGCCCGCCTTCTTGCTGATCGCCAGCGTCACCGCCGGCGCCTCTTCGTAGACGCCTTGCGCGTTCTTCGCACCGAACCAGACGTACTGGCTCGGCTGGTCGGGGCCGGCGGTGACGGTCGCCACGTCGGCCAGGAAGACCGGGCGCTTGTCCTTGCCCGCGCCGCGCGTGCCCACCACCAGCTGCCCCACGTCCTGCGCGCTCGCCAGGAACTGCCCGGTGCGCACTTCCACGCTGCGGTTGCCGCTGGTCAGCACGCCTGCCGGCAGGCTCTGGTTGGTGGCGGTGAGCGCGCGTGCGACGTCGGCCGCGGTCACGTGGTTCGCGGCCATGCGGTCGGGTGCCAGGGTCACGCGCACCACCTGCTCCGGGCCGCCGAGCGTCGTGACCTCGCGCGTGCCAGCCACGCGCTTGAGGTCGATCTCGAGCGACTGCGCGACCTTCCTCAGTTCGTAGGCGCTCGCCTCGGCTCGCGCGCTGTGCAGGGTGAGCGTGAGGATGGGCACGTCGTCGATGCCCTTGGGCTTGACGATGAAGTCGCCCACCCCGGCGTGGCGCGGAATCCAGTCGGAGTTGGCCATCAGCGTGTCGTGCAGCCGCACCAGCGCGGCGATGCGGTCCTCGCCCACCTTGAACTGCACGGTGAGCACGGCCATGCCCGGCTGCGTGACCGAGTACACGTGCTCGATGCCCGTGATCTGCGAGATCACCTGCTCCGCGGGGATGGTCACGCGGTTCTGCACCTCCTCGACGGCCGCCCCGGGGAAGGGGATGAAGACGTTGGCCATGGTCACGTTGATCTGCGGCTCTTCCTCCTTGGGCGTGACCAACACGGCGAACAGACCGAGCAGCAGCGACAGCAGCGCCAGCAGCGGCGTGAGCTGCGAGCCCTGGAAGTAGGAGGCGATCCGGCCCGAGACGCCCAGGCGATCGGTTTGCTCAGCGTGCGACATGCCCGCCCCTCACTTCGGCGCAGCCAGCGGATTGGGCAGTACGCGTTCGCCGGCGGCGAGACCCGCCAGCACCTCGATCCAGCCGTCGCCCGTGGCGGGGCCCACCCGGATCTGGCGCAGCAGCGGCTGGCCCTTGGGTCCCAGCACCTGCACCGCGGTGACCTCGCCGCGCTGGATCACCGCCTGCATGGGCACCACCAGGCGCTGGGTCTTGCCCAGCGGCACGAGCACTTTCGCGGCCGTGCCCGGCAGCAGCGCGGCGCTCGCGGCACTGGCCGGAAGTTCCGCGCGAATCTGGGTCGACAGCAGGTTGGGATCCGCCGCCGGCAGCACCTGCGCGCTGGTCGCGGCGATCGCCTCGGGCACGCCCGGCACCTGCACGCGCACGCCCTTGACCGCGCCCGAGCCGAGCTTGGGCAGCATGAACTGCGGGATCGCGCCCACCGCGCGCAGGCTGCGCGGGTCGTGCACGGCGATCACTGCGCTGCCGGGCTGGGCCAGTTCGCCCGTTTCCATCAGGCGCCGGCCCACCACGCCGTCGATGGGCGAGCGCAGTTCGGCAAAGCTGCGCGCGGTCACCGCCTGGGCCGTGCCGGCCTTGGCCGCGGCCACGGCTGCCTGGGCCGCGGTGAAATCGGCCTGGGCCTTGTCGAGCGCGGCCTGGCTCACGAAGTTCTTGGCCAGCAACTGCTGGGTGCGCTCGAGATTGAGCCGGGCTTGCGAGAGCTGGGCCTCGGCCTGCGCCACCTGGGCGCGGTTGATCGCCACCTGGGCGTCGGTCTCGCGCGTGTCGATGTGGGCCAGCACCTGGCCGGTCTTGACCGTGTCGCCCGCGTCCACGAAGAAGCGCGTCACCGTGCCGGCGATCTGGCTGCTCACGGTCGCCTGGCGCACCGCCTCGATCACGCCATCCGCGGCGTAGGTCTGGGTCACTTCGCGCAGCTCGACGGGCAGGCCCGCGGCCGCACTCGCGCCTTGCGCAGTCGCGCGCAAGGGAATCAGGGCCGCGCCTAGCAGGCTGGCGAGGACGATCAGATGGGAGAGCAAGCGGCTCATGGCTGCCAACGTAAGGAGACAGCCAGGAACATATACCCCAGGGGGTATCAGTTCAAGGACATGCGCCCGGCTGCGTGACCCGGCTCACACGGCGCCCGCGCGAGCCCGCCGTCGCCAGGCTCGCGACGGGGCGGGTTCAGCGCCAGGGTGGACGCAGAGCCAGCCACTGCGCGAGGTCGCGCCCGGCGCTGTCGATACGCACGCGCTCCTCGGGGGCCGAGGCGACGCGTTCGATCAGCGACCCGGGCACGCGCAGGCGACGCAGGCTGGCGCGCGCCACTGCGGCGTCGTTGAGCTCGCCGAGTTCCTCTTGCAGCCCGCGCAGCGCCGCGCGCCAATGCGCCGCGCCCGGCGCGGGCAGGGCCAAGTCCACGCCGTAGCGCAGACGCTTGACCAGGATGCGCACCCGATGGCGCTGCACGGCGTTGGCCCCGGCCCAATCCGCGGCGGCACGCGCGATGCGCTTGAGCAGGCCATCGAGGCGGCGCGCAGCAAGCCGCTGCAAGCGCGCCTGGCCCTGCGGCGGCGCTTCACTCCAGGCCAGCAGTGCGAGCAGCAAACCGGCCGTGCGCGCGCCGGCAAGCTGGCCGCGCAAGCGCCGCCGCGCATCGCGCGCCCGCGCCGCAAGGTGCGCGCTCCAGGCCTCGGCATCGGCCGCTCCCGCGGTGCGCGGCTGCCGCGACCAGGCACGCGCACAGCGCTCGGCCAGCACCTCGGCATCGCGCACCCGTCCGAGTTGCGCGCCCAGCCAGCGCAGCTCTTCGGCGAGGCTCGGGGGGAAGTGCGCCTTGCGGTCGAGCAGGCGCACCGCCGCGCGCAGGCGGCGCACCGCCACGCGCGCTTGATGGACCGACTCGGGATCGTCGCCTCCCAGCGTGGCCTGCAGGTTGGCCACGAGGATCTGCGTGGCGCGCCCGACCACGCCGCGCAGGGCAGCGTCCGCCGCGACGCGCGGCCCGAGTTTGCCGCGCACCGCGGCCGTGCTCGCGGGCACGGGCGCGGGCGGCTGCGCGTGTCGCAGGCGCGCGCCGCGCTGCGCCTTGGATTCGGCGAGCGGCAGCAGGGCCAGCGGCCGCGCACGGCCGCCCGGCGCGGCCAATTGCATCGCCAGCGCGACGAGTGAGTGCGCCGGGCCGGACCGCGCCTCGAGCTCCAGTTCACGCACCTCGGCCTCGCGGCCGCCCGCCGCCAGCGTGCCCAGGTCCAGCGCCAGCTCGATGCGCGCGCCGTCCCAATCGAGTTCCCTCGACTCGCGCCGCACGCGCACCTCGAGCCAGGGCAGGAGCCGCGCGCGAGGGCGGGCCGCGAGCAGGTCGGCCAGCGGTGTGCCGGCTAAGGCAGGCAGGTCGAACTGGGGCTGCCCGGCGCGCATCCGCGCCGGCGCCTCCCATTCACCGCGCAGGCTGAGCGCGCCCGCGCCTGCCGTCTTGAGGCACTGCACCCAGCGGCCGGACTCGCGCCGCAGGCGCAGCCCCAGGCCGGCGCGCGCCAGCAGCCCGTCGAGCGTGTCGAAGTAGATCGCGTGCAACTCGTCGATCCGGGCCGCTCCCAGGCGCGCCAGGCGCCGGCGCAGCAGGGGCAGGTCGGGCGCCGCGATGCCGAGCTTGAGTTCGAGCTCGCGACCCATGCGCCTCAGCGCTCGCGCTCGACCCGGCCGCTCACGCGCGCCGGCGCGGCGAGCGCCGTCCACATCAGGCAGTAGTCGTCGGCCTGGGGCGCCGCGTAGCGCCCGGCATCGTCGCGCGCGGCGTCGCGCCGCACGGGCATGTGCACGGTCTTGCCCTCGTGCCAGTGCAGGTTGAAGTCCACGGGCGCGTCCGCCACGAAGCGCCAGCGCGCGACCTCGTGCGCGGCGAGCCTGAAGCAGACTTCTTCCATCGCGCCCGCGGCGAGCGTGAACTCGAATGCGCCTTCGCCGCGCTCCGCAGCCCGGGCGGGCGCTCCGGCCAGGCTGCTCAGAACGACGGCAAGAAGGGCAAGGCTGCGCGCTGTCATGGCCCGCAGGATAATGCGCCCTGGCCTGCCATCGCGCTCCGATCCCCAGCCCATGTCCTCGACCAAGTCCGGTTCTGTCCCACCTCCCCTTTGGCGCAAGCCCGATGGCTCGCCCGTGGCCTGCATCGAGAAGATCAAGGTGCTCAACGAGAACTACCGCGAGCTGCGCCAGATCGCGCAGGACGCGCTCGAGGACGCCGTGCTCATGGGCTGCTCCGAGGATCAGGTGCGCGCCGCCCTGCACCTGCTGGTCGACGAACTGGTCAACCCCTATCCGCCGGTGGACGGCTGAGCGCCAGCCACAGGCCGGTGGCCGCGCACACCAGGGCGGCGCCGACGAAGCTCGGCACGTAGCTGCCGGCAGCGCGTTCGGCCACGCCGAACAGCCACGGCCCCAGCACCACGCCGCCGAAGGTGAAGAACAGGCAGCCGCCGGTCGCCAGGCCCGCCTCGCCGGGACGCGCCACGCGCGCGACCTCGGCCAGGTACACGCCGTTCCAGCCGATCGCGGTGGCCCCCAGCACGCCGCACACCGCGAGCACCGCGGCCAGCGGCCAGTTGGCCGTCACGCCCGCCGCGGCGAGGCTGCCCAGCGCCATCGCGCCGCCCAGCAGGGCCAGCAGGGCGCGCGGCCTTTGCAGACGGTCGGCCGCGACGCCCCACACGATGCGGCCCGCCACGCCGGCCAGGTTGGCCACCGTCAGACCCAGCCCGGCGAGCACCAGGGGCAGGCCCGGCTCCTCGACCAGATAGGCCACCATGAAGCTCGACACGCACATCTGCATCGCCGCGTAGACGAAGGACACCGCGGCCAGCACGCGCAGCCCGGGCGTGCGCGCCACCACCCGCAAGGCGCGGCGGGCCGCGGTGAAGTTCAGCGGCGCGTCGCGCTCGCGCTCGGCGTCGAGGCGGGCGCGCAGCGGCTGGGCAGCCCAGGCCACGAGCAGGCAGGCCAGGGCGATCACCAGCGCGGCGCCACGCCAGCCCAGCCACAGGGCCAGCGCAGGCACGACCAGCCCGGCCAGCGCGGTGCCTGCGGGCACGCCGGTCTGCTTGATCGAGAACACCAGTCCCATGCGGCGCGGGTCGGTGGTGCGCGCGAGCAGTTCGCTCGAGGCCGGCGTGACCGGACCGTAGCCCAGGCCGATCACCACCGCCGCCAGGGCCACCAGCGGCACCGTCGCCCACTGCCCGGTCGCCAGCCCCAGGGCGGCGAGCGCGAGGCACCACTGCGACAGCCGCAGGGCGCCGACGCGGCGCACCAGGCCACCGCCGAGCAGCGCGGCGAGCGCGGCGCCGACATAGAGCAAGGAGATGTAGCTGCCCACCATCGAGGGCGGCAGCGCCAGGTCCGCCGCCACCAGCGGCGCCACCGAGGGCAGGGTCAGGGCCGCGGCGGCGGTGGCGATCTGGATCGCCGTGGTCACCACCAAGACCCGGGTTGCGAGCTTCACGCGGGCATTGTGCCAAGGCCGGTCGAGGCCCCGGGAACGACCCCGCGCTTGCGCCCCACCCCAAGGCGGTGCGCTCCCCGCACCGGCGCCGGCACGCCCACGGCGGGTGCGCCGCGGCGCGGGACGCCCGCGGCACGCTAGAGTGACAGGCGTGGCGTGCTCGCGATGCATGCTTGGAGGTCCGTCATGAAGCCGATGTCTGTCTTGGTCGCCATCCCGTGCGCGGCCGTCCTGACCGGGTGTGCCGGTTCCGGCGCGAGCACTGCTGCCGCGCTCGACGGCAAGCACATCGCGCGGGTCGAGCAGGACGCGCGCCTCAACACCAAGACCGTGCTGTGGGTGAACCCACCCACGCTGCGCGGCACGCCGGCCAGCACGCCGGGGAGCGCACCGTGAAGCGCGCCCTCGCGCTGCTGGCGGCGCTCGGCGTCTGTGCGGGGCTCGCGGCCTGTGCCACGCCGGCCGGCGTCAAGCCCGGCACGCCCGAGCCCGAGGTACTCAAGACCGTGGGCTCGCCCACCTCGCGCTCGGTGACGCCGGGCGTGGGACCGCGCCTGCTGTATTCGCAGCAACCCTGGGGCTACGAGGCCTGGGCCATCCAGTTCGACGAGCAAGGTCGCGCGATCAGCGCGGCGCAGATGCTCACCGACGAGCAGTTCGCGAAGATCCGGCCCGGCCAGCAGTCCCGCGCCGACATCGAGCGACTGTTCGGCCCGCCCGCCGACCGCCCCGCCTTCGCGCTCACCAACGAGACCTCGTACATGTACCGCTACCTGCGCGACAACGTCTTCCCGTCGGCCATGTGGGTGTACTTCGATACGGGCGGCGTGGTCACCCGCACCGGCGGCGGTCTGGACCCCTGGACGCTGGGCGGCGGCGACCGGCGCTGAGGGTTCCCCCGCGCGGGGTTGCCCCGTGCGGCGGGAAACTTCCGATGGGTGCCTCGCCAGGCTCCACGGACAATGCGGCATGCCTCAGCTGCCTCCGATCCCCGTGGCCACCGACCTGCCTGCCTGCGCGCAGGGCCTCTCCCTCGATCAGAAGCTCGATGCGATCGCCCGCGATCGCGCGGTGCTGGCCGCGCTGCGCAACCTGGCGCGCTGCGGACTGCGCGAGGGCGACCTGCTGCGCCACCGCGACGTCGGGCTCTTCGGCCGGCTCGGGGTGTGCCGCGCGCCCGACGGGCCGCGCCTGGTCGTGATCAGCTGCCAGGGCGAACAGCACCCCTACACGGAAGACTGGATCTGCGCCACGCGCTAGGCGCGGCAGCGGCACCATTGCCGCGGCCCGCGCCCTGGCACACAATGCGCGGGTCATGTTCGCGCCTTCAGACGCTGCGCCCCGCATCCTGATCATCGATGCTCACGGACAACCCGTGCGCTGGGCACAGTTGTTCCGCGCGGCACGCTATTACGCCTCGGGCAAGGTACTCACCGACCTGGGCGAGCACCTGTTCAGCATGAGCGGCGGCACCCAGGAGACAACGGGTCGCCGATCCGAGTTCCTCACCAGTTCCATCGTCATGATCCGGGGCCGCCAGCGCCTGCCGGCGGGGCTGCACCACGTCGGCCTGAACAAGCACCGCCTCTTCGCGCGCGACCGCCACACCTGCGCCTACTGCGGATGGCACGCCGACGAGCGCGAGCTCACGGTGGAGCACATCGTGCCCCTGTCGCGCGGCGGCCGCCATCTCTGGACCAACGTGGTGACGGCCTGCCGCTCGTGCAACACGCGCAAGGGCAGCCGCACGCCCGAAGAGGCGCACATGCCCCTGCTCTACGTGCCCTACGCGGTGTGCCGCAACGAGGGCTTCATCCTCAGCAACCGGCGCATCCTGACCGACCAGATGGCGTTCCTGCAGACCGCCCTGCCCCGCCACTCGCGCTGGGCCCTGGCCTGAACGAAACAGCCTTGCGCCCGGGCAAGTCATGCCCGGCCGCCGCGTGCACCATGGCAGGTGAGTGAGCGGCGGACCGATCATGAAGCTGCGTTTTCTTGGAGCGGCCGGCGAGGTCACCGGCTCGTGCCTGCTGGTGCAGACCGAACACGCCCGCTTCCTGGTGGACTGCGGCATGTTCCAGGGCGGGGCACGGGGGCGCGACACGGCCTATGCGCGCAACCGCCGCGCGCTGGCCACCGACCTCGGGCGGCTCGACTTCGTGCTGCTCACGCACGCTCACATCGACCACAGCGGCCTGCTCCCTCGCTTCGCGCCACACGGCCCGGACATCTACTGCACCAAGCCCACGGCCGACCTGCTCGGGCCGATGCTCAAGGACAGCGCCCACATCCAGGCCCGGCGCGAGCACGCCCGCCAGGAACGCGAGCGCGCGGGCCGGGGGCGCCCCGAAGAGCAGCGCGAACCGCTCTACTCGACCGATGACGTGGAGCGCATGCTCACCCGCGTCAACGGCGTGCCCTACGACGTGCCCTTGCGGCCGCACCCCGAGGTGAAGGTCTGCTTTCGCAACGCGGCGCACATCGTCGGCGCGGCCATCCTCGAGATCGAGCTGCGCGACGCCGGCCGCACGCGACGCCTGGTGGTCTCGGGCGACCTGGGCGAGGCCTCGCCGCTGCTGGTGCGCGATCGCACCAACATCGCCGAAGCCGATGTGCTGGTGGTCGAGTCGACCTACGGCGACCGCAACCACCGCCCGATCGCCGAGACCGAGGAAGAGCTGGTGCGCACGCTGCACGAGGTGCTGCACGTGCGCCGCGGCAACGTGATCGCCCCGGCCTTCGCGCTCGGCCGGACCCAGGAGTTCCTGGTACTGCTCTACCGGCTGGCGCGCGCCGGGCGCATCGACGCGCCGCTCGTGTTCGTGGACTCGCCGCTGGCGCGGGCCGCGAGCGAGGTGACCTTCCGCCACCTCGAGTCGCTCGACACCCTGGCCCACGAGTTCTGCGCCGCCGAGCGTGCGCGCAGGCTGCCCTTCGCGCTGCGCTACACCGAGAGCGTGGACGACAGCATCTTCCTCAACTCGGTGCGCGGCGGCGCCCTGATCATCGCCGCCAGCGGCATGTGCGAGGCCGGACGGATCCGCCACCACCTGCGCCATCACCTGGCCCGGCGCGAGTGCGGAATCCTGTTCACCGGCTTTCAGGTGGTGGGCACCTTGGGCCGCCGCATCGTCGACGGCGCCAAGACGGTGCGCCTGTTCGGCGAAGACATTCCGGTGCGCGCCAGCGTGCACACCCTGGGCGGCCTCTCGGCGCACGCCGGGCAGGACAGCCTGCTCGAATGGCTGCGCGGCTTTGACAAGGAGCCGGGCCACGTCTTCGTGGTCCACGGAGAGCCCGCCGCCGCGAGCGCGCTGGCGGACCGCGCCACGCGCGAGCTGCGCTGGCAACCCGTGATCGCCGAGGCGCAGCGCAGCTATGACTGCTGAGACCCGCTCGCTCAGTGCCCGGCGGGTGGGGATCGACACCTGGCGCGAGTACGTCGCCTACCTGCACCGCGCCTGCCCGCTCTACCGCACCGAGGGCTTCCTGGCCCTGTCCAAGGTCGAGGTGCGCGCCAACGGAAGGCGGCTGCTCGCGACCATCAACATCGTCGACGACGAGCGCATCGTGGGCGAGCGCGAGCTCGGGCTGTCCGAGGAGGCCTGGACCGAACTCGGCGCGGCGCCGGGCGCGCCGATCCAGATCGCTCTGGCCGAGCCACCCGAATCGATCGCCGCCCTGCGCACCAAGCTGCGCGGCGAAGTGCTGCCACGCGCCGACTGGTTTGCGCTGGTGCGCGACATCGCCGAGCACCGCTACAGCAAGATCGAGCTCGCCGCCTTCATCACCGCCACCGCGCAGACCGAGCTCGAGCGCGACGAGGTGCTCGCACTCACCGAGGCGATGGTCGCGGCCGGCCGCCGCCTCGACTGGCGCGAGACGCCCGTGGCCGACAAGCACTGCGTCGGCGGCATCCCCGGCAACCGCACCTCGATGCTGGTGGTGCCCATCGTCGCCGCGCACGGCATGCTGATGCCCAAGACCTCGAGCCGCGCGATCACCTCGCCCGCGGGCACGGCCGACACCATGGCGGTGCTGGCCGACGTGGAACTCGGCGTCGAGCGCATGCAGGCCATCGTGCGCGAGCTGCGCGGCTGCCTGGTGTGGGGCGGCACCGCGGGCCTGTCGCCGGCCGACGACGTGCTGATCTCGGTCGAGCGGCCGCTGGGCATCGACAGCCCCGGGCAAATGGTGGCCTCGATCCTGTCGAAGAAGCTCGCGGCGGGCTCGACCCACCTGGTGATCGACATCCCGGTGGGCCCGAGCGCCAAGGTGCGCACCACCGAGGCCGGCCTGCAACTGAAGAAGCTCTTCGAGGCGGTGGGTCGCCAGCTGGGCCTGGTGATCGACGTGGTGGTGAGCGACGGAGGCGGCCCGATCGGCCGGGGTATCGGACCCTGTCTCGAAGCGCGCGACGTGATGGCGGTGCTGCACAACGACCCCAGCGCACCCGTCGACCTGCGCCAGAAGGCGCTGCGGCTCGCGGGCCGCGTGCTCGAGTTCGACCCCGATGTGCATGGCGGCGAGGGCTACGCGATCGCGCGCGACATCCTCGACTCGGGCCGGGCACTCGCCAAGATGGAGGCCATCATCGCGGCCCAGGGTGCCCGCGGCTTCGACTGGCGGCATCCGCCGCTCGCGCCACTGAGCTTCGAGCATCGCGCAGCGGTCGCGGGGCGGCTCGCCGCCTACGACAACCAGCGCATCGCACACATCGCGCGCCTGGCCGGCGCCCCGAAGGCGCCCGGCGCCGGTGTGGATCTGCTCGTGCCGGCGGGTGCCACCGTGCGCGCGGGCGAGCCGCTCTATCGCGTCCACGCGCAGTTCGCCAGCGAGCTCGAGTTCGCCCGCGAGCGCGTCGCGCGCGACCCCGCCTGCACCCTGGAACCCGCCTGAGGAGGCGCCTTGCAGACTCTGCTCCTGCACTTCGAGGACGAGGCCACCGCACCCGCGCTGGCGCGCGCCGCCGGGCTGGCCATGGCTCCCATCGAGCGTCACCGCTTTCCGGACGGTGAACTGCGCCTGCGCCTGCCCGCCACCCTGCCGCCGCGCGTGGTCGTGCACCGCAGCCTGCATCAGCCCAACGAGAAGCTCGTCGAGCTGCTGATTGCCGCGCGCGCCGCGCGCGAGCTTGGCGCCCGCGAAATCGTGCTCGTGGCGCCCTACCTGGCCTACATGCGGCAGGACACGGCGTTTCGGCCCGGCGAGGCGGTGAGCCAGCGCATCGTCGGCGCCTTCCTTGCCGGGCTGTTCGACGCCGTGATCACCGTCGACCCGCACCTGCACCGCATCGCGCGGCTGGCCGAGGCGGTCGACGCGCGCGCCGCGGTCGCGCTGTCGGCCGCGCCGCGCATCGGCACCTTTCTGGCCGAGCGCAAGCGCGACTGGCTGCTGCTGGGGCCAGACGCCGAGTCGGCCCAGTGGGTGGCGCAGGCCGCTGCCGCGGGCGGCTTCGAGCACGCGGTGTGCACCAAGGCGCGCCATGGCGACCGCGAGGTGGCGATCAGCCTGCCCGCCACGCCCCTGCGCGGACGGCCCGTGGCCATCGTGGACGACATCGCGAGCACCGCCCGCACCGTGGCGCAGGCCGCGAGCCTGGCGCGCGCAGCCGGCGCAACCGAGGTGGCGGTCGCCGTGACCCACGCGCTCTTCGCGGGCGACGCCCTGGCCCACCTGCGCGCGGCGGGCGTTGGCGAGGTGTGGAGCACCGACAGCGTGCCCCACGCCAGCAACCGCATCGCGCTGGCGCCATTGCTGGCGCAAGCCTTGGGCGAACTGCAGCTGGACTGAGCGGCCCGCGCCGCTGCCGCAAAAGAAACGGGCCCGCCCCGCGAGGGGAGGACCCGCTGCCGCCGCAGTTCAGGCGGAACTACTTGAGGTTCTTGCTGATCATGCTGGTCAGCTCGAACATCGAGGCCTGCGCCTTGCCGAAGAGCTTCTTGAGCTTCTCGTCGGCGTTGATCATGCGCTTGTTGACCTCGTCCTGCAGCTTGTTCTTCTTGATGTACTTCCAGATCTCCGAGACGACCTCGGTGCGCGGCATCGGCTTGTTGCCGACGATCGCAGCGAGGATCTCTGAGGGCTGCATGGGCTTCATGAAGGCAGCGTTGGGAGTGCGCTTGGCGGCCTTCTTGGGAGCGGCCTTCTTGGCTGCCTTCTTGGCAGGGGCCTTCTTGGCCGCAGCCTTCTTGGCAGGCGCCTTCTTGGCGGCGACCTTCTTCACGGCGGCCTTCTTGGCGGGGGCCTTCTTGGCCACGGCCTTCTTGGCGGGCGCCTTCTTCGCGGCCGCCTTCTTCACGGCCTTCTTCGCAGTTGCCATCGACTTCTCCTAGGTGAGTTGGCAGTCCACAGCGACAGCGTTCTCGGAGTTACGTGGCAAGAGCGCTCTCGTTGCGTGAGCGCATCCTATGCAAAGAAGGCTCGTTTGCAAGGGGAAATCGCAAGTTTTCAGAGGGAAAAGTGATGTGGAGAACGCGTTTCTCCTCTGAGAATGCGTCTCTGAAGCGCCCAGGCCGCGCATCGACCCACAATATGTGGGCTCCCTAGGTGTGTTTTGCCCACATTTTGTATGCCGCCTCGCCTGCGGCTCTCGCGCCGACGAGCCGACGAACTGTCCCCTCGCGTGGCTGCGCGAGTTGCGTTCTAGCGACGCTCGGCCGAGACCACCAGACTCACGCGTGTGCCCGCCGGCACGCGCTCGAAGGGGGCCGGGCGCTGCTCCAGCACCAGGCCGGCGCGTGCCGCCCCGTTGGCGCGTGCCGCCACTTCACCAAGCTGCAGGCCGCGCGCGGCCAGCGCAGCGCGTGCCTCGTCCAGGCTGTAGAGCGAGAGATTGGGCACCTCGGCCTCGCCGGCCGCGGCGAGGCTCAGTTCCAGCACCGCGCCAGACGCCGGAACGAGGCCGGGCGCGATCGACTGCCCGGTGACGCTGCCGGGAATGCCGGGCACGGTCCCGGGGACGACCCGCACCGCCAGGCCCAGCGCCGCGGCGCGCGCGCGGGCCTCGGCGATGGGCAGGCCGATCAGAGACGGCATGGTTCGCACCGCGGCCGGGAGCGGCGCGCCGCGCAGGTCGGCAGGCCCTAGGCGCCACCACGCCAGACCGCCGACGATGGCGGCGATCGCCACCAGGGCAATGGCTCGCACCGCCCAGGCGCGCGAGGCGGGCTGCGCCGTGCCGCCGCCGTCCGCCCCTTGCTGCGGGGCGAGCGCCGCGATCAGGCCCTCGACGTCGGCCGACCAGCGTGCGTCGCTCAGTGCCACGGCCTGGCGCCGCGACAGCGCAGCGATCGCAGCCGGCAATTGGTCGGCGGTGGGCATGGCTGCGCCGCCCACCAGCACCGGCAGAACGCGCTTGCCCGAGGCGAGCGCGGCCTCGATCTCGCGGCGCACGTAGTCCGCGGGCTGATCGAGCCGGCGTACTGCGCTCGCATCCGACGCGGCCAGCCAGCGCGGCCCGATCATGGCGATCACGGTGTCCGCGCGCTGCAGTTCCTTGGCCAGCGCGGTGGGAAAGTCCGCGCCGGCAGCGATGCCCTCGACGTCCATGAACACGTGCTCTGGACCGAGGCGGGCCGAGAGCGCGTCGCACAGGCGGCCGGCATGGCCGGCGCTGTCGTCACGGCGGTAGCTGATGAACACGCTCTGGACCATGCGCGCTCTCCGTTGTTGCCAAGGACCGGGCCGTGCTCAGCGCCTGCCGGCGTGGGCAGCGGCAACGGCAGCGGGGGCCGCCTCAGGGACCATCCTGCCCCGCGCGTGCTGCCTGCTCCCGCAAGCGCTTGCGCAGCGCCCGTTCGGCTCGCTCCTTGCGGGTCAACTCGGTGCGCAGGCCGTGATGCAGCGACCATGCCATGAGGACGATCACCACGGCGAAGGGCAGCGCGAACACGATAGCGGCGGACTGCAGTGCCTTGAGCCCGCCGGCGAGCAGCAGCGCGACCGCGAGCAGGGTGACGAGCACGCCCCACACGAGCTTGGTCCGCGCCGCCGGGTGAGGATTGCCGCGCTCGGCCAGCATGGCAAGCACCAGCGTGGCGGAGTCTCCGGAAGTCACGAAGAACACGACGATCAGCACGATCGCCAGGACCGACAGCAGGGACGTGAGCGGCAGGTATTCGAACAGCTTGAACAGCGCCACCGCCGCGTCGGCCTTCACCGCGGCGGCCAGCGAGGCCCCCTGGAAGATCTCGAGAAACAAGGCCGTGCCGCCGAACACCGAGAACCAAGCGAACGCCGCCAGCGCGGGCGCGAGCAGGGTGCCCACCACGAACTCGCGGATGGTGCGGCCGCGCGAGATGCGCGCGATGAACAGGCCCACGAAGGGCGACCACGAGATCCACCAGGCCCAGTAGAACACCGTCCAGTCGCCCACCCAGGTGTTGTCGCCGCGGAAGGGCGTGAGCCGCAGGCTCATGCGCACGAACTCGCTGATGTACGCACCCAGCGTCGTGGTGAAGGTGTCGAGAATGGCGATGGTCGGACCGACGACGAACACGAACAGCGCGAGCAGCGCGGCCAGCACCAGGTTGGCCGAGGACAACCACTTGACGCCGCGATCCACGCCGCTGAGCGCGGATCCCACGAAGGCCAGGGCCGTCACCAGCACGATGCCCACCTGCCAGGGCGCGCCGATCGGCATGCCGAACACCGCGTTGAGACCGGCATTGATCTGCAGCGCCCCGAAGCCCAGCGAGGTGGCCACCCCGAACACCGTGGCGATGAGTGCCAGCATGTCGACCAGCCCCGCCGTCCAGGCCGGCGCGCGGGGCAACTCACTCACCGTCACGCCGATGGTCGCGGGCAGCCCGCGACGGAACTGGAAGAACCCGATCGCCAGGGCCACCAGGCAGTAGACCGCCCAGGGGTGCAGTCCCCAGTGAAAGAAGGAGTAGCGCATCGCGGCTGCGGCGGCCTCGGGCGTGCCCGGCGCCACGCCCGGCGGCGCGCTGCCGTAGTGCGAGATCGGTTCGGCCGCCCCCCAGAAGACCAGGCCGATGCCCATGCCGGCGGCAAACAGCATCGAGAACCATGCCCCACGCGAATAGGCGGGCTCCTCGTCGTCTTCGCCGAGCACCAGGTCCCCGTAGCGCGAGAAGGCCAGGAACAGCGTGAACAACACGGCGCCCGCCACCACCCAGAGGTAGAACCAGCCGGCGTACTTGGTGGTGAGCGCCAGAGCCTCGCTTGCCACGGCCGCCATCGACGCGGGGGCGGCCACGCCCCAGCCCGCCAGCAGGGCGATGACGAAGATCGAGAGGCGGACGTGCATGTTGCGGTCTCCATCGGGGCACTGCCTGCCCCGGGCCTCACCTTACCCGGCCCGCCGCCGCACTGCACGCCGCCGCAGCGCGTTGCAGGCCCGACGTGGAGCGGCCCGGGCTCCGTTCAAAGATCGCGACGACGCGCGACGATCCAGGTCACGAAGCGCACAAAGCCGTACGCCGCGCGCTGCGCGAGCCGCGACCACCAGAGCCGGCGCTCGTGCTCCTCGCGCAGCACTGGCGCCGCTTCGTTCTCAATCACCGCCGCGATGTCTTGCGCCAGCGCTTGCGCGAAGCCCTGGTCCTGCACCGCCACGTTGGCCTCGAGTGCCAGCCACAGGCTGTACGGGTCGATGTTGCTCGAGCCCACCGTGGCCCAGGCGCCGTCCACCACCGCGGCCTTCGCGTGCAGGTAGCTGGGCAGGTAGCGGTGGACCTCGATGCCCGCGGCGAGGAGCCGGTCCCAAAGGGCCTGTTCGGCGTAGGTGTAGAGCCGGTGGTCCACCCGTCCCTGCAGCAGCAGGCGCACGCGGACGCCGCGCTGCGCGCAGCGCATGAGCGCAGTCAGGAAGCGGCGACCGGGCACGAAGTAGGCCGAAACGATGAGCACCTCTTTCCGGGCCCGGGCAAGCGCGCGCAGGTAGGCACGCTCGATGGTGCGGCGATTGCGCAAGTTGTCGCGCAGCAGGAGCGCGGCAGCCAGGCCGCCGGGCAGGGGTGGTCCGGCTTGGCGCGGCCCGGGCGGCAGGCTCGCCGCGCCGACCTCGGCCCCGGTCAGGCCCAGGCGCCACCACAGGCGCCGCGCCGTGAGCGCCACGTCGGCCACGAGCGGCCCCTGCACGCGCACCGCGTAGTCGTAGCGCGGCCCCAGCACGCCGCGCTCGCCGGGACGATGGTGGTGGTCGTCGATCACGTTGATGCCGCCCACGAAGGCCACGGCGTCGTCCACGACCGCGATCTTGCGATGCAGCCGCCGCCAGTGACGCCGGCCGAGCCGCCACCAGCGCGCCGGCCGGAACACCCGCACCTGCACGCCCGTGGGGGTGAGCATCGCGCGCAGGGCATCGGCCGTGTTGGCGCAGCCGAAGCCGTCGAGCACCAGGCGCACCTCCACTCCGCGACTCGCGGCGTCGGCCAGCGCGCCGGCCACGCGCGCGCCCATGTTGTCCTCGGCGAAGATGTAGGTCTCGAGCTGCACCCAGCGCTGGGCCGCGTCGATGGCGGCGAGCAGGGCCGGGAAGTAGGCCTCGCCGTTGCGCAGCAGCTCGACGCGGTTGCCCGCGCTCACCAGTGGCCCGGCACCGAGGCCAAGCCCCCCGGACTCGAACTCGAGGGCCTCGACGTCACGCGTCAATGGGGACTCACGTCGGCGATCAGCGGCGCGTGATCGGAGCGCCGTGCCCACGCCAGACCGCGCGGCACGCTGGCCTGCGCCACGCTGAAGCCCCGCAGGTAGATGCGGTCGAGCGACAGCCACGGCATGAAGGCCGGAAAGGTGCGCGCCACGCGGGGCGTCTCGCGCGCCGGCGACAGGCGCTCGATCAGCGGACCGCGCGGCTGCGCCGCCGCCACCTCGCCCAGGCCCAGTTCCTCGCGCAGCATCATGTCGACGCGGCGCTGCCAGTCGTTGAAGTCACCGGCGATCACCAGCGGCGCGGACTCGGGGATCTCGCGCCGCACGAAGTCGATCATGAAGCGCGCCTGGCGTTCGCGGCCGCCCTTGAACAGTCCCAGATGAACGTTGATCAGATGCAGTGGCAGGTGCCGCCCGGGCGCGCGCAACTCGACGACCGCGTGCAGCAGGCCGCGCTGCTCGAGGGTGTGGTCCGAGATGTCGTGATTGCGGTGATGATCGATGCGCAGGCGCGACAGGATCGCGTTGCCGTGGTGCCCATGCGGATACACCGCGTTCATGCCGTAGGCGCTGTGCTCGTAGTGGTCGCTGGCAAGAAAGTCCACCTGACGGCCGTCGGGGTAGTCCTTGCGGCGCGCGGCCAGGCGCTCGTTGCGGTCCTGGACCTCCTGCAGAAAGACGATGTCGGCGTCGATGCTGCGCAGTGCGTGGCGCAACTCGTGCACGCGCAGCTTGCGGCCGAGTCCCGAAACCCCCTTGTGGATGTTGTAGGTGGCGATGCGCAGGCTCATGCGGTTGTCTTTCTCGACCGGCCAAAGATAGCGCCCGCGGCGGCACAGGCGCCGCCCTGGAGCAATCCCCGCGCGGAATGGGGCGAAGCGATGCCGGATCGGACGCACCGGATGGCGAGCGACGCGCTCAAGCCACGCGCCACGGCAACTCGCGGATGGCGCGCGCATTGCTCCAGGAGAAGCAGGCGTCCGCGGCCTCGCGCCAGGGCAGCCAGCGCCAGGCGCGATGCTCGCGCGGCGCCAGGCGGGGTTCGGCGGGCCCGGGCAGAGCCAGCGCGTAGACGTGCTCGGTGTTGTGGCTCACCCCCGGCGCATAGCGGTGGCGCCAGTGCGGATAGATCGAATAGCGCTGGGTGAGATTCCAGTCGACGTAGGCCGCGCCGGGAAGGTCGAAGCCGGTCTCTTCGCGCACCTCGCGGGCGCAGGTCGCGGCGAGCGGTTCGTCGACGCGCGCCCGCGAGCCGGTGACCGACTGCCAGAAGCCGGGTTGATCGGCGCGCTCCAACAAGAGCACCTCGAGCGTCGAGGTGTGGATCACCACCAGGACGGACTCGGGAATCTTGTGGCCCGCGCTCACCGGACCGCCTCTGACGCGGGACGCCACTGCGGCTCGCGCACGGTCGCAAACACGGCGGATCGGGCGCGCAGCCATGGCTTCATCGGCGCAGATTCTAGGCCGCGGCCCGGCACACCTTGCCTCGGCCCGCCGCAGGAAGCACGAAGGGCGCCCGCAGGCGCCCCTCGCTTCGTCGTCAAGCACCACGCGCCGCGGCTATGGCTGCGCGAGCCTGGGATCGTTGCGCAGCTTGATGTGTAGTTCGCGCAACTGCTTCTCGTCGACCGGGCTGGGTGCATGCGTGAGCAGGCACT
>DAOTEJ010000005.1:25138-66240 GCA_035454085.1 Burkholderiaceae bacterium | reverse complement strand
CATGGCTAATCCGCGCCCGAGCACGACCGCGCTGCCGCGGCGCCGGGCTGTGGTGGCGAGGCTGCCCGTCGTCGAGCTCGAACTCTTTCTTCCGGCGGCAGCGGAGGAGTTCGCGGCGGCGGCGCGCCGCTCGCGTGCACTGCATCGGCCTTGGGTCCACCCGCCGCTGAGCGCCGACGCGGCCGCGGAACTCGCGCGCGGCCGCCTGGGCCCCGCGAGTTACGGCTACCTCGTGCGCGCGGGCGGCGACGCCCTGCTGGCGGGCTACATCGCGGTCAGCAACATCGTGCGCGGCGCCTTCCGCAGCGCCTACCTCGGCTACTACGCGTTCGCGGGTTGCGAGGGGCGGGGCCTGATGAGCGCCGGCTTGCGGGCCTTGCTGGCGCAGGCGCGCACGACGCTTGGCCTGCATCGGCTCGAGGCCAACATCCAGCCCGGCAACGCGGCGTCGATCGCCCTGGTGCAGCGCCTGGGTTTCCGCTGCGAGGGCTACTCGCCGCGCTACCTCAAGATTGGCGGTCGCTGGCGCGATCACGAGCGCTGGGCCATCCTGCTCGAATAGGACTCAATGCCGTGAACTACACACTCTATGGCGCGCGCGGCTCGGGCTCTGCCGCGATCGAAATGGCGCTGCGCGCGGCCGAGCAGCCCTACCGCCTGGTCAGCGCCGCGAGCTGGGAGCCGGGGCCGGGTCTGGAGGCCCTGCGCCAGGTCAACCCGCTGGCGCAGATCCCCACGCTGGTGCTCGGCGACGGAACCGTGCTCACCGAGAGCGCGGCCATCCTGATTCACCTCGGGCTCACCCATTCCAGCGCGGCGCTCCTGCCCGCGGCGTCCGGCACGCGCGCCCTGGCCCTGCGTGGCCTGGTCTTCCTGGCCGCGAACTGCTACGCGGCCGTCTCTGTGAGCGACTATCCCGAGCGCTGGACCACCGCCCGAGGCAGCGCAGCGCATGGCCGGGTTCGCACGGCGGCACGCGCGCAACTGCATCGCGACTGGGAGGTCTTCGCCGACACAATTGCCCCGGTCACGGTGATGGCCGAAGCCACGCCCGGCGCGCTGGCCTTCCTGACGGTGGTGGTCTCGCAGTGGTCGGGCGCGCGGCAGCACTTGCAGACGGCGCGCCCCGACTTTCATGCCTGGCTGCTGCGCGCCGAGGCGCACCCCCGCCTGGCGGGAACGCTGGCCGAGCACCGGAGCGGCTGAGGCGTGGGCGCAGGAAGCACGAGCGCCGCGGCGTCGGCCGAGCAGACAGGCTACGGGCCGCTGTGCACCGCGTTTTACGACCTCGACAAGCCTGAGCCTGCGCCCGAGGCACTGGCCTACTACCTGGCGCGCGCCCGCGCCTGTGGCGGGACGGTGCTCGAGCCCATGTGCGGCTCCGGCCGCTTCTTGCTGCCCCTGCTCGAAGCCGGCGTCGCGGTGGAGGGCCAGGATGCGTCGCTCGCAATGCTCTCCGCGTGCCAGCGGCGTGCACGGGCTCGCGGGCTCGCGCCGGTGCTGCACGCGGGGCGCCTCGAGTCCCTGGCCCTGGGCCGACGCTACGCGCTGGCCTTCGTGCCCTCGGGCTCGATCGGGCTGCTCGACGCGCACGGGCTGGAAGCTGCGCTGGCTCGCCTGCGCGAGCATCTGCAACCCGGCGCGCCCCTCTTGCTTGAGCTCATCCTTGCCCATGCCACTGTGGCCGCGACGAGCGATGCGAGCCTCGCACCGCGGCGGGTGCGGGATGTCGACGGGACTTCGATCACCTATGCCTGCCGCGTGCGCCCCGACGCGGGCGGTCAGGCCCTGGTCTACGACGGTTGCTACACCCGGCAGCGCGATGACAGGGTGGTGGCGACCGAGTCCGAGACCCTGCGGCTGTGGCTGCACGCGCCGCAGGCCATGCTCGAGCGGCTCGCTGCCGTCGGTTTCGAGGCGGCGGCGGTCCTGCCGCGCGCCTACTCGGGCCTCGAGCACAGCGGCTGCGTCCTCGTCGAGGCACGCGCGCCGCGCTAGGCTTGCGCTGCGCGACGCAAGGCCTGCTCGACGGCGGCTGCGCCGGCGTTGCGCGCCTCTTGAACGCCGGGCGCGGCATCGCGCCGACTGGCCGCCGCTGTTGAAATGGGGGAGGGCGCATGGCAAGCATTCGCGCGGGGCAGCGGTCGGCGCTGCTGGTGGTGGACGTCCAGGTCGGCGTGGTGGCGCGGGCCTGGGACTCCGAGCGCATCGTCGGCAACGTCGCGCGCGCCGTGGACCGCGCGCGCGCGGCGAGCGTGCCCGTGATCTGGGTGCAGCACTCGGGCGATGAACTGCCGGTCGGCAGCCCGGCCTGGCAGTGGGCGCCGGGTCTGGCACCCGCCGCGCAGGAGGTGCGCATCGACAAGCGCCACAACTCCTCGTTCGAGCAGACGCCACTGGAACGCGAGCTGGCGCGCGCGGGGATCACGCACCTCGTGCTTGCCGGGGCATCGACCAACTGGTGCATCCGGGCCACCGCCTATGCGGCGCTCGAGCGAGGCTACGACCTGACCCTCCTGGCCGACGCGCATACCACCGAGACACTGGAACTCGAGGGCGGCCGAAGCATCGAGGCGTCGGTGGTGATCGAGGATCTGAACCTCACGATGCGCTGGCTCGACTATCCCGGCCGTCGCAATAGCGTTGCAACCGCCGAGGCCGTGGACTTCGGTGTGGTGGATCCCTAGGCGTGGACGCCGTCGCGCCCCGGGCGAGCGCGCTGCGCGTGCTTGGCCGCGCGCTGCTCTACTTCGTGCTGGTGTTTGGCGTCGGCTTTCTGCTCGGGCCGATCCGGGTGCTGTGGCTGGCTCCACAAGTGGGCGAGCGCAGCGCGGAGCTGATCGAGGCGCCGCTGATGTTCGGCGCCATCTTGCTGGCGTCGCGCTGGATCGGGCGGCGCTGGTGCGCCGGGTGGAGCCATCGCGCGATCCTGGGCGTGGGCGCAGGCGCGGCAGCGTGCGTGCTCGGCGCCGACCTGGCGGTGGGCGTGGGCCTGCGCGGCATGAGCGTGGCGCAAGTGTTCCTGGCGCGCGATCCGGTCGGCGCGGCGGTGTACTACGCGCTCGTGGCCTTCATGGCGCTCGCCCCATCCCTCTGGAAGCGCCGCGAGGCACCGGCCTGATCCGCGGTTCGCTTTTTGGCCTGTGTGGAACACGCCCGCGACCTAGACTCCCCCGGAACACCGCGTCCGAGGCATCGGGCCACAACAGCCGTGCGCCCGACCGCAGATGCGCGGCCAAACATCGGGAGAACGCCATGAAGCACCTTGTCTTGACTCTGGTCCTGCTGAGCGCCGCGGGCGTTGCGCAAGCGGCCGTGCCGGTCTTCAGCGCCCAGTGCTCCACGGACATCCGGGTCGCCACCGACGCCCACGGCAAGGCCCGCATCAATGGCAAGGCCGCCACCGTCAAGAAGGTCAACGACAAGTTCTACTCCCTGCAAGGCAGCGGCGTGACCGTCGATGTGGCGCTCGATCCCCTGACGGTGAGCTACACGGGCAAGCATCGCGCCCACGGCATCTGCCAGGTCACCGACGAAGGCCCAGCCGCCGCGCCAGGCCCGGCCGCCGCCCCCGTGCCTACCGCAGGCCTGGGCATGGCGCGTGATCTGCCGGGTACGGTCGATCGCGCGTCGCAAGGGCGCTTCAATGCCACCGGCCAGATCCCCTGCGCGCAAGCGGCCGGCCAGCCCATGACCCAGTGCAACTTCGGCGTGGCGCGCGCCGCGGGCGGCACGGCCACGGTGGTGGTCACCAAGCCCGACGGGCGCAAGCGCACGATCTTCTTCGAGAAGGGCCAGGCCGTCTCGGCAGACCTGTCCCAGGCCGATGGCGACATGAACTTCCGTGCCAGCAAACGAGCCGACCTGTTCGTGATCCAGGCCGGCAAGGAACGCTACGAGATGCCCGAGGCCGTGATCTTCGGCGGCTGAGCTCGAACTGTGCAGGCGGCCCGAGCTGGAGCCGGGCTGCCGGGCGCCGGCCTCAGGTAGTCGGCGTCGGGCGCTCCTGCCGCCGCGCGTGCCAGGCGCGGCGCAGGTAGATGCTCCATCCCACTCGCACGAGCAGGTAGCCCAGGCCCGACAGCAGGCAGGCGAGCAGAAACACGCCCAGGGCCAGGGGTGCGCCCAGGCTCATCGCCCAGGCACCGAGCGCCTCGACCGATTGCAGCGGCCTGCCGAAGTCCCAGTCGGGCGCTGGCGGCACGTGCAGCGAGCCCGAGGCACCGAGCACGAAGCTGCCGATCTCGTAAGCCACGAGGTACAGCGGCACGATCGTCAGCGGATTGGTGTAGAGCGTCGCGGCCAGGGCCAAGGGCAGGTTGACGCGAAAGAGCAGGGCGCCGATGGCCGCGCCGAGCATCTGCAGCGGGCCGGGAATCAGCCCGCAGAACAGGCCCACGGCCACGCCGCCCGCCGCCGAGCGCCGGTTCAGATGCCACAGGGCCGGGTGGAACAGGGTGTCGCCGAAGAGGCCGAAGGCCTTGACTTCGCGGACCTTGTCCACGCTGGGCATGATGCGGCGGAGGTACTTGCGGGGCATGCCGCCAGTCTAGCGAGCGCGCGACGCGCTTCCGGCTGGGGGTTTGCGCGGGGCTCGCCGGCACGGCGCCCGGTCGGTGCGCCTGGCGCTGCCCAGCTTGCGTCGCTCGCGGGGCGGGCGCCTCTACACTGCCCGCATGTGGATCGACACCCACTGCCATCTCGACGCGGAAGTGTTCGACGCCGACCGCGATGCGGTGGTGGCACGCGCGCGTGCCGCGGGCGTGGCCATGTGCGTGCTCGCGGCCGGACACCCCGAGCACTTCGCGCAGACCGTGGCGGTGGCGCAGCGCTACGGCTACGCCTACGCCCTGGGCATCCATCCGCTGTGGGTCGATCGCGCGGCCGAGGACGACGTCGAGCGCGTGCGCGAGGCCCTGGCCGCGCATCGCGACGATCCGCGCCTCGTGGCGGTGGGCGAGATCGGACTCGACTTCTATGTTGCCGCGCCTGACCACGCACGCCAGGAGTGGTTCTATCGCGAGCAACTGCGGCTGGCGCGCGAGGCCGGCCTGCCGGTGATCCTGCATGTGCGGCGCTCCGCCGATGCGCTGGCCAAGCACCTGCGCCGCATTGCCGTGCCGGGTGGCATCGCGCACGCCTACAACGGCAGCCGCGAGCAGGCGCAGGCGCTGCTCGGGTGCGGCCTGCGCCTGGGCTTTGGTGGCGCCTTGACCTACGAGGGCTCGCGGCGCATCCGGGCGCATGCCGCCGAGCTTGCCGACACCGCCTGGGTGCTCGAGACCGACAGCCCCGACATCGCGCCCGCCTGGCTGCGCAGCGCCGAGCGGGTAGGCCGCAACGAGCCCGCCGAGTTGCCGCGCATCGCGCAGATCATGGCCGGCTTGCGCGGCTGCGACCTGGCGCAGCTGGCAGGGCAGGCGCGGGTCAATTCGGTGGCGGCGCTGCCGCGACTGGCCGCGCTGCTGCCTCCCGACTGAGCCGCGATGAGCGCCGCGGTGCTCTCTGCCTGGGTCGCGGGGGTGCTGGCGTTGCAGTGGGCGGCTGCGCTTCCGGGCCTGGGCACGCGCGTTGCGATGGGCGCCGCGGCGGCGCTGGCCGTGGGTCTCGGCGCGGTGCTGCGCAAGCGTTGGGCGCCCGAGGGCAGGCGCCGCGCCGGGGCCGCGCTGCTCGTCCTGGGGGCGGTGCTAGCCGGCGCCACCTGGGCCGCCAGCCTCGCTGCCGTCCGACTTGCCGACGCACTCGGACCATCGGACGAGGGCCGCGATCTGCGCGTGGTGGGGGTGATCGACAGCCTGCCGGCGCGCGGCGAGCGTTCATGGCGCTTCGAGTTCGCGATCGAGCGTTCGCTGCAGCCCGATGCGCAGGTGCCGACGCGCGTGTGGCTCGCCTGGTTCGATGCGCCGGTGGTACCGCTGCCCGGCCAGCGCTGGGACTTCACGGTGCGCCTCAAGCAGCCGCACGGACCCTTCAACCCGAACGGCTTCGATCTCGAAGCCTGGATGCTCGAGCGTGGCCTGCGTGCCACGGGCGCGGTGCGGCCCGGCCCGGCGCCGCGCCTGATCGATGCCTTCGTGCTCACGCCCGGCACGGCCATCGAGCGCGCCCGCGCTGCCCTGCGCGAGCGCCTGGCCACGATCACCGAGGGCTGGCGCTACGGCGGCGTGCTGATCGCGCTGGTGCTGGGCGACCAGCGCGCGATCGGGGCTGCGGATTGGAGCGTCTTCAACCGCAGTGGCATCTCCCACCTGGTGGCGATCTCGGGGCTGCACATCACGATGATCGCCGGGCTCGCGGCGCTGTTGGTGGGCGGCGTGTGGCGGCGCGTGCCGGCGCTGCTCGCGCGAGCGCCGGCGCAAAGCGCAGCCGCCTTGGCCGCGGTGGTCACGGCGCTTGCCTATTGCCTGCTGGCGGGTTGGGCAGTGCCGGCGCAACGCACCTTCTTCATGCTCGCCACCGTGGCGGCGGCGCTGCTGCTGCGCACCCGGCCGGCGCCGGCCAGCACGCTGGCGATGGCTGCCGCGGTGGTGTGCCTGCTCGATCCCTGGGCGGTGATCGCACCGGGCTTCTGGCTGAGCTTCGGGGCTGTCGCGGCGATCTTCTGGGTGGCAACGCGACGCCCGGCTGCGCAGGCCACCGGATGGCGCGAGCGGCTGGGCGGGGCGCTCGCCACCGCGCTGCGCGTGCAGATGGCCGTGACGCTGGTACTCGTGCCATTGACTGCTGCGCTCTTTCATCAGGTGTCGGTGGTGTCGCCGATCGCGAACCTGATCGCCATTCCGGTGGTGAGCTGGATGGTGACGCCCCTGGCCTTGCTCGGTGCCGCGCTCGCCTGGCTGCCGGGCCCCGCCGTCGCGCTGCCGCAGGCGCTGCTCGCCGCGGCGGAAGCAATCTTCGCCGCGCTCATGCTGGTGGTGGGCGCGATGGCCGACGCGCGCTGGGCAAGCTGGCCGGTCGCCGCGCCGCCCTGGCCGCTATTGCTGCTCGCACTGGCCGGGGCGCTGTGGTGCCTGGCCCCGCGCGGCTGGCCGGCGCGCCCTCTGGGACTGCTTTGGCTGGCGGCGCTCTTCGTATGGCCGGCGCAGCGCCCCGCACCGGGCGAGGTCTGGGTGAGCGGCGTGGATATCGGCCAGGGTGCTGCCGTGCTGATCGAGACGGCGGAGGGCGCCTGGCTCTACGACACCGGCCCGCGCCACACCCGCGAGACCGACGCGGGCGAGCGCATCGTCCTGCCCTGGCTGCGCGCGCGGGGCATCACGCGGCTCGACGGGCTGGTGGTGTCGCACCTCGATGCCGATCACTCGGGCGGCGCGGCGTCCATCCTGCGCAGCCTGCCGGTGGACCGCGTGCTCAGCTCCGTGCCCGCCGACTCGGCCGTTCTGGCCGGGGCGGGTGCGGTGGAGCGCTGCGAGGCCGGCCAGCGCTGGGCGCAGGGCGGGCTGGACTTCGAGGTGCTGCATCCGCGCGTGGCCGACTACGCGGCCGGACTGGGCACCAACGCGCTGTCCTGCGTGCTGGCGATCCGCGCCGGGCCCTGGCGCTTGCTGCTCACCGGCGACCTGCCCGCGCGCGAGGAGGCGGCGCTGGCGGCGCGCGCCGCGCTCGCCGCCGACTGGGTGCTGATGCCGCATCACGGCAGCCGGCACTCCTCGAGTCCGGCGCTGGTCGAGGCGAGCAGTCCTCGCTGGGTGCTGGCGCAGGCGGGCTATCGCAATCGCTACGGCCACCCCGCGCCCGAGGTCGAGGCGCGTTGGCGCGCCGCCGGCGCCCAGGTGTTGCGCAGCGACGCGGCTGGCCTGGCGCAGTGGCGACTGGGGCCGGACGGTCGCTCGACGCTTGCGCTGACGCGTCCCGAGCGCGCCCGCTACTGGCACCACCAGTTGCCGGGGGCGCTGCCGGCGCGCGACGGCGGTGGGCAGGTCGCGCCGGCCGAGGGCGACGGACAGGTCGCGCCGCCCGAGGGCGAAATGGCCGATCCGCTGCCCGAGGAGGTCCTGCCCGCCGCCTGAGCCTGGGTGAGCCCGGGTCGCGCAAAGGCGCCGTGCAGGCCCGGCGGTGCGGGGCGAGCGGGTATAAACGCGTCTCAGGATGACTTACGCCACCCCCGCCCCCCTGGTTGCCGAGGCCGCCGATGCGCTGGCCCAGATGCTCGAGGTCTCGCTCGACGGGGTGGTGGCCATCGACGCCGACGGCCGCGTCTTCCTCGTCAATCGCGCTGCCGAGCGCCTGCTGGGCTATGCGCGCGCGCAGATGCTGGGGCGCGACGTCGCGGAACTCATGATCCCGCCCGAGCAGCGGGCCGCGCATCACGCCGGCATGGACCGCCATCGCACCACCGGCCGCTCGCTGATCCTCGACCGGCGCCTGCACGTGGACGCGTTGCGCGCCGACGGCTCGCGCTTCCCGGTGGAGCTCACGGTGGGCGCGATCCGGCTTGGCGCCGGGCCCGCCTACATCGCCTTCCTGCGCGACCGCAGCGGCGACGTGCAGGCGGTGCGCGAGGTGGCCGTGGCGCGCGCCAAGGCCGAGCGCGCGGAGCGCAGCCTGCGCGAGGCGATCGAGGCGCTCGACGACGGGTTCGTCCTGTTCGATCGCGGAGACCGGCTCGCGCTGTGCAACGAGCGCTTCCGCCAGCTCTATCCGCGCAGCGCCGAGTTCATGGTGCCCGGGGCGCGCTTCGAGGACCTGCTGCGCATCGGGCTGGCCCGCGGCGAGTACCCCGAGGCCGCCGGGCGCGAGGAGGCTTGGCTCGCCGAGCGGCTCGAGACGCACCGCCGTGCCGACGCGGTGCTCGAGCAGCCGCTCGACGGCGGGCGTTGGGTGCGCATCTCGGAGCGGCGCACCGCCGAGGGCGGAACCGTGGGCTTCCGCGTGGACATCAGCGCCCTGAAGCAGGCGCAGGAGCGGGCCGAGCAGGCCAATCGCACCAAGAGCGAGTTCATGGCCAACATGAGCCACGAGGTGCGCACGCCCCTGCACGGGGTGCTGGGCCTGGTGGAGCTGCTGCTCGAGACGCCGCTGTCCGAAGACCAGCGCGAGTACGCGCAGCTCGCGCGCAGCTCGGCGCGCAACCTGCTGGCGGTGGTCAACGACCTGCTGGACTTCTCGAAGATCGAGTCGGGCCGCATGGAGTTCGCGCACGTGCCCTTCACGCTCGACGAGTCGATCGGCGACATGGTGCGCACCCAGGGCCTGCAGGCGGGCGCCAAGGGCCTGGACTACACCTTCGACGACGCCACCGCGGCCGCGCGCTTCATCGGCGACCCGGGCCGGCTGCGCCAGATCCTGCTGAACCTGGTGTCCAACGCGGTGAAGTTCACCGAGAACGGCGAGGTGCGCATCGAGGCCAGCCTGCTGCCCGGCGAGGGCGCCATGGTGCGGCTGCGCGTGGCGGTGCGCGACACGGGCATCGGCATCGCCCCCGAGCATCGCGCCCGCGTCTTCGAGCCCTTCACGCAGGCCGACGCGGGGATCTCGCGCAGGTTCGGCGGCACCGGCCTGGGGCTGGCGATCGCCAAGCAGCTGTCCGAGCGCATGGGCGGCAAGCTTGAACTGCTGCCGTCCTCGGGGCGGGGCAGCGAGTTCGTCATGGTGATTCCCTTCGCGCTGGCTGCCGAGCAGACGGCGGTGGTGGAGCCCGCCGGGACTGCCCTGCTGCCCGAGCGGCGCCTGCGCGTGCTGCTGGTCGAGGACCACGAGGTCAATCGCCTGGTGGCCGCGCGGCTGCTCGAGAAAATGGGCCACGAGACGCTCGAGGCCGGGACCGGCCACGCCGCGCTCGAGGTGTTTGGCGCAGGCGCGCCCGACCTCGTGCTGCTCGATATCCAGTTGCCCGGCATGGACGGCTTCGAGGTGCTGCGCCATCTGCGCCAGGTCGAGCAGGCCCAGGGCCGGCACACGCCGGTGGTGGCGCTTACCGCGCACGCCCAGAGCGGCGACCGCGAGCGCTGCCTGGCCGCGGGCATGGACGGCTACCTGTCCAAGCCCTTCAGCCCCCACGACCTGCGCAGCGAGATGGCCCGCGTGCTGGGGCTGGCGCCGGTGGCCGAGCCCGCGCCGCGCCCCGACCAGGAGGGCCGCTTCGCCGAGGTGATCCTGGGTCTGGACGGCGACGTGGAACTGTTCGAGGAACTGGCCGAGCGCGCGGTGGTGAGCTTTCGCCTCTCGGCCGCGCGCCTGTCGGCCGCGGCCCGGGCGAAGCTGCCCGAGGCGCTGCGCGTCGAAGGCCACAAGCTCAAGGGCCATTGGCCACAATACGCGGTGACGGCCGATCGCGGCCTGCTTACCGAGATGTCGCAGCAGCTCGCGGCGGGTTCCGACGAGAGCTGGGTGACGGCACAAAGACTGGCGACCGCGGTGCGTCGCACCGCGCGCGAACTCGAACTCTGGTTGCTCGCACGGCGAGGATAGGAAAGGAAGAGGGACTGACCATGGTGGAAGGCAATTCAGGCGGCAAGCGCATCCTGATCGTGGAGGACGACGACCTGGCGGCGACCACGCTGGCGCGATTTCTGGAAAAGCAGGGCTACGCGGTCGATGTGGAGATGCGCGGCGACCGCGCGGCCGCGCGCATCCTGTCCAGCCAGCCCGACGCGGTGGTGCTCGACGGCATGCTGCCGGGCTGCGACGGACTGGACGTGGTGCGCGAGGTGCGCGCGAAGTTCCGCCAGCCGATCGTGATGCTCACCGCCCGCGGCGAGGAGATGGACGAGATCCTCGGGCTGGAGCTCGGCGCCGACGACTACATCGCCAAGCCGGCCGAGCCGCGGGTGGTGCTGGCGCGCCTGCGCGCCTGCATGCGCCGTGCCGGCGAAGGCTCGCCCGAGACGCGCAGCGACGTGCTCGCCTTCGGACAGCTGAACATCAACCGCGCCACGCGCAGCGTGACCCTGGCGGGCCGTGAGATCGACTTCACCACCGCGGAGTTCGACCTGCTGTGGCTGCTCGCGGCCAACGCGGGCCGTACGCTGACGCGCGACGCGATCTTCGGCGAGTTGCGCGGCCTGGAGCACGACGGGCTGGATCGCTCGATCGACATGCGGATCTCGCGTCTGCGCCGCCGCCTGAGCGACGATGGCGCGGCTCCCAAGCGGATCAAGACCGTGCGGGGCAAGGGCTACCTGTTTTCGCCCTCCGACTGGGAGTAGGACGCGCTGCACCTCGGTGGGGCGGATGCGCTCCACGCTGGTGCGCGGGTTCGCCCGCTGCGCGGCAAAACGCCCTACGCTGAGGCAGCGCCAGGGTCCGGGCTCATGGCAAAGCTCTTGCTAGAGTTCTCCTGACAACAAGGAGGCAGCGCGCATGGCCGCGGCACGCGCTTACGACGAGATGTACCGCCCGGATGCGGCGGTCAGAGCCCCTTATCGGGGCTTTGAGTCCTGGCTGGCGGAGCAAAGCGCCGAGGCGATGCGTGACAAGCGCGCCGAGGCCGACCTCGTGTTCCGCCGCGTGGGCATCACCTTCGCGGTCTACGGCGACCAGGATGCCGACGGCAGCGGCACCGAGCGCCTGATTCCCTTCGACGTCATCCCGCGCATCATTCCGGCGGCCGAGTGGCGCAAGCTCGAGGCCGGTCTGCGCCAGCGGGTCAAGGCGCTCAACGCCTTTCTGCACGACGTCTATCACGAGCAGGCGATCCTGCGCGCCGGCCACATTCCGGCCGAGCAGGTGTTCCGCAACAGCCAGTACCGGCCCGAGATGCACGGGGTCGACGTGGCGAGCCAGATCTATTCGCACATCGCCGGCATCGACGTGGTGCGCGCCGGCGCGGGCGAGTTCTACGTGCTCGAGGACAACCTGCGCGTGCCCAGCGGCGTGAGCTACATGCTCGAGAACCGCAAGATGATGATGCGGCTGTTTCCCGACCTGTTCGCCCGCAACAAGGTCGCGCCCGTGGCCCACTACCCGGATCTGCTGCTCAACAACCTCCGCTCGGTCGCGCCGCAGGGGGTGGACGAGCCGACCGTGGTACTGCTCACGCCCGGGATGTACAACTCGGCGTACTTCGAGCACGCCTTCCTGGCGCAGGAGATGGGCATCGAGCTGGTCGAGGGCCAGGACCTCTTCGTGCGCGACAACGCGGTGTGGATGCGTACCACGCGCGGCCCGCAGCGGGTGGACGTGATCTACCGGCGCATCGACGACGACTTCATCGATCCGCTGGCCTTCCGTTCCGACTCTTCGCTGGGCGTGCCGGGCTTGCTCTCGGTCTACCGCGCCGGCCGGGTGACGCTGGCCAACGCGATCGGCACGGGCATCGCCGACGACAAGTCGATCTACCCCTACGTGCCGGCGATGATCGAGTTCTACCTCGGCGAGAAGCCCCTGCTCGCCAACGTGCCCACCCACCTGTGCCGCAAGAAGGACGACCTGGCCTACGTGCTCGACCACCTGCCGGAGCTCGTGGTCAAGGAAGTCCACGGCGCCGGCGGCTACGGGATGCTGGTCGGTCCCGCCGCTTCGCGCGAGGAGATCGCCACCTTCGCCAAGCGCCTGCGCGCGTCGCCCGACAACTACATCGCCCAGCCCACCCTGGCGCTGTCCACTTGCCCGACCTACGTGGAGTCCGGAGTCGCGCCCCGCCACATCGACCTGCGGCCCTTCGTGCTGTCGGGCCGGGAGGTGACCATGGTGCCCGGCGGACTCACGCGGGTGGCGCTGCGCGAGGGCTCGCTGGTCGTGAACTCCTCGCAGGGCGGCGGCACCAAGGACACTTGGGTCCTGGAACGCTGAGGACGCGGAGACCTTCATGCTCAGTCGCACCGCCGACCACCTGTTCTGGATGGCCCGCTACATCGAGCGCGCGGAGAACACCGCCCGCATGCTCGACGTGAATCTCAGCACGGCCTTGCTGCCCCAGTCGGCCGAGGAAGCCGAGCGGGGCTGGCGCGCCATGCTCGGAATCTCGGAACTGCTGCCCGCCTACGACGCGCGTCACGCACACCTGAGCAAGCGCGACGTGCTCGACTTCATGGTGCGCGACCCGAACAACCCCTCGTCGATCTTCAACTGCCTGCAAAGCGCGCGCGAGAACGCCCGGGCGGTGCGGGGCGCGATCACCACCGAGGTGTGGGAGACCCACAACGGCACCTGGCTCGAGCTGCAGCGCCTGCTGCACGAGCGCCTGCCAGAGCGCGACCCGCAGCAGTTCTTCGAGTGGGTCAAGTTTCGCTCGCACGTCTCGCGCGGGGTGACGATCGGCACCATGCTCAAGGACGAGGCCTTCTACTTCGTGCGCATGGGCACCTTCCTGGAGCGCGCGGACAACACCGCCCGGCTGCTCGACGCCAAGTACCACGGCGCCGAGGACACGCGCGAGCTGTTCGCCGACCCCGGCGCCGAGGGCATCGACCACCACGGCGACTTCTACTACTGGGCCGCGGTGCTGCGCTCGGTGTCGGCCTTCGAGATCTACCGTCGCGTCTACCGCAACGTGATCACCCCGGCACGCGTGGCCGAGCTGCTCATCCTGCGCGGCGACATGCCGCGCTCGCTGGCCAGCTGCATCAACGAGGTGTGCCTGAACCTCGAGATGGTGCGCAATGCGAGCTCGAACGAGACCGAGCGCCGCGCGGGCCTGCTGCGCGCCGAGCTGCGCTATGGCCGCATCGAGGACATCCTTGGCCAGGGGCTGCACAGCTATCTCGCGCGCTTCCTGGAGCGGGTCAACGACCTGGGCGGCCGCATCAGCCAGGACTTCCTGGTGCCGCTGGCCGTGCACTGAAACCCGGGCGCGCATGCTGCTCTCGGTCCTGCACCGCACGGTCTACCGCTACTCCCGGCCCGCGCAGTCCACCGTTCAGACGCTGCGGGTGACGCCGCGCGCCGAGGCCCACCAGCGGGTTGTGCGGTGGCGGCTGACCGCGCCCGGCGCCCTGGCCGAGCACGTGGACGCCTACGGCAACGCCACCCACACCCTGGCACTGCACGCGCCGCATGACGAAGTGGTGATCGAGGCGCTGGGCGAGGTCGAGGTCGACGCCCTCGACGAGGGCGCCCTGCAGGACCGCTCGGGTCTGCCCGCCTTTGCCTATCTGGCGGCCACGCCGCTGACCGAGGCCGGCGAGCGCGTGCGCGAGTTCACGGCCCGCCACTGGCGCGGCGCCAATCGCCATCGATTGCTCGAACTGGCGCAGGCCGTCTTCGAGCAAGTGCGCTACGCGCCCGGCCACACCGACGCGGGCAGCAGCGCCGAGCGCGCGCTCGAGCTCGGGCGCGGCGTATGCCAGGACCACGCGCACCTGTTCATCGCAGCCTGCCGCGCGCGCGGGGTCCCGGCGCGCTACGTCTCGGGCTACTACTACCGGGCCGACGCGCCGCTGGCCGCAAGCCACGCCTGGGCCGACGCCTGGGTCGAGGGCCAGGGCTGGGTGAGCTACGACATCACCCACCGCGGCTTTGCCTCGGACCAGCTCGCGCGCCTGGCGGTGGGGCGCGATTACGACTCGGCCGGCCCCGTGCGGGGCGTGCGGCTGGGGGGCGGCGAAGAGGCCCTGGAGGTGCGTGTCAACATACGCCCCTTGCGGCCGGACGGAGATCGTCCCAAGCCGGGCAACTGAGTGCATCAGCAACAAGGGACGGCGAGCGCATGACCTACTGCGTGGCGATGAAGCTGGACATGGGCCTTGTGTTCCTGTCCGACTCGAGGACCAACGCGGGCGTGGACCAGATTTCCACCTTCCGCAAGATGACCGTGTTCGAGCACCCGGGCGAGCGCATGCTGGTGCTGATGAGCGCCGGCAACCTTGCCATCACCCAGGCGGTGCGCCAGGCGGTGTGCGAGCGATGCGGGCCCGAGGATGCCTCGGTGTGGAGCGCCCTGAGCATGGCCGAGGCCGCGCATGTGGTGGGCGACGCGGTGCGCGCGGTGCACACCCGCGACGGCGAGGCGCTGAAGAGCTTCGGCATCGACTTCAACGCGAGCTTCATCCTCGGCGGACAGGTGCGCGGCGAGGCGCCGCGGCTGTTCCTGATCTACGCGGCGGGCAACTTCATCGAGGCCACCCCCGAGAGCTGCTACTTCCAGATCGGCGAGTCGAAGTACGGCAAGCCCATCCTCGACCGGGTGATCACGCCGTCGGCCACCCTCGACGAGGCGGCCAAGTGCGCGCTGATCTCGATGGATTCGACCCTGCGCTCCAACATCTCGGTGGGCCTGCCGCTGGACCTGCTTGTCTACGAGACGGGTGCGCTGCGGGTGACCAAGTTCGTCAAGGTCGACCAGGGCAACCAGTACATGCAGTTGATCCGCGACACCTGGGGCACGCGCCTCAAGCAGGTGTTCCAGGAGATCCCCGATCCGATCTGGCGCGACGCGCTCGCGGCGCCCAATGCGGCGCGTCTCGAGACCCATGCGAGCGAGCCGGTGAGGGCGCCGCTGCCCCCCGCGCTCGCCGGTGACGAATCCGAAGGCGTCGCCCTGCAATTGCTCGCGCAGACGGGTCGGGCACGCGCACCGCGCTAGGCGGTGCACCGGGCCGGGCCGCCGCGGGCGGCGAGGCGGTGACGCAGGCACGCGAATTGCCTGCAATGTAAGAAGGCGGGCCTGCGCCAGCGGGCCCGTGCAAGTCCATCCTCGAAGGATCCTGCCGTGTCGATCCATGTCGCACTGAATCACGTCACCCACTACCGCTACGACCGCCGCGTCGAACTGTCGCCACAGGTGGTGAGGCTGCGGCCGGCGCCCCACTGCCGCACGTCGGTGCTCTCGTACTCGCTGCGCATCGAGCCCGAGCCGCACTTCATCAACTGGCAGCAGGATCCGTTCGCCAACTATCTGGCGCGAGTCGTCTTTCCTGAAAAGGTGACCGAGTTCAAGGTCACGGTCGATCTGGTCGCGCAGATGGCGGTGTACAACCCGTTCGACTTCTTCCTCGAGCCGAGCGCCGAGAACACGCCGTTTCGCTACGAGGCGGGGCTCGCCCACGACCTCGCGCCCTACCTGGCGTGCGACGAACTGACGCCCCGCTGGCGCGAGTACCTCGCGAGCATCGACACCCGCGAGCAGCGCACGATCGACTTCCTGGTGGGCATCAACCAGCGGCTGCACCGCGACATCCGCTACCTGATCCGCATGGAGCCGGGGGTGCAGACGCCGGAGCAGACGCTCGAGCTCGGCTGCGGCTCGTGCCGCGACACCGGCTGGCTGCTGGTGCAGACGCTGCGCCACCTGGGGCTCGCGGCGCGCTTCGTGTCGGGGTACCTGATCCAGCTCAAGCCCGACCAGAAGTCGCTCGATGGCCCCTCGGGCACGGATCACGACTTCACCGACCTGCACGCCTGGTGCGAGGTCTACCTGCCGGGCGCCGGCTGGATCGGGCTCGATCCGACCTCGGGGCTGCTGGCAGGCGAGGGCCACCTGCCGGTGGCCTGCACGCCTGAGCCGTCCACCGCGGCGCCGATCACCGGGGCGGTCGACGACTGCAAGGTCGAGTTCAGCCACACGATGGCCATCACGCGCATCTACGAGGCGCCGCGTGTCACCAAGCCCTACAGCGAAGAGCAATGGCAGGCGGTCGACGCTCTGGGCCGCCAGGTGGACACCGAGCTTGCCGCGCTCGACGTGCGTCTGACGCAGGGCGGCGAGCCGACCTTCGTGTCGGTGGATGACCGCGACGGCGCGGAGTGGAATACCGCTGCGCTGGGTCCCACCAAGCGGAGGCTGGCCACCGTCCTGATCGAGCGCCTGAGCGAGCGCTACGGCGCCGGCGGATTCCTGCACTTTGGCCAGGGCAAGTGGTACCCCGGCGAGCAACTGCCGCGCTGGGCGCTGTCGGCCTACTGGCGCGCCGACGGGCAGCCGTGCTGGCAGGATCCGAAGCTGTTCGCCGACGAGCGCGATACCGTGCGCATGGGCGACGAGGACGCGCGAAAGTTCGTCCACCGCCTGGCCGGCCGCCTGGGCCTGGATCCGCGCTTCGTGCGGCCAGGCTACGAAGACCAGGCCTATTACCAGTGGCGCGAACGCCGTTTGCCGGTGAACGTCGATCCCGAGGACTCGCGACTGGACGACGAACTGGAGCGCGTGCGCCTGCGTCGCGTCTTTGGCGATGGTCTTGCCACGCCCACCGGCTACGTGCTGCCGCTGGCGCGCCAACGACGCGCCGAGGGCGCCAAGCCGACCTGGGTCAGCCGGCCCTGGTTCTTCCGCCACGAGCACATGTACCTGGTGCCGGGTGACTCGCCCATGGGCTACCGGCTGCCGCTCGATGCTCTGCCCTGGGTGGCCAAGAGCGAGCGTCCGAACCCGCACGAACGCGATCCATTCGATCCGCGCGGCCCCCTGCCGCTGCATGCCGACATCGACGCGAAGTACGCACCGCACGAAGAGGGTGGCGGGTTCGCCGAGGGTGGCGCGGTCGCGCTCCAGGCGGGCTTCGAGCATCCGGGCGAGGCGCGCGCCCCCAAGAAGGGCGCTACGGGCGGCGCAGACGCGGCTTCCGGCGGCGCCGCGGCGAGCGGGGCCGGCGCGAACGGTGCCGCCGCAAGCGCCGAGCGCCCGCCGGCGCGTGGCGAGTCGGCCGACGGCAGCGAGCGCACCGCGCTGTGCGTGGAGGTGCGCGATCCGCAGCGCGCCAACGGGCCGAGCGCCGAGGCCGAACATGGCGGCAAGACAGCCCTGCTACACGTCTTCATGCCGCCGCTGCCCATCCTGGAGGACTACCTCGAGCTGCTGAGCGCCATCGAGGCGACCGCGGCCGAGCTGTCCGTGAAGATCGTGCTGGAGGGCTATCCGCCGCCGCGCGACCCGCGCCTGAAGGTGCTGCAGGTGACCCCGGATCCGGGCGTCATCGAAGTCAACATCCATCCGGCGCACGGCTGGGACGAGCTGGTCGATCACACCGAGTTTCTCTACGAGACCGCGCGCCAGACGCGCCTGACCACCGAAAAGTTCATGCTCGACGGGCGCCATACCGGCACCGGCGGAGGCAATCACATCGTGCTGGGCGGAGCCACGCCGGCGGACAGCCCCTTCCTGCGCCGGCCCGATCTGCTGGCGAGCCTGCTCGCCTACTGGCACAACCACCCGTCGCTGTCCTACCTGTTTTCGGGGCTGTTCATCGGCCCGACCAGCCAGGCGCCGCGGGTGGACGAGGCGCGCAACGATCAGGTCTACGAGCTCGAGATCGCGCTTGCCGAGCTCGCGCGCCGACGCCGCGAAAGCGGCGAGGCGGCGCCCCCGTGGCTGGTCGACCGCAGCCTGCGCAACCTGCTCATCGACGTGACCGGCAACACCCATCGCGCCGAGTTCTGCATCGACAAGCTCTACTCGCCCGACGGGCCCGCCGGCCGCCTCGGCCTGGTCGAGCTGCGCGCCTTCGAGATGCCGCCGCACGCCCGCATGAGCCTGGCGCAGCAGTTGCTGCTGCGGGGCCTCGTGGCGCGCTTCTGGAAGAAGCCCTACGTGGCGCGCCTGACGCGCTGGGGCACCGAACTGCACGACCGCTTCATGCTGCCTACCTTCGTCGAGCAGGACTTCGCCGACGTTCTGGAGGAACTGCGCGAGGCCGGCTACGCCTTCGACCCCGCATGGTTCGCGCCGCACTTCGAGTTCCGCTTCCCGCTCTACGGCGAGGTGGCGGCCGCGGGCGTGGCGCTGAGCCTGCGCGCCGCGCTCGAGCCCTGGCACGTGATGGGCGAGGAGGGCGGGGCGGGCTCCACCGTGCGCTACGTCGACTCCTCCCTGGAGCGCATCGAGGTCAAGGCGAGCGGGCTCAACGACAGCCGCCATCGGGTGGCGGTCAACGGGGTTGCCCTGCCGCTGCAGCCCACCGGGCGGGTGGGCGAGTTCGTCGCTGGCGTGCGCTACCGGGCGTGGCAGCCGTCCTCGGCCCTGCATCCGACCATCGGGGTGAACGCGCCGCTCACCTTCGACATCATCGACACCTGGACGCAGCGCTCCCTCGGAGGCGGTCAGTACCACGTCGCGCACCCTGGCGGGCGTAACTACGAGACCTTTCCGGTCAACGCCTACGAGGCCGAGAGCCGCCGCCTGGCGCGCTTTTTCAAGACCGGGCACACGCCCGGCCGCGCCGTCGTGCCGCCGCCGCAGCGCAGCCTCGAGTTCCCGTTCACGCTCGACCTGCGGCGCACCTGAGGCGGGCGCCTGGCAGGGCGCCTTCCTCCGCACCCCTAGGGGCCCGACGCGGTGGGTGAGGAATCAGGCCTGGCGATGCGCCGGCACAACGCTTGGCGCGGTCTGATTCGCCGCGGCGGTGCGGTGCCCTTAGGCTAGACCCCGGACCGGGGCCGCGGGCAGGCGAAGTGAGTCGCCTGCCGCACGGCGCCACAGCGCGCGGCGGCGGATGCTCGCGGCGCTCGCGTGGCAGCTACCTCCGTGGACGACAGACTTGGCGCAGACCCACTTCAGCTTCGACCTTCCGGACGACGTCGCCGCACTCGTGGCGGGGCTGGCCTTGCCTGCGCGGCCGGGCCACTACGACCTGCTGCGGGCGCCCGACGGCAGCCTGCGCGATGGCTGGCGGCATTTCTTCGCGCAACTGGGCGTCATCGGGGTGCACGACCTCGAGCGCCGCGCCGAGGTGCTGGCGCGCCACATCCGCGAAGACGGGGTCACCTACAACGTCTACTCGGAGGAGGGCGGTCCGCAGCGGCCGTGGTCGCTGGACCTGCTGCCCACGCTGATCGGCGCGCAGGAATGGGCCGGCATCGAGGCCGGCGTGGCGCAGCGCGCCGCCCTGCTGGCGGCGATCATGGGCGACGTCTACGGCGAGCAGCACCTGCTGCGCGCGGGGCTGCTGCCCGCCGCGCTCGTGCACGGCAACCCCGGCTACTTGCGCCCGCTGGTCGGCGCGCAGCCGGCCGGGGGATTGCTGCTCCACATCGTGGGCTTCGACCTGGCGCGCGCGCCCGACGGCCGCTGGTGGGTGGTGGCGCAGCGCACGCAGGCACCGTCCGGGCTGGGCTACGTGCTGCAGAACCGGCTGATCGTCTCGCGCCTGTTTCCCGAGGCCTTCCGGGAACTGCGCGTGCAGCGGCTTGCTTCCACGTACCGCCGCCTGCTCGACACGCTCGACGGCATGAGCCCGCGCGACGCGGGCGAGCGCGGATCGGCGCGGATCGTGCTGCTCACGCCCGGTCCCTACAACGAGACCTACTTCGAGCACGCCTACCTCGCGCGCTACCTGGGCATCCCGCTGGTCGAGGGCGGCGACCTCGCGGTGCGCGACGAGCGCGTCTACCTCAAGACCTTGCACGGCCTCGAGCGGGTGCACGCCATCCTGCGCCGGCTCGATGACGACTTCTGCGATCCGCTTGAACTGCGCGCCGATTCGACCCTGGGCGTGCCCGGCCTGCTGCAGGCGATCCGGGCCGGGCAGGTGCTGGTGGCCAACGCGCTGGGTTCGGGCTTCCTCGAGTCGCCCGCGATCCATGGCTTCCTGCCGGCGATCGCGGAGCACTTGCAGGGGACGAGGCTGCTGCTGCCCTCCCTGAACACCTGGTGGTGCGGAGAGGCGGCGGCCTTCGAGGCGGTGGCCGACGCGCTGCACGACAAGGTGGTCAAGCCGACCTATGCCGCGACGCCGTCGCGGCCGGGCTTCGACACGCAGATCGGTGCAACCCTGGGCGAGGCGGCACGGCGCGCGCTGCGCGAGCGCATCGCCGCCGATCCCGATGCCTACACCGTGCAGGACTACTTGCCGCTGCCGCAGGCACCGACCTGGAGCACGGGACGCCTCCAGCCGCGCGCGGCGATGCTGCGCGTCTATGCGATCAGCGACGGCGCCGGTGGCTGGCACGCCCTGCCGGGCGGCATGACGCGGGTGGCGGGGCGCGAGCAGATGATCGTGTCGATGCAGCGCGGCGGCAGCAGCCAGGACATCTGGGTGCAGACCGAGGGCACGGTCGACGAGTACTCGATGCTGCCCGAGGCCCTGCGGCCCGAGGACATCGAGGGCCGGCGCCGCGTGGTGAGCTCGCGCGCGGCAGAAAACCTCTACTGGATGGGGCGCTACGCCGAGCGCGCCGAGTTCAGCGCGCGTCTGCTGCGCGCCGTGCTGACCCTGCTGGCCGACGAGGCCCGCGGCCCGTCGCCGCTGCTCGACGCCATCGAGCAGTTGGCGGCGGACTTTCACCTGGTGCCGCCGGGCACGCCTTCACCGACGCAATCGCTGGCGGTGTTCGAGCGCACCCTGATCGCCGGCCTGGCCGACCCCGGCACGCAGGAAGGCGGTGTCGAGTTCAACCTCGAGTCCCTGCTGCGCACCGCGGGGCAGCTGCGCGAGCGCCTGTCCGGCGACCATTGGCGCCTGCTGGTGGGCACCGTCCAGTCCTTCCGCGAGGCGCGCCGTCGGGCGCAGGCCGACGGGGTGCTGAGCTCCGACGAGGCGCTGAGCGTGCTGCGCGAACTCTCGGTGCACCTGCACGCCGTCACCGGCGCGCAGACCGACCACATGACGCACGACGACGGCTGGCGCCTGATGACCATCGGGCGGCAGATCGAGCGCCTGTCGGCACAGGCTCACGCCCTGCAGGTGCTCTTCGCGACCGGTGCCGCACAGCGCGATGAGGGCTTCGATCTGCTGCTGGTGCTGTTCGACAGCACCATCACCTATCGCTCGCGCTACCAGCGCACGCTCGAGATGCCGGCGGTGATCGACCTGCTGGTGCAGGAGCAGACCAACCCGCGCGCCTTGGCCCGCGTCGTGCACGTGCTGCGGCGGGAACTGGAACGCCTCCCGCCCGACCCCGCAATGCCCGCGGCGCGTCTGCCTTCGTCCGCGGACTGGCCAACGCTCACCCAACTGTGCGCCCAGCAGGCCGATGGGCGCTTCGAGGTCCTTGCGCGCTTCGCCGATTCGCTCGCGAGCAAGGCCTACGAACTGTCGGACGACATCGTGGCGCGCTACTTCAGCCACGCGGCGGGATTCCGGACGCTCAACGCATGACGACGGACTCGCTCGTGGTCGATGTGCATCACCGCACCCACACGCGCTACGCCGCGCGGGTCGATGTGGCGCATCACCTCGCGCACCTCAGTCCGCTGAGCGACGCGGCGCAGCAGGTGCTGGCGCACGCCCTGACGATCGATCCGCTGCCCGCGCGGCGGCAGATGCAGCACGATGTCTTCGGGAACCTGCGCACCTGCTTCACCATCGACGCGCCGCACGAGGAGTTCGTGGTCGATGCGCACAGCCGCGTGGTGCTCACGCCCGCGGCGGCGCCATCGGTGTCCGACTACAGTCCGCCCTGGGAAGAGGTTGCCGAGTCGATGCGCTACGTGTCGGGTCGCCGCTTCGAGCCGACGTCCGAGTTTGTCTTCGCGTCGCCCCACGTGCCCCTCCTGCCCCAGGCGCGCAGCTACGCCGCCGAGCTATTCGCGCCGGGCCGGCCGTGGCTGGACCTGGTACTCGACCTGATGCGCGTCGTTCACGGAGATCTGCAGTACGAGCCGGGCGTCACCGACGTCCACACCCCGCTGGCAGCGGTATTCGCCCAGCGCCACGGCGTGTGCCAGGACTACGCGCACCTGATGATCGGCGTGCTGCGCGCGCGAGGCCTGCCGGCCCGCTATGTGAGCGGCTACCTCCTGACCCGCCCGGCGCCGGGGCGGCCGCGACTGCTAGGCGCCGATGCCTCGCACGCCTGGGTGCAGGCGTGGAGCCCCTCCCAGGGCTGGCTGGATCTGGATCCGACCAACGATCTCGTGCCCCACCTGAGCCACGTGCGGCTGGCGGTGGGGCGCGACTACAGCGACGTGCCTCCGCTGCGCGGCGTGATCCGCGGCGGCGGGGAGCACCGGCTGAAGGTGGCGGTGAGCGTGATTCCCGAGGACGAGGCGGACTGCCAGCCCGCCTGAATCGCGAAGGCGCGGGCGGCAGCGCCTACTGCAACTCGATCTTGCCGTCGAACTCGACCGACAGGTCCAGGCCGGCGACCTCGAGGCGGACCTTGGCAGGAAAGGACTCGGTTCCCTGGATGCGGCCCTCGGCGAGGGCGCGCGCGACGGCTTGTTCGATCTCGCGTTGCGAGCCCACGCCCACGGTCTTGAGGAACTTGCGGATGCTGAGGTTGAAGGTCTCTTCGTTCATGGTCTGATCCTGGTTTGAAGCGGGGTTCCGGGTTCTTCGGTACTTCTATTGGGCGGTCCATCCGCCGTCGAAGGCCACCGACTGGCCGCGCATCTGGGCTGCCGCGTCCGAGCACATGAACACCGCCAGCGCGCCGAGTTGCTCCGGGGTGACGAACTCGAGCGAGGGCTGCTTCTCGGCGAGCAGCGAGCGCTTGGCGTCTTCGTTGCTCAGTTGGTCGCGCGCGGCGCGCGCGTCGACCTGCTTTTGCACCAGGGGCGTGAGCACCCAGCCCGGGCAGATCGCGTTGCAGGTCACGCCGGTGGTGGCGGTTTCGAGCGCCACGGTCTTGGTCAGGCCCACGACGCCGTGCTTGGCGGCCACGTAGGCGCTCTTGTCGGCCGAGGCCACGAGTCCGTGCACCGAGGCGATGTTGATGATCCGGCCCCAGTTGGCGGCGAGCATGGCCGGCAGCGCGAGCCGCGTCGTGTGGAAGGCCGAGCTCAGGTTGATGGCGATGATTGCGTCCCAGCGCTCGGTGGGGAAGTCCTTGACCGGCGAGACGTGCTGGATGCCGGCGTTGTTGACGAGGATGTCGACGCGGCCAAAGACGCGCGCGGCCTCGCTCATCATCGCTTCGATCTCGGCGGGCTTGCTCATGTCGGCGCCGTGGTAGTGCGTGCGCACGCCGAGCGCTTCGAGCTCGCTGCGCACGCCGCGCACCGTGCCCTCGTCCCCGAAGCCGTTGACCACGATGTTCGCGCCCTCGCGCGCCAGTGCCCGGGCGATGCCCAGGCCGATGCCGCTGGTCGAGCCCGTGACCAGGGCGGTCTTGCCCTTGAGTGCTGCCATGTGCGATCTCCGCCGTGTCGTCCGGTCGGTATGCTAGCGCCCTGCCCGGCACGGCTCGACCGCAGCGGTCTGTGCGTGCGAGCGGCCCCCTCCAACTTCCATGCACAGCCCATGATCCCGACCGCCCGCACCCGCGGGGTGCAGTGCCTCAGCCCCGCCGGCTTCCACACCATGCGCTACCGCGAGTGGGGGGACCCCCACAACCCGCGCGTGGTGGTGTGCGTGCATGGCCTGACGCGCTGTGCCCGCGACTTCGACCGCCTCGCCGCCGCGCTGGCGGGGCAGGCGCGCGTGGTCTGCCCCGACGTGGCGGGCCGGGGCGACAGCGACTGGTTGGCGGCCGGCGCCGCCTACGGCGTGCCCCAGTACGCCGCCGACATGGTCAACCTGATCGCCCGCCTGGACGCGCCTGAGGTCGACTGGGTAGGTACATCGATGGGCGGGCTGATCGGCATGGCGCTCGCCGGCCAGGCTCGCAGCCCGATCCGGCGTCTGGTGCTCAACGACGTGGGGCCGCGCATCGAGTGGGACTCGCTCGCCCGCATCGCGAGCTACGTGGGCAAGCCCGTGCTGCTGCCCGACTTCGACGCGGCAGTGGCCTACGTGAAGCGCGTCTCGGCGCCGTTTGCGCTGCGCTCCGAGCAGGATTGGCGCGAGATCACCGAGAGCGTGATCCGGCCCGACGGCGCGGGGGGCTGGCGCCTGCACTACGACCCGCGCATCGGCGAGGCCTTCGCGGCGCTCACGCCCGAGGCGGCCGCCGCCGGCGAGGCCGCGACCTGGGCGCTCTACGACCGCATCAGCGCCCCCACGCTGCTGGTGCGCGGCTCCGAGTCGGACCTGTTGTCGCGCGCCACCGCCGACGAGATGGGACGGCGCGGTCCGCGGGCGCGACTGGCCGAGATTCCCGGCGTGGGCCATGCGCCCATGCTGATGGACGAGATGCAGATCGACCTCGTCCGCCGTTTTCTATCAGAAGCCTGAGGAGCGAACACGATGAACATCCGCCGCCTGCACTGCGGCCCGCGCATGAGCGAGGCCGTGATCTACAACGGGGTGGTCTACCTGGCGGGCCAGGTGGCCGAGGACGCCGAGCAGGACATCACCGGCCAGACCGAGCAGGTGCTGGCGGCCATCGAGGCACTGCTCCAGCAGGCGGGCACCGAGAAGTCGCGCCTGCTCACGGCGCAGATCTTTCTCAGGGACCTGGCCGACTTCGCGGCGATGAACGCCGTGTGGGAGCGCTGGGTGGTACCGGGCGCCACCCCCACGCGCGCCACGGTGCAGGCGGCGCTGGCGCGCCCGGGATGGAAGGTCGAGATCCTGGTGACCGCGGCGGCCGCCTAGAACACCCCGGCCGCGAGCCCCGCAGCGAGCGCGGCACCGAGTTCGGCGCAGCGCGCGAGTTGCCCGGCGGGCAGGTGCTTGGGCGCGAGGATCTGCTCGCGCGTTTGCGCATGCGTGCACACGATCAGCGCCGGCGCCACGGCGCGCAGCCGCAAGCCGGTGGCGATGCGCTCGATCTGGCGCACCGCGCCGGCGCCGTCGGAGCCGGCGCAGACCAGCGCCACGTAGGGCCGGCCGTTCACCTGGTCGAGGACACCGTAGTAGCTGCGGTCGAAGAAATCCTTCATGCGGCCCGCCATGCTCGCCAGGTTCTCGGGCGCGACGAAGGCATAGGCGTCGGCAGCCAGCACCTCTGTGGGGCCGGCGGCACCGGCCTCGAGGCAATCGACCTCGACTTCGCCGGGTGCGGCCGCTCGGGCGGCGTCGGCCAAGGCCTGCGCCATCTGGCGCGCGCCGCCGGTCATCGAGCACCAGACCACGAGCAGGCGCTTCATGGCGTGGCCGACAGCGGGTCCTGCCGGAAGAAGGCCGCGAGCTGCTCGTACCAGGCCGGGAAGGCGGCTTGCAGCGTCGCCGGCGCCACGAAGAAGGCCTCAGCCGAGACCGCGAAGAACTCCGCCTCGTCCTGCACGGCGTAGGGGTCGAGCGGCAGGCGCGCGTACCAGGGATCGGCCTCGGGCGAGTCGGGGTCGATGTGCGGGGGCAGCTCGGCCTCGATCAGCTCGAGCTCGGCGTCCAGACGCGCCAGCGCATCAGCGAGCGCGGCACGCCAGGCGGCCGCGGTGAGCGTGGGATGCAGGCGCCGGTCAAAGGGCGGGACGCCGTCGGCCTCGCCGTCGAGCATGTCGAGCTTGTGCGCGAACTCGTGGATCACCACCGAGTAGGCCTGCGGGGTGCCGGCGCTTTGCGCATCGGCCCACGAGACGACCACCGGACCACCGTCCCAGGATTCGCCGGACAGCGTGTCGTCGAACTCGTGCACCACGCCGGCCTCGTCGGTCAGGCGGCGCGGCACGCGGAATTCGCCGGGATAGACCACGATGCTGGTCCAGCCGCGATACCACTCGAGGCCCAGCCCGAGCACCGGCAGGCAGGCCTGCACGGCGATGGCCAGCTGCATCTGCGTGGTGAGTTCGATACCCGCGGCGGCTTCGAACTGCTTGTCGGCGAGCAAGCCGGCCACGAGTCCGCGCAGGCGCTCGCGCTCGGGCGCAGGCAGCGACTGCGCGCAGGGCAGGGCGGCAAGCGCGGCCTGCCACTGGGCGTCGGGAATCTCGACGCGCCGGCCGTTGCGCCAGCGTTCGATCAAGGTGCTGATCATCGGACGATTGTGCCGCAGCGCGGCCCGGGGGCACGCCATGGCCCCTTCCTATAATCCCCACCGACCCCTGCCTGACGCGCCCGCGTCCTTGCCTTTATGAGCCGTTCCGCCGCTGCCTCCGACGAGGACGTCGCGCCCGTCGACGTGGCGGCCGCGCGCGCCCTGGTCGAACCCCTGTATCTGGGGCGCAGCCTGCGCACCGGCGAGTCCTTCCTGGACCACGCCGAGGGCATGGCTGCGATCGTGGCACCCCTGCGCGCGGATCTGGACCTGCAGGCGGCGGCGTGGCTGTTCGGCGTGCACGACGTCCTGCGCGAGCCCGAGGAGTGGCTGCGCGCGCGCTTTGGCGAGACCGTGGCGCAACTGGTGGGCGATCTGCGCCAGCTCATGCGGCTGTCGGAACGCACCCGCGGCCAGTCGGCGCAAGCCGCGACCGAGGCCCAGCCCGAGGCGCTGCGCCGCATGTTGCTGGCCATGTGCAACGACCTGCGCGTGGTGCTGTTGCGCCTGGCCTCGCGCCTGCAGACGCTGCGCTATCTGGCGGCGAGCCGCCATCCCGAGGCCGCGCCCTTCGCGCGCGAGACGCTGGCCTTGTACGCGCCCCTGGCCAACCGCCTGGGGATCTGGCAGATCAAGTGGGAGCTCGAGGACCTGTCGCTGCGCTTCATCGAGCCCGAGACCTACAAGCGCGTGGCGCGCCTGCTCGAGGAGCGGCGCGTGGAGCGCGAGTCCTTCATCGAGGAGTCGATCGCGCAGGTGCGCGCGCGGCTGGCGGCCGCGGGCATCGCCGCCGAGGTCAGCGGGCGGCCCAAGCACATCTACTCGATCTGGAACAAGATGCGCACCAAGGGCCTGGCTTACGAACAGCTCTACGACGTGCGCGCGCTGCGGGTGATCGTCGAGGACGTGGCGCAGTGCTATCAGGTGCTCGCCCTGGTCCACGCCGACTACACCCCGATCGCCGCCGAATTCGACGACTACATCGCGCGTCCCAAGGCCAACGGCTATCAGTCGCTGCACACGGTGGTGCGCGACGCGCAGGACCGGCCGCTCGAGATCCAGATCCGCACGCGGCGCATGCACGAATTCGCCGAGCTCGGCGTGGCCGCGCACTGGCGCTACAAGGAAGGCGGCCGGGGTCGCACCGGCGACGAGGAGCGCGTGGCCTGGCTGCGGCAACTGCTGGCCTGGCGCGAGGAGATCGAGCCGCCCGCGCGCCCCGGTGCCGAGGAGCGCGTCTACGTGCTCACGCCGCAGGGCCGGGTGGTGGAGCTGCCCGCGGGTTCCACGCCGGTGGACTTCGCCTACCACGTGCACACCGAGCTCGGGCATCGGTGCCGGGGCGCACGCGTGGACGGCGCGATGGTGCCGCTCAACGCGCGCCTGCATTCCGGCCAGACGGTCGAGATCGTTGCCGCGAAGACCGGCGGGCCGTCGCGCGACTGGCTCAATGCCGAGCTGGGCTACCTGGCCAGCGCGCGTTCGCGCACCAAGGTGCGGCAGTGGTTCAACGCGCAGGAGCTCGAGGCCTCGATCGCCGTGGGCCGCGAGCGCATCGACAAGGAGCTCGCACGGCTCGGAAAGACTGCCGTCAAGCTCGACGACCTGGCGCGGCGCCTGGGCTTCGCCGGCGTGGACGAGCTGTGCGTCGCGGCCACCAAGGAGGAGTTCAGCTTCCGCGCCATCGAGCATGCGCTCGCGCCGCCGGCCGCGCCCGCCGAGCTGCCGCCCCTGGTGCGCGCGGCCAACCTCAGGGCGCCCAAGGGCAAGGTGCTGGTGGTGGGGGTGGACTCGCTGCTCACGCAGCTCGCGCGCTGCTGCCGGCCGGCACCGCCCGACGAGATCGTGGGCTTCGTCACCCGCGGCCGGGGGGTGTCGATCCACCGCGCCGATTGCTCGAACGCGCAGGCCCTGGGCGAGCGCGAGCACGAGCGCCTGATCGAGGTGACCTGGGGCGCGCAGCCCGACGCGGTCTATCCCGTGGAGATCTTCGTCGTCGCCCAGGACCGCAGCGGACTGCTGCGCGACATCTCGGAAGTCTTCGCCCGCGAGAAGCAGAACGTGATCGGCGTGAACACGATGAGCAGCAAGGGCGACGCGCGCATGAACTTCACCGTCGAGGTGAGCGACGCGGCCGAGCTGGCGCGCACGATCGCGCTGGTGCGGGAGGTCAAGGGCGTGATGAGCGCGCGGCGACGCTGACTCGGCCGTGATATAGTGCTGCCGACTTCAGGCGCGTAGCTCAGCTGGTTAGAGCACCACCTTGACATGGTGGGGGTCGTTGGTTCGAGTCCAATCGCGCCTACCAATGCTTACTGCAGGATAAGGACGCCAAGCCATGCCGGCTTTCGTTGTCGCCCGAACTACCACGACCGGACACTGATCCCGGGGCGGGCGCGCGTCTTTCAAGAAAAAGTGCGGCTCGTCCGCACTTTTTTGTTGCCTGAAAGCGGAGCACACATGATTGCGATTTCCCTGCCCGATGGCTCGCGTCGCGAGTTTCCGGGCCCGGTAACGGTGGCCGAGGTCGCGGCCTCGATCGGCCCGGGGCTGGCCAAGGCCGCGCTGGCCGGCAAGGTCGACGGACGCCTGGTGGATGTATCGCACCGCATCGAGACCGACGCGGCCCTCGCGATCGTGACCGATCGCGACCCCGAGGGGCTCGAAGTCCTGCGTCACTCGACCGCCCACCTGCTCGCCTACGCGGTGAAGGATCTGTTCCCCGAGGCGCAGGTCACCATCGGTCCGGTGATCGAGAACGGCTTCTACTACGACTTTGCCTACAAGCGCCCCTTCACGCCCGAGGATCTGGCGGCGATCGAAGCACGCATGGCCGAACTGGCGAAGAAGGACGAGTCCGTGGCGCGGTCCGTGATGGACCGCGACGAGGCGGTGCGCCTCTTCGAGGGCATGGGCGAGCGCTACAAGGCCGAGCTCATCGGCGCGATTCCTGCCGGTGAGCAGATCTCGCTCTACCGCGAGGGCAACTTCGTCGACCTGTGCCGCGGTCCGCACGTGCCTTCGACGGGCAAGCTCAAGGTCTTCAAGCTCATGAAGGTGGCCGGCGCCTACTGGCGCGGCGACAGCAAGAACGAGATGCTCCAGCGCATCTACGGCACGGCCTGGGCGAAGAAGGACGAGCAGGACGCCTACCTGCACATGCTCGAGGAGGCTGAGAAGCGCGACCATCGACGGCTGGGTCGGGAGCTGGACCTGTTCCACATGCAGGACGAGGCGCCGGGACTGGTGTTCTGGCACCCCAAGGGCTGGACGATCTGGCAGCAGGTCGAGCAGTACATGCGGCAGGTCTACCAGGACAACGGCTACCAGGAGGTCAAGGCGCCGCAGATCCTGGACCGCAGCCTCTGGGAGCGCTCGGGCCACTGGGACAAGTACCGTGACAACATGTTCACCACCGAGTCGGAGAACCGCTACTACGCCCTCAAGCCCATGAACTGCCCGGGGCACGTGCAGATCTTCAACTCGACGCTGCACAGCTACCGCGACCTGCCCCTGCGCTACGGCGAGTTTGGCGCGTGCCACCGCAACGAGGCCTCGGGCGCGCTGCACGGGTTGATGCGGGTGCGCGGTTTTACCCAGGACGACGGTCACATCTTCTGCACCGAGGACCAGATCCTCGACGAATGCGTGGCCTTCACGGCACTGGTGCGCAAGGTCTACGAGGACTTCGGGTTTGCCCGGATCGCCTACAAGATCGCCACGCGCCCGGCGCAGCGCATCGGAGCCGACGAGATCTGGGACAAGGCGGAGGCGGCGCTCGCCGCGTCGCTCGAGCGTTCGGGGGTGCCCTTCGACATCCTGCCGGGCGAGGGCGCCTTCTACGGTCCCAAGATCGAGTATCACCTCAAGGACTCGCTGGGCCGGCCCTGGCAGTGCGGCACGATGCAGGTCGACTTCTCCATGCCCGGTCGTCTGGGCGCCGAGTACGTGGCCGAGGACAACAGCCGCCGGGTGCCGGTCATGCTGCACCGCGCGATCGTGGGCTCGCTCGAGCGCTTCATCGGCATGCTCATCGAGAACTACGCGGGCGCCATGCCGCCGTGGCTGGCGCCGGTGCAGGCAGCCGTGGCCAGCATCTCCGAGGGACAGGCCGACTACGCCCTGGAGGTGGAGCAAGCGCTGAAAAAACAAGGATTTAGGGTTGAAGCCGATTTGCGCGACGACAAGATCACCTATAAAATCCGCCAGCTCAGCCTGCAAAAGCTGCCCTACATCCTCGTGGTCGGGGACAAGGAGCGACAGGCGGGCACGGTGGCCGTGCGAGCCCGTGGGGGCGTGGATCTGGGCGTGATGCCCATCGACGCCTTTGCCGCCCGACTTCGCGAGGACGTGGAGCGGCGGCGCAACGTTGGCGGCACGGCCTAGGTCTTATCTGACGGAGAACTCAAGATCGCTCAGGAACGCACGCATCGGATCAATGGCGAGATCCACGTCTCGGAAGTCCGGTTGACCGGCATCGAGGGAGAGCAACTCGGCATCGTCCGCCTGGCAGAGGCGATGCGCATGGCAGAAGAGGCCCAGGTCGACCTCGTGGAGATCGCGCCAACTGCGGTCCCTCCCGTGTGCCGGCTGATGGACTACGGGAAGTTCAAGTACCAGGAACAGAAGAAGGCCGCCGAGACCCGCGCCAAGCAGAAGCAGATCCAGGTCAAGGAAGTGAAGTTCCGTCCGCAGACCGACGAGAACGACTACCAGACCAAGATGCGCAACGTGGTGCGCTTTCTCGAGGAAGGTGACAAGGCCAAGATCACCCTGCGCTTCCGCGGTCGCGAGATGGCTCACCAGGAGTTCGGAGTGCAGTTGCTGGCCCGGATCCGCGAGGAACTGGGCGAACTGATCCAGGTCGAGCAGATGCCCCGCCTGGAAGGGCGCCAGATGGTCATGGTCCTGTCGCCCAAGAAGCGCAAGTGACCTGAAAGCAGTTTCACGGCAGCCCCCAGGGCCGCCGCAACAAGTGAGACCGGGCTTCAAGCCTCGCGAGAGCGCCCGGCCTCATCCAATAAAGAGAGAAAGGACGGCGAACATGCCGAAGATGAAGACGAAGAAGGCCGCTGCAAAGCGGTTCAAGGTCCGCGCCAGCGGATCGATCAAGCGCGGTCACGCGACCAAGCGGCACATCCTCACGAAGCGCACGACCAAGAACAAGCGCCATCTGCGCGGCATGGTCACGATCCACGAATCGGACAGCGCCTCGATCCACCGCATGCTGCCCTACGCGTAAGGAGGAAAGAAGATGCCCCGAGTCAAGCGTGGTGTAACGGCGCGCGCGCGCCACAAGAAGGTGCTCGCCCTGTCCAAGGGCTACACGCAGCGCCGCAACAACGTCTACCGCGTCGCCAAGCAGGCGGTCATGAAGGCAGGCCAGTACGCCTACCGCGACCGCCGGGCCCGCAAGCGCGTGTTCCGCGCCCTGTGGATCGCCCGCATCAACGCCGGTGTGCGTTCGCACGGGTTGACCTACAGCCGGTTCATGAACGGGCTCAAGAAGTCCGCGATCGAACTCGACCGCAAGGTGCTCGCCGACATGGCCGTGCTCGACAAGCCCGGCTTTGCGGCGATCGTCGACAAGGTCAAGGCCAGCCTCGCCGCCTGATCCAGGCGCGCCCGTGTGGCGCGCCTTCAATACAGCAAGAGGCCTGGCCGCAAGACCAGGCCTTTTCCTTTCCGCCGACGATGGACGACCTCAACCAGCTGATCGCCACGGCGCGCGCCGCCTTCGCCGCCGCCACCCAGCCCGCCGCGCTCGAAAACGAGAAGGCGCGCTTCCTTGGCAAGTCCGGTGCGATCACCGAACGCATGAAGGCGCTCGCCAGCCTCGCGCCAGACGAGAAGCGAACCCAGGGCGCGGCGATCAACGCCGCCAAGCAGGCGATCGAGGGCCTGCTGGCCGAGCGACGCGCGGCGCTGGCCGAGGCGGAACTGCAAACGCGCCTCGCGGCCGAGGCCATCGACGTGAGCCTGCCGGGGCGCAACCCGGGCGCCGGCGGCCTGCACCCGGTGATGCGCACCTGGCTGCGCGTCGAGGAGATCTTTGCCTCGATCGGATTCGACGTGGCCGACGGCCCCGAGATCGAGACCGACTGGTTCAACTTCACCGCGCTGAACAACCCGCCGAACCATCCGGCGCGTTCCATGCAGGACACCTTCTACGTCGACCAGCGCGATGAGGAGGGCAAGCTGCTGGTGCTGCGCACCCACACCAGCCCCATGCAGGTGCGCTACGCGCGCAGCCACACCCCGCCGATCAAGGTGATCGCTCCGGGGCGCACCTACCGGGTCGACTCCGACGCCACCCACTCGCCCATGTTTCACCAGGTCGAGGGTCTGTGGATCGGCGAGGACGTGAGCTTTGCCGACCTCAAGGCGGTCTACACCGACTTCCTGCGCCGCTTCTTCGAGACCGACGATCTGGTCGCGCGCTTCCGTCCCAGCTACTTCCCCTTCACCGAGCCCTCGGCCGAGATCGACATGATGTTCACGAGCGGCCCCGACAAGGGCAAGTGGCTCGAGATCAGCGGGGCAGGGCAGGTGCATCCCGACGTGGTGCGCAACTTCGGGCTGGACCCGGAGCGCTACATCGGCTTTGCCTTCGGCTCCGGCCTCGAACGGCTGGCGATGCTGCGCTACGGGGTCGACGACCTGCGCCTGTTCTTCGAAGGCGACCTGCGCTTCCTGAGCCAGTTCAACTGACACCCGCGCGAGTCACAAGATGCAATTTTCCGAGCAGTGGCTGCGCCACTACTGCAACCCGGCGCTTGCCAGCGAGGCGCTCGCCGAGGCCTTGACCATGGGCGGCCTCGAGGTCGAGGCGGTCGAGCCCGTCGCGCCGCCCTTCAGCGGCATCGTGGTCGCCCGCATCCTGAGCGCCGACAAGCACCCCAACGCTGACAAGCTGCGGGTCTGTCGCGTGGACGCAGGCACGGGTGAGGAACTCGTGATCGTCTGCGGCGCCCCGAATGCCGCGGCCGGCCTGGTCGTGCCCTGCGCGCTGCCGGGGGCCGAACTTCCCGGAGGCCTGCGGATCAAGGCCACGACCATGCGTGGTGTCGAGTCGCAGGGCATGCTGTGCTCGGCGCGCGAACTGGGGCTCTCGGACGAGCACGCCGGTCTGCTGCCCCTGCCCGGGGACCTTGCCGTGGGCCAGGACCTGCGCCAGGCGCTGGCCCTGGATGACTGCAAGCTCACCATCAAGCTCACGCCCAATCGCGGCGACGCGCTCTCGGTGGTGGGCGTGGCGCGCGACCTGCACGCAATCACTGGCGCACCATTGGTGTTGCCGACCTTCGCGCCGGTAGCGCCCACGACCGACGAGCGCCTGCCGGTGCGGGTCGAGGCCGAGGACCTCTGCGGACGTTTCTCGGGACGCGTGATCCGTGGCGTGGACGCGCGGGCGGCCACGCCGGACTGGATGCGCCAGCGCCTGGAGCGCAGCGGGCAACGCTCGATCTCGGCGCTGGTCGACATCTCGAACTACGTGATGCTCGAGCTTGGCCGGCCCTCTCACGTGTTCGACCTCGACAAGGTGCGGGGCGGGCTGACCGTGCGCTGGGGCCGGGCGGGCGAGACCGTGACGCTGCTCAATGGGCAGACCGTCGAGGTCGATGGCGAAGTCGGCGTGATCGCCGACGAGGCGGGCGTCGAGGCGCTGGCCGGCGTCATGGGGGGCGACGCCACGGCCGTGAGCCTGGATACGCGCAACATCTTCGTCGAGGCGGCATTCTGGTGGCCCGAGGCCATCCAGGGCCGCAGCCGCCGCTACGGCTTTGCCACCGACGCCGGGCACCGCTTCGAGCGCGGCGTGGACTACGCCACCACCGACGAGCATCTCGAATACATCACCCGGCTGATCCTGCAGATCTGCGGCACGCCCGCCACCCAGGTCGGCCCAGTGGGCGATCAGTTGCTGCGCCTGCCCGCGCGAGACCCCGTGCGCATGCGCACCGAGCGTGCGCGCCGCGTGATCGGCGCGCCGATCACCGACGAACAGATGGCCCGCGTCTTCGACCGCCTGGGCTTCGTCTACACGCAAGGTGCCGACGCCTTCCTCGTGACGGCGCCAAGCTACCGCTTCGACATCGCGATCGAGGAAGACCTGATCGAGGAGGTGGCGCGTCTGGTGGGCTACGAGTCCCTGCCCGCGCATGCACCGCGCGCCGCGGCGCAGATGCGCGCCCGACCCGAGGGCGAGCGCAGCGCACACGCCGTGCGGCGCGCGCTTGCCGCCCAGGGCTATCAGGAGCTGATCAATTTTTCCTTCGTGCCGCGTGAGTGGGAGCAGGACTTCGCGGCCAATGCCGCTCCGATCGAGGTGGTGAATCCCATCGCCAGCCAGCTGGCGGTGATGCGCAGCCAGCTGCTGGGCGGCCTCACCGACATCCTGCGCTACAACCTCAACCGCAAGGCGGCGCGCGTGCGCGTGTTCGAAGTGGGCCGCGTGTTCATGCGCGATGCCGCCGCCGCGGCCGGGCCGCTGGCGGTGGCGGGCGTGCGCCAGCCCATGCACGTGGCGGCCCTGGCCTATGGCCCGGTGGCCGAGCCGCAGTGGGGCATTGCGCCGCGCGATGTGGACTTCTTCGATCTCAAGGGGGAACTCGAGCGCGTGCTGTTGCCGCTGGTGGCCCGCTTCGAGCCGGCCGAGCATCCCGCGCTGCATCCGGGACGCTCGGCACGCGTCGTGATCGACGGACGATCGGTGGGCTGGATCGGCGAACTCCATCCCCGCCTGCAACAGCGCTACGAGTTGCCCAAGGCCGCCGTGTGCTTCGAACTCGAGCTCGAGCCGCTGCTGGCGGTGGGGCTGCCGCGCTATCGCGAGGTGCCGAAGTTCCAGGCTCTGCTGCGCGATGTGTCCGTCACGGTCGCCGAGTCCGTCCCGGTGCAGGCCCTGCTCGACGCGGTGCACGCCGCCGCCGCGTCGGATGGCCGTCTCACCTGTTTGCGGGAGTTCCGCTTGTTCGACCTCTACCGACCGCGCGACGATGCCGCAGCGGGCCTGAAGGAGGGCGCTAAGCTCTTGTCCGAAAAGGAAAAGAGCCTCGCCTTCACGGTGCGCCTGCAGGACCCTTCCCGTGCGCTCGCGGATGCCGATGCCGATGCGGCCATGGCGGCCATCGTGGCCGCGCTCGAAACCCAGGGCGCACGACTGCGCCAGTGAACGATATGCCTGTGGATCCCGCCATGAGTCCTGCCCTACCGCCCGCACCGGCCGAAGCCGCGGCCGAGGCGCGCGACGCGCGCACCTTGACCAAGGCCGACCTGGCCGATGCCCTGTTCGACCGCCTCGGTCTGAACAAGCGCGAAGCCAAGGACATGGTCGACGGCTTCTTCGACGAAATCCGCCAGGCGCTCGAACGCGGCGCCACGGTCAAGCTCTCGGGCTTCGGCAACTTCCAGTTGCGCGACAAGCCGCAGCGCCCCGGGCGCAACCCCAAGACCGGGCAGGAAATCGCGATCACCGCGCGCCGCGTGGTGACCTTTCACGCCAGCCAGAAGCTCAAGTCCGCCGTGGCCGCGAGCCGCGGCGAACACTGAGCGCCTAGCCTCGGGCCGGAACCATGCAGCGTGCCGAGCCGGCGGCCGTCCTGCCTCCGATTCCAGCGAAGCGCTACTTCACGATCGGTGAAGTCAGCGACCTGTGCGGCGTGAAGCCGCACGTCCTGCGCTATTGGGAGCAGGAGTTCACCCAGCTTCGTCCCGTCAAGCGCAGCGGCAATCGCCGCTACTACCAGCACCACGAAGTGCTCCTCGTTCGCCGTATCCGCGAACTGCTCTACGAGGAGGGCTTCACCATCAGCGGTGCGCGCAACCGGCTCGAGGAGACGGCGCGTCCTCGCGGACGCGCCGCGCCGGCGGTGTCCGCGGCTCCGATCGAGGCCCCCGCGCCCGCTGCGCCCGCCTCGGGCGAGGAACGCGCCGAGATCATCCGCAGGCTCAAGGAAATCCGCGAGTTGCTCGGGCGCGACTGAAAACTCCGCTATACTTCGTGCCTTCGGGGCGTAGCGCAGCCTGGTAGCGCACTTGCATGGGGTGCAAGGGGTCGCGAGTTCGAATCCCGCCGCCCCGACCATCATCCAGGAAGGCCGTTCGTGCCCAGCGCGAACGGCCTTTTCTTTTCGACTTTCGATGCGAATCCTGGTTTCCAACGACGACGGCTATCTCGCTCCCGGCATCATCGCCCTGGCGCGCGCCATGAGCCGCCTGGGCGAGGTGACGGTGATCGCGCCCGAGCAGAACCACAGCGGTGCGAGCAACTCGCTCACGCTCTCGCGCCCGCTGTCGGTGAGCCGCGTCGACGAGCGCACCTGGTTCGTCAACGGCACGCCCAGCGACTGCGTGCACGTGGCCCTCACCGGCCTGCTCGACGAGCGGCCCGACCTCGTGGTCTCGGGGATCAACAACGGCCAGAACATGGGCGACGACACGCTCTACTCGGGCACCGTGGCGGCGGCGACGGAGGGCTACCTCTTCGGCATCCCGGCGATCGCCTTCTCGCAGGTGGACAAGGGCTGGGCCCACCTCGACGCGGCGGCGGTGATCGCCGAGCAGGTCGTGCGCCGCTTCCTCGATCAGCCGCTGCCTGGCCCGGTGCTGCTCAACGTGAACATCCCCAACCTGCCGCTCGAGGCGCAGCGCGGCCCGCTCACCGCCCGCCTGGGCCGCCGTCATGCCTCCGAGCCGGTGATCCGCGCGACCAACCCGCGCGGCGACCCGATCTACTGGATCGGCCCGGCCGGCGGCGCTCGCGAGGCCGGCCCGGGCACGGACTTTCACGCCACGGCGGCCGGCTACACCTCGATCACGCCGCTGCAGATCGACCTCACGCACACCGGCCGCCTGGCCGAGGTTCAGTCATGGCTGGACGCAAGCCCACGGTGAACGAGCGCGGCGCCCCCGGGCACGGTGGCCTGGGCTCGGAGCGCGTGCGCAGCCGCATGGCCGACCGCCTCGCGGAACTGGGCATCCGCGACTTCCGCGTGCTCGAGGCGATGCGCAGCGTGCCGCGCCACCTGTTCGTCGACGAGGCCCTGGCCTCGCGCGCCTACGAGCACACCGCCCTGCCCATCGGTTTTGGCCAGACCATCTCGCAGCCCTACACGGTGGCGCGCACCGCCGAACTCATGCTCGAGGGCGTGGCCGACCCGCGCAGCGCCCGCGTGCTGGAAATCGGCACGGGGTGCGGCTACGCGGCCGCGGTGCTGGCCCAGCTCTTCAAGGAAGTGGTGTCGGTCGAGCGCATTCGCGCTTTGCACGAGCGCGCCCGCGCCAACCTGCGCGAGCTGCGACTGCCCAACCTGCGGCTGGTCTGCGGCGACGGCTCGCTGGGCGTGCCGGCGGCAGCGCCCTATGCGGCGATCGCCTCGGCCGCGGCGGGCGACGCGGTGCCGGCCCCATGGATCGAGCAGCTCGCTGCCGGCGGGCGCATCGTCGCCCCGGTGGGCAGCACCGAACAGTCGCTCGAGGTGATCAGCAAGGACAGCGAGGGGCGCGTCGAGCGGCGCAAGGTCGAGGCCGTACGCTTCGTGCCTCTGCGGGGCGGCGTGCAATGAATCAGCAGGCAGCCTCGCAGGCGCCGCAGCGGAGATCGTCGAGATGAAGTCAAGCACCATCGTCCTGTGTCTGTTCGGGTTGGGCCTCGCCGCGTGTGCCTCGCGTAGCCCGGCGCCGATCGTCGACCGCTCCGGCGGTGCGACGCGCACCGCCCCGGCCGCCCCGGCGCCCACCGCTGCGGCGCCCACTGCCGGACGCGATGCCGCGCGCACCTACACCGTGCAGCGCGGCGACACGCTGCGCACCATCGCCACGAGCCAGGGCGTGAGCGTGGCGGATCTGGTGCGCTGGAACGCGCTGCCCAATCCCAACGTGATCGAGGTGGGGCAGGTGCTGCGCCTGGGGCCGCCCCCGGGCTCGGAAGTAGCAACGCAGGCAACTGCCGGTGGCGCGGTGGCCAGTACGGCGCCCGTGAGCCCGACGGGCAGCGTCGAGGCCCGCCCGCTCGATACACCTGCGTCCGGGGCCGGCGCGGTGCGTGCGGAGCCCGCCAAGCCGGCCGAGCCCGCCAGGCCCGCCGACGCGGCCAAGCCGATCGAGCCCGCCAAGCCCGCGGAGCCGGCGCGCGCCGACGCCAGCATTGCTCTTGCCTGGCCCGCCAAGGGGCCGATCCTCGAGGGCTTTGGTGACGGCCGTAACAAAGGGGTCGACATCGGCGGCAAGGACGGCGATCCTGTGCTCGCCGCCGCCGACGGCGAGGTGTTCTATGTGGGCGCCTCGCTGCCCCAGTACGGCAATCTCGTGATCATCAAGCACCCCGACGACTTCATCACCGTGTACGCGCACAACCGCAGCGTGCTGGTCAAGCAGGGCCAGAGCGTCAAGCGCGGCCAGCGGGTGGCGGAGATGGGCAAGTCGGGAACCGATCGCACCAAGCTGCACTTCGAACTGCGCCGCCAGGGCACGCCGGTCGACCCCATGCGCTACCTGCCCACGCGCTGATGCACCACTCACCCGTTGCCCGATCCGACCATGGACGAAGCACCGCGCCGCGCGCCCGAGCCTGAATTCGAGGAAGGCCCTTCCGGCACCGACGAGGTCGCACCGCTGGACCTCGAGGCAGAGCAGCCCGAGGAGGCGCAAGCCGCCCCGACCCCCATCGAGGTGGTGACCGAGGCCGCAGCAGCAGCCGGCGCCGATCCGGTGAGCGACATCCTGCAGCGCTACCTGGACTCGATCGGCCAGTATCCGCTGCTCACGCCTGCGCAGGAATTCGCCGCCGCGACCGCCGCGCGCGCGGGCGACGCCGCCGCCCGCAGCCTGATGATCGTGAGCAACCTGCGCCTGGTGGTGTCGATCGCCAAGCGTTACTCGATGCGCGGCGTGCCGCTGCTCGACCTGATCGAGGAAGGCAACCTTGGCCTGATGCACGCGCTGGGCAAGTTCGAGCCCGAGCGGGGCTTCCGCTTCTCGACCTACGCCACCTGGTGGATCCGGCAGGCGGTGGAGCGGGCCGTCATCGTGCAGACGCGCGTGGTGCGCCTGCCGGTGCACGTGGTGCGCGAGTTGCATCAGATTTTGCGCGCCCGCCGCCACCTCGAGACCGAGGCCGGTGGCCGCGCCGAGGTCGGCATCGAGGACATTGCCCACCTCGTGAACCGGCCGGTGGAAGAGGTCGAGGACGTGCTGCGCCTGGGCGAGCCCGCGGCTTCGCTCGATGCCCCGCTTGACGCCGATCCCGACAGCGCCTTGGTCGATCTGCTCGAGGATCCCGGTGCGGTGTCGCCTGATCGGGAGGCCGAGCGCCACGAGATCGAGCGCCTGGTCGAAGACTGGCTCGGCACGCTCGGCGAGCGTCAGCGCCGGGTCATCGAGCGCCGCTTCGGCTTGCACGGCCTCGAGGCCTGCACGCTGGAGGACCTGGCTGCCGAACTCGAGCTCACGCGCGAGCGCGTGCGCCAGATCCAGCAGGAGTCGTTGCTGCGCCTGCGGCGCCACCTGGGTGCGCGCGGCCTCGGCTCCGAGGCGGTGATCTGAGGCTGGCCCGATAGAATCGCGCCCTTTGCGCAGGCGGCCACGGCCGCACGGGGCTCATGGGCAGACAGGCGCCGGTCAGGCAGGAGTTCGTCGCGGAGATCGAGTCGCTCGACCTCGAGGGGCGCGGCGTCGCTCACCGTGAGGGCAAGGTCGTCTTCATCGAAGGCGCCTTGCCCGGCGAGCGCGTTCGCTACGAGCGGGTGCGCAACAAGCCGAACTTCGAGACCGGCCGCACGCTCGCGGTCGAGCGCGAGTCCTGGATGAGGGTGGCGCCGCGCTGCCCGCACTTCGGCCTGCACGCCGGGGCCTGCGGCGGCTGCGCGATGCAGCACCTCGATGCGCGCGCGCAGGTCGCGGTCAAGCAGCGAGCGCTGGAAGACGCGCTCTGGCACATCGGCAAGCTGCGCGCGGAGCAGTTGCTGCCGCCGATCCACGGGCCTGACTGGGGCTACCGTCACCGCGCGCGCCTGACGGTGCGCGATGTGACCAAGAAGGGCGGCGTGCTGGTGGGCTTTCACGAGCGCGCATCGAGCTACGTGGCCGACATGGACTCCTGTGCCGTCCTGCCGCCGGCGGTGAGTGCGCTGCTCGTGCCCCTGCGCCGCCTGGTGGAGGGCCTGTCGATCCGCCAGCGCCTGCCGCAGATCGAACTCGCGGTGGGCGCGCAGGCGCGCACCGCGCTGGTGTTTCGCGTGCTCGAGCCGCCGTCCGAGGCGGACCTCGATACTCTGCGGGCCTTCGGCGCGGAGCATGGCCTGGACTTGTGGCTGCAGCCCAAGGGCCCGGACAGTGCGGCGCCACTGGAGCCGGCCGCCGCCTCGGCCCTGCGCCTGCCGCTGCCGCAGTTCGGCGTGTCCCTGGCGTTCCGGCCGACCGACTTCACCCAGGTCAACCACCGCATCAATGAGGTGCTGGTCGGCCGCGCTCTGCAACTGCTCGAAGTGCAGGCTGACGAGGTGGTGGCCGACTTCTTTTGCGGCCTGGGCAACTTCACGCTGCCGCTTGCG
>DAOTEJ010000005.1:0-25038 GCA_035454085.1 Burkholderiaceae bacterium | reverse complement strand
CGAGGTGGTGGCCGACTTCTTTTGCGGCCTGGGCAACTTCACGCTGCCGCTTGCGACCCGCGCGGCCCATGTCACGGGACTCGAGGGTTCACAGGCCTTGCTGGAGCGGGCGGGCGCCGCAGCGGCCGAGCACGGACTCGCCCAACGCACCGATTTCCTGGCGCGCAATCTGTTCGAGTGGAGCCTGGCGGAGTGGGAGGCGCTCTGGGCGCGGCGCGGGCGCGTCGATCGGGTGCTGCTGGACCCGCCCCGCGAGGGCGCGCTCGAAGTGGTGCGGGCGCTCGCGGCGAGCGCCCAACGGCCGCGCCGACTGGTCTACGTCTCGTGCAACCCGGCCACCCTGGCGCGCGACTGCGCCGTGCTGGTGCACGAGGGCGGCTGGCAACTGCGGGCCGCCGGGGTGATCAACATGTTCCCGCACACCGCGCACGTGGAGTCGATGGCCGTGATCGAGCCCGCCGCGCACTGAGCTCGCAAGGCAACGGGCCCCGCAGGGCCCGCTGGGTGGCGCCGCGCGGTCGGCTTACTCGCGCTCGCCGGTGAACGCCATCAGCAGCGACAGCAGGTTGGCGAAGATGTTGTAGAGGCTCAGGTAGACCGCGAGCGTGGCGCTGATGTAGTTCGTCTCGCCGCCGTTGACGATGCGCGAGAGGTCGTAGAGCAGGAAGGCCGAGAACAGGACGATGGCGAGCGTCGAGATCGTCAGCGCCAGCGCCGGGATCTGCAGGAACAGGTTGGCGACCACGGCCACCAGCAGGGCGATCAGCGCGACGAACAGGAACTTGCCCATGTTCGAGAAGTCGCGCTTGCTGGTCGTGGCGACCCCGGCCATGACGAACATCACCGCGGCGGTCCCGCCGCCTGCCAGGGCGATGAGTTGTCCGCCGTTGGTCAGGCCCAAGGCCACGCGCAGCAGGCCCGAGAGCATCAGGCCCATGAAGAAGGTGAAGCCCAGCAGCAGGGCGACGCCCCAGCCGCTGTGCTTGGTGCGCTCGATCCCCCAGAAAAATCCGAACGCAATCGCCAGGAACACGACGAAGCCCAGGAAGGGGCTGCCCGCAAGCAGGCTGAAGTTGGCCTGGATGCCGAGCCATGCGCCCGCCACCGTGGGCAGCAGCGACAGGGCAAGCAGGCCGTAAGTGTTGCGCAGCACGCGCTGGCGCTCGACGGGCAGCGGCAGCGAGCCGGTGGTGTGGAGGCTGGGGGTGTTCATCGCTTCCCTCGGGGTCTCGGATGCCCCGAATTCTCGCAGCGTGGGGTGCGCCGGCCACTGGCGCAAACCCTTGCGCTCCAGAGGCGCGCTAGCTGCGGGGAAAGCCCGCGCACGATGCTCGGAGCAAGCAGCCCGCGTGTTAGACTCCAATGTTGAATTTCGCAGGCAAGTCCTTATTTTCTCGGCACTTTCCCCGCGCCTGGCGACTTCGCCCCGGGGCCCCTGCGAGCACTGCATTCCATCCACTGCCATCCAGACGAGGAACATTCATGGCTCTCGAGCGCACCCTTTCAATCATCAAGCCTGACGCGGTCGCCAAAAACGTGATCGGCAAGATCTACTCGCGTTTCGAGACCAACGGCCTCAAGGTCGTGGCCGCTCGCATGCAATGGCTGTCGCGCGGCGAGGCCGAGGCCTTCTACGCCGTGCACCGTGAGCGCCCCTTCTTCAAGGATCTGGTCGATTTCATGATCTCGGGTCCGGTGATGATCCAGGTGCTCGAAGGCGACGATGCGATCGCCAAGAACCGCGAACTGATGGGCGCCACCGATCCGAAGAAGGCCGCGCCTGGCACGATCCGCGCCGACTTCGCCGACAGCATCGACGCCAACGCCGTGCACGGCTCGGACGCAGCCGCCACCGCGGCCGTCGAGATCGGCTTCTTCTTCCCGCAGATGGCGGTCTACTCGCGCTGAGCTGCGGCTGACCGGCACATGAGCGACGCGCGCGTCAATCTGCTCGGCTTCGACCTCCAGGGACTGATCGCGTATTGCGAGTCCCTGGGCGAGAAGCCGTTCCGCGCGCGACAGCTGGCCCGCTGGATCCACCGGCGCGGCGCGTCGGATTTCGACGCCATGAGCGACCTGGCCAAGAGCCTGCGCGGGAAGCTCGCGGGGGTGGCGCAGGTGCGCGCACCCGAGGTCATCCGCGACTCGACCTCGGCTGACGGCACGCGCAAGTGGCTGCTCGACGTGGGGCAGGGCAACGCGATCGAAACCGTGTTCATCCCCGAGGACGACCGGGGCACCCTGTGCATATCGACCCAGGCAGGGTGTGCGATGAACTGCCTGTTCTGCTCCACGGGCAGGCAGGGGTTCAATCGCAACCTCACCACGGCCGAGATCGTGGGCCAGCTCTGGCTGGCCGAGCACGCGCTGCGTGCGAGCCTCGGAGTCCAGGACGAGAACGACCGCGTGATCACCAACGTGGTGATGATGGGCATGGGCGAGCCGCTGCAGAACCTCGATGCGGTGGTGCCGGCCCTGCGCCTGATGCTCGACGATCACGCCTACGGGCTTTCGCGCCGGCGCGTGACGGTGTCGACCTCAGGACTCACCCGCCAGATCGACAAGCTCGCCCAGCTGGTTCCAGTGGCGCTTGCCGTGTCGCTGCACGCGCCCAACGACGCGCTGCGCGACGAACTCGTGCCGCTCAACCGCAAGCACCCGCTTGCCGACCTGATGGCCGCCTGTCAGCGCTATCTGGCGGTCGCACCGCGCGACTTCATCACCTTCGAGTACGTGATGCTCGCGGGTCGCAACGACGCCGACGCCCATGCCGACGAGCTCATCGAGCTGGTGCGCGACGTGCCCTGCAAGTTCAACCTGATCCCATTCAACCCCTTCCCGGGCTCGGGGCTCGAGCGACCCTCCACCGAGCGGGTGCGCGCCTTCGCGCAGCGCCTCAGCGACGCGGGAATCGTGACCACCATCCGCAAGACCCGCGGTGACGACATCGATGCCGCTTGCGGTCAGCTCGCCGGCGAGGTGCAGGATCGCACTCGCCGCGCCGAACGCGCCGCCACAGCGCGCCGTACCTTTTCCCTGAACCCGGTTCACGCGCCTTGAGCCTCCGACCCATGCGCCTTCTGCTCGTGCTGCTCGCGGTCCTCGGACTTGCCGCCTGCAAGACCACCACCACCACCGCCGTCGACGGCACGGTGGTGTCGCAGACCACCGGCAAGCCGTCGCAGGAGCGCGATCGTGCCGACCGCGCCCGCATCCGGCTCGAGCTTGCCGCGGCCTACTTCACCAACGGCCAGATGGCCACGGCGCTCGAGGAAGCGCGGCGCGTGCTCGTCATCGATCCCACCTACGCACCCGCTTACGGCTTCCTGGGCGTGATCTACATGGAACTCAACGAGCGCGCGCAGGCCGAAGAGAACTTCCAGCGGGCGTTGAAGATCGAGCCTGCGAACCCCGAGATCAACAACAACTACGGCTGGTTCCTGTGCCGCACGGGCCGCGAGCGGGAGTCGGTGCAGTACTTCGATCGTGCCCTGCGCGATCCGCTCTACGCCACGCCGGCGCGCGCGTTGCAGAACGCCGGTCTGTGCCTCGCGAAGATCCAGGACTACACCGCCGCCGAGACCTACCTGCGCCGCGCCTTCGAGCTGGAGCCGGGCAACGCCTCGATCCAATTCGAGTTCGCGCGCGTGTCCCTTTCCCGCGGCCAACTCGAGCGCGCCACTTTCTACTACCAGCTGCTCACCAGGGACTCGGGCGAGGCCGCCTCGGCGCCGGTGCTGTGGCTGGGCGTGCGCATCGCTCGCGCCGGCGGCGACCTGCGCACCGAGACGCGGCGCGCGCGCCTGCTCGCCGAGAAGTTCCCCGGCTCGCCCGAGGCGGCGCGCCTGCAGAAGGGCCAGTTCGATGAGTGATTCCATCTCGCCCATGGCGGCGCCCCCCGAGCACTTCGGGGCACGCCTGCGCGCCGAGCGCGAACGTCAGGGCCTGTCGGTCGGCGACGTGGTGGCGCGGCTGCGCCTGCATCCCAAGCAGGTGCGCGCGCTCGAGGAGGCCGATCTTTCGGTCTTGCCCGAGCCGGCTTACGTGCGCGGCTTCGTGCGCAGCTACGCACTTTCTCTTGGCCTGGCTCCCGAGCCCTTGCTCGCCGACCTGGCCACGCGCCTGGGCCAGGGCACGCCGAACCTCGACGCGATGGCCGACGATTCGCCGCGCTCGCCGGTGCGCGAGGCTGCGCGCGAGCAGAACTCGCGTCGCATCGTGCTGATCGGTGCCCTGGTCTTGCTTGCGGTGCTGGGGGCCTTGGGCTGGTATGCCAGCCGTCCCGCGCTGGCCCCGGCCCCAGTGGTGGCGCCAGCGCCAGCACCCGCTGCGGTGGCGCCTCCGGTCCCCGCCCCGGCGGCCGAGGCGGTCGCGCCGCCTGCCTCGGGCCCCGCTTCCACGGCAGCGGGCCAGGCGGTGGTGGATGCCTCGACCGCTGCGGTGCCCGTGGCGCCGCTGCTCAAGTTGTCGGCAAAGAGCCGTTCCTGGGTGCGCGTGGAGGGCTCGGACAAGGTCGTGCTGCTCGAGACCACGCTCGAGCCTGGCGCAGAGGAAGTGATCGAGGGCATCCCGCCGCTGGCGGTGGTGATCGGCGACGCGTCCGCAGTCAAGCTCGAGCTGCGCGGCCAGCCTATCGACCTCGCGCCCCACACGCAGCGCAACATCGCGCGCCTCACGCTGGAGTAGGTGCGTTGAACCAGCCCGTCGATCCGGCTGCCTGCCTGCCTCAGCCCGCGCTCGCGGCGCCGCGGCGGCCCACGCGCCAGGTTCAGGTGCGCTGGGCCGGTCGCGTGGTGCGGGTGGGTGGCGACGCGCCGGTGCTGGTGCAGTCCATGACCAACACCGACACGGCCGATGCCGTCGCCACCGCGATCCAGGTCAAGGAGCTCGCGCAGGCCGGCTCGGAAGTGGTGCGCATCACGGTCAACTCCCCCGAGGCTGCGGCCGAGGTGCCCGCCATTCGCGAGCAGCTCGACCGCATGGGCGTGGACGTGCCGCTGGTGGGCGACTTCCACTACAACGGCCACAAGTTGCTCAGCCAGTACCCGGGCTGCGCGCAAGCGCTGTCGAAGTACCGGATCAATCCGGGCAACCTGGGCAAAGGCGACAAGGGCCAGGACAACTTCGCCCGGATGATCGAGGTGGCCTGCCGCCACGACAAGCCGGTGCGCATCGGCGTCAACTGGGGCTCGCTCGACCAGGAGCTACTGGCCCGCATGATGGACGACAACGCGCGCCGCGCCGTGCCCTGGGATGGCCGCGCCGTGCTGCGCGAGGCGCTGGTGCGCTCGGCCATCGAGAACGCCGAGCGGGCCGAGGCGCTGGGTCTGGCGGGCGATCGCATCTGCCTGTCGGCCAAGGTCAGCGGGGTGCAGGACCTGATCGCGGTGTATCGCGAGCTCTCGAGGCGCTGCGACTATCCGCTGCATCTGGGCCTGACCGAAGCCGGTATGGGCAGCAAGGGCATCGTCGCCTCGACGGCGGCCTTGTCGGTGCTCCTTCAGGAGGGCATCGGCGACACGATCCGCGTCTCGCTCACGCCGGCGCCGGGCGAGGCGCGCACCACCGAAGTAGTGGTGGCTCAGGAGATCCTGCAGGCCCTCGGCCTGCGTGCGTTCACGCCGCAGGTGGTGGCCTGTCCCGGCTGCGGCCGCACCACCAGCACCTTTTTCCAGGAGCTCGCGCAAAAGATCCAGGCCTACCTGCGCGAGCAGATGCCGGCGTGGCGCGAGCGCTACCCGGGAGTCGAGTCCATGAACGTCGCGGTGATGGGCTGCGTGGTCAACGGGCCGGGCGAGAGCAAGCACGCCAACATCGGCATCAGTCTGCCGGGCTCGGGCGAGGCGCCGGTGGCCCCGGTGTTCGTCGATGGCGAGCGCAGCGTGACCCTCAAGGGCGAGCGCATCGCCGAGGAGTTTCAGGCGATCGTGGCCGATTACGTCGAGCGCCGGTACGGCCGCGGCGCCGCCTGATTCCATGGCCAAGACCAAGCTCGCCGCGGTGCGCGGCATGAACGATCTGCTGCCTGCAGACGCTGCGCTCGTGGAGTGGTTCGAGGCGCGCGTGGCGCAATGGCTGCGCAGCTACGGCTACCAGCAGATCCGCACGCCCATCGTCGAGTACACCGAGCTGTTCGTGAAGGGCATCGGCGAGGTCACCGACATCGTCGAGAAGGAGATGTACTCCTTCGAGGACCGCCTCAACGGCGAGAACCTCACCCTGCGCCCCGAGTTCACTGCCGGCGTGATGCGCGCGGTGGTCGAGCACGATCTCGCCTACGGGGCGCCGCGCCGCCTGTGGTCGATGGGCCCGGTGTTCCGCCACGAGCGCCCGCAGCGTGGCCGCTACCGCCAGTTCCATCAGGTCAACGTCGAGGCCGTGGGCTACGCCGGACCGGACATCGACGCCGAGCTGATCGTGATGCTGGCGCGCCTGTGGAAGATCCTGGGCATCGAGCGCGTGGGCCGCGTTCGCCTGGAACTCAACTGCCTGGGGCAGGCCGAGGAGCGCGCGCGCCACCGCACCGACCTGATCGCCTATCTCGCGGGCCACGAAGCCGCTCTGGATGCCGAAGCGCGCCGTCGGCTGCACACCAACCCGCTGCGCATACTTGACACCAAGAATCCCGCGCTCGCGGCGATCGTCGCCGCTGCGCCGCGTATCACCGACTACCTGGGCGAGGCCTCGCGCGCGCACTTCGAGGGCCTGCAGGCGCTGCTGGGCGCGGCCGGCATTGAGTTCAGCGTCAACCCGCGCATGGTGCGCGGGCTGGACTACTACAACCTCACCGTCTTCGAGTGGATCACCGACGCGCTGGGCGCGCAGGGCACCCTGTGCGGAGGCGGGCGCTACGACCCGCTGATCGAACGCATGGGCGGCCGGCCCACGCCCGGCATCGGCTTTGGCATGGGCATCGAACGCGTGCTCGAGCTGATCCGCGAGGCGGGTTCAGCCGGCGCGGCGCCGCTGCCCGACGCCTACCTCATGCACCAGGGCGGCGCGACCAGCACCGCGGCCTTCCTGCTCGCCGAACGTTTGCGCGACGCGGGCCTTGCGGTCGTGCTGCACGCCGGCGAGGCGAGCCTGAAGTCGCAAATGAAGAAAGCCGACGCCAGCGGCGCGCTCTTCGGCGTGATCCTCGGCGAGGCCGAGCTCGCGCAGGGCGCGGCAGCCGTCAAGGCGCTGCGGGCCGTGGCGCCCGAACACCCCTACGCCACGCAGCAAAGCGTGGCGCTTACCGACCTGCCGGCGCGGCTTGCCGCGGCGGCAGCGCACTAGACCCGAGACCAGACCCGAGCGCCCATGGCATACGACCTCCAGGAACAGGAATCCATCGACGATCTGAAAGCGTGGTGGAACAAGTACGGCACCTTCGTGCTGTCCGTGATCACGCTCGTGCTGCTCGCCTTCGCGGCGTGGAACGGCTGGCAGTGGTACCAGCGCAACCAGGCGGGGCAGGCGGCAGGCGCTTACGCGCAGTTGCAGTCGGCGATCGCCGCGCGCGACAGCGCCAAGGTCAAGCAGATCGCCGACACGATCGTCGACAAGTACGGCAGCACCGTCTACGCGGCCTTCGCCAACCTGCAGGCCGCGCGACTGAACAATGAACTCGGTGACGCCGCCACCGCCAAGGCGCAGCTGCAGTGGGTGATCGACAAGTCGGGGCACGACGAGCTGGGCCTGATCGCCCGGGTGCGCCTGGCGGGCATCCTGATCGACGAGAAGCAGTACGACGCCGCGCTCAAGGCGCTCGAGGCGCCCGCCCAGGGGGCGCAGGCGGTGTCGGTGGCCGACCGACGGGGTGACGTGTTCGTCGCGCAGGGCAAGATCGCCGAGGCGCGCGCCGCCTACTCGGACGCTCTGGCCAAGGCCGACGCCCAGCATCCGCTGCGTGCTCTCACCCAGCTCAAGCTCGACGCGCTGCCGGTCCAGTGAGCCGCCTTCATCCTCTGCCTCCTCGCCGCCCTATGCGCACAACGCTGCCTTCCGCCCGACTGCTAGCCCCGCTGCTGCTGGCGCCATTGCTGCTCGCCGGCTGCTCGACCTTCTCTTCGATCACCTCCTGGTTCTCGATGTCGAAGCCGGTGCGCGTGCCCAAGGAACTCACCGAGATCAAGTCTGCGGTGCCTGTACGCACGGTGTGGAAGGTCAGCCTGGGCCGCTCCAACGACGCCCTCCTGGAGCCTGCGGTCACCGCCAACGCGGTGTATGCGGCAGCGGGCAACGGCACGGTGCTGCGCCTGGCGCCCGAGACCGGCGCGGAAGTCTGGAGGTTCAGCGTCGATGCGCCGCTGGCCACGGGCGTGGGCAGCGATGGCTTCACGGTGGCGGTGGCCACCACGCGCGGCGAGCTGGTGGCGATCGACGCCGAGGGCAAGCAGCGCTGGCGCGCACCCCTGGGTTCCGAAGCCCAGACCACCCCGCTCGTGGGGCGCGGTCTGGTGGTGGTGCGCACGGCCGACAACCGCGTCGTGGCGTTCGATGCGGCCAGTGGCAAGCGGCGCTGGAGCGCGCAGCGTCAGGCACCTGCGCTGAGCGTGCGCCTGCCCATGGGGCTGGCCTACGGCGGCGACCTGGTGCTCTCGGGCATGCCCAATGGACGACTGCTCGCGCTGGCGCCCGCCAACGGCGCACCGCGCTGGGAGGCGACCATCTCGGATCCGCGCGGTGCCACCGAGGTGGAGCGCCTGGCCGACGTGGTGGGCACGCCGTGGGTCGACGGCGGCGATGTCTGTGCCGGCTCCTACCAGGGCAAGGTCGCCTGTCTTGATGTGACGTCCGGCGCGCTGCGCTGGAGCCGCGACTTCGACGCCGGGGCCGCGCCCTCGGCAGATGCGCGCAATGTCTACGCGGTCAACGGCAAGTCGCACGTGGCGGCCCTGTCGCGCACCACGGGCAGCCAGCAGTGGATCAGCGACAAGCTCGAGTGGCGCGACGTGAGCGCGCCACTACCCTTGGGCCGCGCCCTGGTGGTGGGCGACTTCAAGGGCTACGTGCATTTCCTGTCGGTCGAGGACGGCAACTTCCTGGCGCGCACGGAACTGTCTGGCGCGATCGTGGTGGCTCCCAAGGCCCTGGCCGGTGGCGCGCTGGTGCAGACCAGCCGCGGCGAGCTCGCGCTGCTGAGTATCGAGTGAGCATGCTGCCTGTCGTCGCCCTGGTGGGCCGGCCCAACGTCGGCAAGTCGACGCTGTTCAACCGGCTCACGCGCTCGCGGGATGCGCTGGTCGCGGACTTCCCGGGCCTCACCCGCGACCGCCACTACGGCGAGGGGCGGGTGGGCGCGCGCCCCTACATCGTGATCGACACCGGCGGCTTCGAGCCGGTGGCGGGTGAGGGCATCGTCAAGGAGATGGCGGCGCAGGCCGAGCAGGCGATCGCCGAGGCCGATGTCGTGATCTTTGTGGTCGACGCCCGCGCCGGGCTCACCGGGCACGACATGCGCATCGCCGTGCGCCTGCGCACCACGGGGCGCACCGTGCTGCTGGCGGTGAACAAGGCCGAGGGCCTGCCCCCGGAGGCGGTGGTCGAGTTCCACGAGTTGGGTCTGGGCGAGCCCCGGTCGATCTCGGCCGCGCATGGCGACGGAGTGCGCGCGCTGATTGACCTGGCGCTCGAGCCCTTTCCCTACGACGAACAAGAGGTCGAGGCCGAGGCGCTCGCTGGCGAGCATCGGGTCAAGGTCGCCGTGGTGGGGCGGCCGAACGTGGGCAAGAGCACGCTGATCAACGCCTTGCTGGGCGAGGAGCGGCTGATCGCCTTCGACCTGCCGGGCACGACGCGCGACTCGATCGAAGTCGAGTTCGAGTGGGGGGCTCGTCCCTACACCCTGATCGACACCGCCGGGATCCGCCGCAAGGGCAAGGTGTTCGAGGCGATCGAGAAGTTCTCGGTCGTGAAGACCCTGCAGGCGATCAACGACGCCAATGTCGTCGTGCTGATGCTCGACGCCCAGGCTGGCGTGGCCGAGCAGGACGCGCACATCGCCGGCTACGTGCTCGAAACCGGCCGCGCTCTGGTGGTGGCGGTCAACAAGTGGGACGGGCTGGACGAGTACACGCGCGACACGGTCAAGCGCGACCTCGAGCGCCGGCTGCACTTCCTGCGCTGGGCCCGCATCCTGTTCATCTCGGCCACCAAGCGCAGCGGTCTCGGGGCGCTGATGCGTGCGGTCAACGACGCGCACCGCGCGGCCTACGCCAAGCTCGCCACGCCCAAGCTCACGCGCGCGCTGATCGCCGCGGTCGCGCGGCAGCAGCCGCCGCGCTCCGGCCAGGTGCGGCCCAAGCTGCGCTACGCGCACCAGGGCGGTTCGAACCCGCCGGTGATCGTGATTCACGGCAACTCGCTCGCGCACGTCAGCGACGGCTACCGTCGCTACCTCGAGGGCTGGTTTCGCGATCAGTTCGACCTCGCGGGCACGCCGCTGCGCATCGAATTCAAGACGAGCGCAAACCCCTACGCCCGCTGAGCGTCGCCTCGGCTGGAAAAGGGCACCCCTTTCCTATACATTCGATCGCAGGACGCAGTGCCGGTCGCCTCGGTGCAGCGCTCCTGTCCAACGGGGCGCGACGCCCGAATCCGGTCGCCAAGGCGTCAACTGAAACGCTGGAGCCAAGATGAGCAACAAAGGGCAACTCCTACAAGACCCCTTCCTCAACGCGCTGCGCAAGGAACACGTGCCGGTGTCGATCTATCTGGTCAACGGCATCAAGCTGCAGGGCCAGATCGAGTCCTTCGACCAATACGTCGTCCTGCTGCGCAACACCGTCACCCAGATGGTCTACAAGCACGCCATCTCGACCGTGGTGCCGGCGCGCGCCGTCAATTTCAGCTCGGAGTCCGACTCCTGACCGTCTTTCAGGTCGATCAGGCGCGCGCCGAGGCCGCGCCGCGGGCCTACCTCGTCACGGTCGCGGTGGGGCGGCAGCCCTTACCCGACTCCAGCGGCGAACTCGCGCAACTGGCCGAGTCCGGGGGCCTGGAGCCCGTGGGCCTGATGCAGGCGCGCCGCGACAAGCCCGATCCCGCCACCTACATCGGCAGCGGCAAGGTCGAGGAACTCAAGACCGCCGCGGCCGGGGTGGAAGCGGGGCTGGTGGTGTTCGACGTGGCGCTGTCGGCCGCGCAGCAGCGCAACCTCGAACGCGCGCTCGATTGCGCCGTGGTCGACCGCACCGCGCTCATCCTCGATATCTTCCGGCAGCGCGCGAAGAGCCGCGAAGGTCGCCTGCAGGTCGAGCTTGCCAGCCTGGAGCACCTGTCGGCCCGACTGGTGCGTGGCTGGACCCACCTCGAACGTCAGCGTGGCGGCCTGTCCAAGACGGGCGGCCCGGGCGAAAAGCAGATCGAGCTCGACCGCCGCATGATCGGCGTGCGCGTCAAGCAACTGCGCGAGAAGCTGCGCCAGCTTGAGCGCCAGCGCCACACGCAGCGCCGCTCGCGGGCGCGCAGCGACGTGCTGTCGGTGTCCCTGGTGGGCTACACCAACGCCGGCAAGTCGACGCTGTTCAATTCGCTCACGCGTGCCGGGGCCTACGCCGCCGATCAGCTCTTCGCCACGCTCGACACCACCTCGCGGCGCTGCTACGTGGGCGAGGGGGTCAACGTGGTGCTGTCGGACACCGTGGGGTTCATCCGCGGCCTGCCTCACCAGCTTGTCGAGGCTTTCAAGTCCACCCTCGACGAGACCGCGCGCGCCGACCTGCTGCTGCACGTGGTCGACGCGGCAAGCCCCGCGCGGGAGGACCAGATCGCCGAGGTCGAGCGCGTGCTCGCCGAGATCGGCGCGGACCGCGTGCCGCGCATGCTGGTGCTCAACAAGATCGATCTCGCGCAGCGTGCGCCCTCGGCGGAAGGCCCGGACGCGCGTGGTAACATCGCCGTCGTTTCCGTCAGCGCAGCGCAGGGCCTAGGCCTGGATCTGCTGCGCGAGGCGATCGCCCAGTTCGCGCGGGCGGCACTCGAACCCGTTGCTCCGGGCGAAGCCGTCGAGCGGCTTGAACAGCCCGCTTGAGAGCGCAGCCCATCCCCCATGCCCATTCAGGACTAGCGATGTCGCTCAACGACCCGCAGTGGGGCCGCGGCAGCGGCTCCAACGAGTCGCAGGACCCCGAGCCCCGTCAGCCGCAGCGCCCGACGCCCGGCAAGGAGGGCCCGCCCGATCTCGACGAACTCTGGCGCGAACTCAATCGACGCCTCAACGGCCTGTTCGGCAATCGTGGCGGCGGCAACGCGCCGCGCGGCGGTGCGCCGGGGGGCTTCCGTCCCGACGGACGCAGCGCCGGCATCGGACTGGGATTGGTGGTCCTGATCGCGGCCCTCGTGTGGGGCGGCAGCGGCTTCTACATCGTGCCCGAGGGTCAAGTCGGCGTGGTCACCACCTTCGGCCGGTACAGCGAGACCACCGGCCCCGGCTTCAGCTGGCGCGCGCCCTGGCCCATCCAGGCGCAGGAGCTGGTCGACGTGAGCTCGGTGCGCAAGGCCGAGATCGGCACGCGTGGCCGCACCGAGCGCCTCAAGGAGGCGCTGATGCTGTCTGACGACGAGAACATCGTCGACATGCAGTTCGAGGTTCAGTACCGCATCAAGGACGGTCCGGGCGCACGCGACTTCCTGTTCAGCTCGCGCAACCCGACCGCCGCAGTGACCCAGGCCGCCGAATCCGCGATGCGCGAGGTGGTGGGACGCAAGACCATGGACTCGGTGCTGTTCGAGTCCAAGCAGGAGATCGCCGATCAGGTGCGCGCGCGCATGCAAGAGATGCTCGACCGCTACCACACGGGCATCCAGGTCCTGTCGGTGGCGATCCAGAACGCGCAGCCGCCCGAGCAGGTGCAGGCGGCGTTCAACGATGCGGTCAAGGCGGGCCAGGACCGCGAGCGGCAGATCAACGAAGGCCAGGCCTATGCCAACGACGTGATCCCCAAGGCGCGCGGCATGGCCGAGCGCCTCAAGCAGGAGGCCGAGGGCTACAAGTCGCGCATCGTCGAGACCGCCGAGGGCGACTCCTCGCGCTTCAAGCAGGTGCTCACCGAGTACCAGAAGGCGCCTGCGGTGACCCGCGATCGCATGTACGTGGACGCGATGCAGCAGATGTTCAGCAACACGTCCAAGGTTCTGGTCGACTCCAAGGGCGGCAACAACCTGCTCTACCTGCCGCTCGACAAGCTGATCCAGCAGTCCAACACCGACCCCGCCACGGTCACCGCGCCGCGGCCGGCCGCCGCGCCGCCGCCGGCGCCCGAGCCCGCCGCTCCGGCCGCCGAGGCCGCCCGCAGTCGCGACGCGCTGCGCAACCGCGACAGCCGCTGAGGAACCGGACATGAACAAGCTCGTCGCCGCGCTGATCGGGGTTGGCCTGTTGGCCCTCCTGGTCCGCGCCAGCACCTTTTCGGTGAGCGAACGCGAGTACGCCCTCGTGTTCGCCTTCGGCCAGCTCAAGGAGGTGAAGTCCGAGCCCGGCTTTTACTTCAAGCTGCCGCCGCCCTTCCAGAACGTGGTCTATCTGGACCGGCGGATCCTGACCATCGACACCCCCACCACCGACCTGGTGCAGACCTCCGAGAAGAAGAATCTTCTGGTCGACTCGTTCGTGAAGTGGCGCATCGTCGATCCGCGCCGCTTCTGGGTGAGCTTCCAGGGCAGCGAGCGTGCTGCCGAGGATCGCGTCGGCACCCTGCTGCGCGACGTGCTCAACCAGGCGGTCAACAAGCGCACCGTCAACGACATCACCTCGCGCGAGCGCGACAAGGCGATGCAGGAGATCGCCGAGGCCCTGCAGGCGCGGGTCAAGGATCTGGGTGTGGAGATCGTCGACGTGCGCCTCAAGCGCGTGGACTTCTCGCCCGAGATCAGCGAGTCCGTCTACCGCCGCATGGAGGCCGAGCGCAAGCGCGTGGCCTCCGAGGAGCGCTCGAAGGGATCGGCCGAGGCCGAGAAGATCCGCGCCGACGCCGAGCGCCAGCGCGAAGTCCTGCTCGCCGAGGCCTACCGGGAGGCGCAGAAGCTCAAGGGCGAGGGCGACGCCCGCGCCAGTGCCATCTACGCCCAGGCATTCGGCCAGAACCCCGAGTTCGCGCAGTTCTACCGCAGCCTCGAGGCCTACCGTTCGAGCTTCCGCAACCGCAGCGACGTGATGGTGGTCGATCCCTCGTCCGAGTTCTTCCGCTACATGAAGAGTCCCACGGGCAAGGCCCCCGCGGCCAGCCCGGCGCCCGCGCCGGCGCGCTGATGGGCGAGCAGTTCCTTCTGGCCTTCGCGCTCATGATGGTGCTCGAAGGCCTGCTTCCCCTGGTCGCGCCGCGTGCCTGGCGCGAGACCTTCCAGCGGGTGGCGCAGCTTGCCGACGGTCAGATACGATTCTTCGGACTGGCCGCCGTGGCGGGGGGCCTGTCCCTCTACTGGCTGTTCCACTGACCCAACCCTCCGGATCGCCCGCGCCGCTCGCGGGCGAGCGCTCCCATGGCCCGCTGGCTGCTGCCCGAGAACATTGCCGACACTTTGCCGCTCGAAGCGCGACGTGTCGAAGAACTGCGCCGCGCGCTGCTCGACCTCTACGACTGCCACGGCTACGAGCTGGTGCGTCCGCCGCTGATCGAGTATGTCGACTCCCTGCTCACCGGCACGGGTGGCGACCTGGATCTGCTGACCTTCAAGTTCACCGACCAGGCCAGTGGCCGACTGCTGGGCCTGCGCGCCGACATGACGCCGCAGGCTGCGCGCATCGATGCGCACATCCTCAATCGGCCGGGTGTCGTGCGCCTGTGCTACGCGGGGCCTGTGCTGCACGCGCGGCCCCAGCATCCGCTGGCCTCGCGCGAGCCGCAGGTGGCGGGCGCGGAGCTGTTCGGCTACGCCGGCCCGCAGGCCGACCTCGAGCTCGTGCGCCTGGCTGTGCAGTCGCTGCGGGCGGGCGGCGCAGGGCGGGTGCAGATCGACCTCGGACACATGGGCGTGGCGCGCGCGCTGCTCGGCGCGGAGCCGGCGGCCGGGGAGCGCGCCGGCGCCGTGCTGGCCGCGCTGAGTGCCAAGGACGCCTCGGCGCTGGCCGATGCCCTGCATGGCTTCGGCGTCGAGACCAGCGCCGGCCTGCGCCGCCTGCTGGGAATGTATGGCGGGCGGGAGGTTCTGTCGGCCGCGGCGCGTGAACTGCCGGCCCTGCCCGGCGTACGCGAGGCACTGGATCACCTCGTGTGGCTCGCCGCGCACTGCGGTGCCGACGAGGTGGCCGTGGACCTGGCCGACCTGCACGGCTACCAGTATCTGACCGGGGTCACGTTCAGTGCCTATGTGCCAGGGGCGACGAGCGCCGTTGTACGCGGCGGCCGCTACGATGACGTGGGGCGTGCGTTTGGGCGTGCGCGGCCGGCAGTGGGCTTTACCGTGTATCTGCGCGAACTGGCCGGGCGCACGCCGCTGGCGCTGCCGCGCGCGATCCTGGCGCCGCCCGGCGAGGATCCCGAGCTTGCGCGCCTGGTGGCGCAGTTGCGTGCGGCGGGCGAGATCGTGGTGCAGCGCCTGCCCGGAGAGTCGGCGGAAGGGCACACCGAGAGTTTCGAGTTCGACCGACGCATCGAGCGCGGCGACCAGGGTTGGAGGATTGTCGGCTGACCCTCGCGGGCGCGCCGGCATGATCGAGGAATGAACAAGATGACCAAGAACGTCGTGGTCGTCGGCACCCAGTGGGGTGACGAGGGCAAGGGCAAGATCGTGGATTGGCTCACCGAGTCGGTGAGCGGGGTGGTGCGCTTCCAGGGCGGGCACAACGCCGGGCACACCCTGGTGATCGGCGAGCGCAAGACGATCCTGCGCCTCATCCCTTCGGGCATCCTGCGCCCGGGTGTGCGCTGCTACATCGGCAACGGGGTGGTGCTGTCGCCCCAGGCGCTGCTCTCCGAGCTCGACGAACTCGCGCGCGCCGGCGTGGACGCGGAAAGCCGCATGGTGGTCAGCGGCAATTGCCCCCTGATCCTGGACTATCACGTGGCGGTGGATCAGGCGCGCGAGGTGCGCAAGGGCGACGCCAAGATCGGCACCACCGGACGCGGCATCGGCCCGGCCTACGAGGACAAGGTGGCGCGCCGCGCCGTGCGCGCTCAGGACCTCTTCGACGAGGCGCGCTTCGCCGATCGAGTCCGCGAGGCGATGGATCTGCACAACTTCATGCTGGTCAACTACCTCGGCGCGCCGGCCATCGATCCGCAGGGCGTGATCGACCGCACGCTGGCCCTGGCGCCGCGACTGAAGCCGATGATCGACGACGTCTCCTACCGCCTCAACGAGGTGATGGGGCGGGGCGAGGCGCTGCTCTTCGAGGGCGCGCAAGGCACGCTGCTGGACGTGGACCACGGCACCTATCCCTTCGTGACCTCGAGCAACACCGTGGCGGGCGCGGCCTCGGCGGGCGCCGGCGTGGCGCCGCAGCGCCTCAACTACGTGCTCGGGATCACCAAGGCGTATTCGACACGCGTGGGCTCGGGGCCGTTTCCCACTGAACTGCTCGACGAAACCGGCGAGCGCCTGCGCGAGCGCGGCCAGGAATTCGGCTCGGTCACCGGTCGGCCGCGTCGCTGCGGCTGGTTCGATGGTGCGGGTCTGCGCCGCGCGGTTCAGCTCAACGGCCTGACCGGACTGGCGCTGATGAAGCTCGATGTGCTGGATGGCCTGCCGACCGTGAAGCTCGGGGTGGGCTACCGCCACCAGGGCAAGCTCACCGACATCCTGCCCTACGGCGCGGACGAAGTTGCCGCTTGCGAGCCGGTGTACGAGGACTTCCCGGGCTGGACCGACTCGACCTTCGGGGTCAAGCGCTGGGAGGATCTGCCATCCAACGCACGACGCTATCTGGAGCGGCTCGTGGAGGTCGTGGGCGTGCCCATCGCCATCGTGTCCACCGGACCCGAGCGCGACCAGACCATCCTGCTGCAACATCCCTTCGGCGCCTGAGCGCCTTGCCCGATGCGGAGTCCGTCGTGAGCGCCAAGCCCGACCTGTACGTCAGCTGGACCGACTATCACCGCCTGATCGAGCGCCTGGCGTTGCAGATTCACGAATCAGGCTGGGCCTTCGACTCGATCCTGTGTCTGGCGCGCGGCGGCCTGCGCGTGGGCGACATCCTGTCGCGCATCTACGAGATGCCGCTCGCCATCCTGGCCGCCAGCTCGTACCGGGAAGCGGCTGGAACCCAGCAGGGCGAGCTCGACATTGCCGAGTTCATCACCGTCACGCGCGGCAGTCCGCGCGGCAGGCTGCTGCTGGTCGATGACCTGGTGGATTCGGGCGTGACGCTCACCCGCGTGATCGAGCACCTGAAGCGCCGCTTCCCCGAGGTCACCGAGGTGCGCACCGCCGTGCTCTGGTACAAGGGCTGTTCGGTGGTCGAGCCGGATTACTTCGTCGAGTACCTTCCCGAAAACCCCTGGATCCACCAGCCTTTCGAGGAGTACGACGAGTTGCGTCCGCACGAGCTCGTGGCGCGGCTCGGCACCCAGAAATGAACGACCCCGCAGGCGCGCGAGCGGCTGCGGGGTCCTGAAAGACTAGCCTTGGTGCCCAGGAGAGGACTCGAACCTCCACGCCGTTAAGCGCTAGTACCTGAAACTAGTGCGTCTACCAATTCCGCCACCTGGGCTTAGGGGCAGACGCGAATTCTGTTCAATGGAAAATTGCTTGTCAAATCGGGCACAAGAATTGCTGAAGATGATCGAAGGCGCGTTCGCGCGCGGGAAGCACGAATGAGCGGCCGTCGCGTCAAGCCCGCCACCGAGACCCCGGAAGGGGCGGCCCGTCTGCTGGCCGAACTGGCCGCGGCACGCGCGCCGCTGACCCTCGCCCAGCTTGCCGAGAGGGTCGGAGTCACCGCCGCCGGGCAGGGTGCCTTCGACGAAGATCTTGCACAGCTTGAGCGCAGCGGACAGGTGGTGCGCAATCGCGCCGGCCTGCTGCTGGTAGCGGCGCGCGCCAATTTGCTGGCCGGCCAGGTTCAGGGGCATCGCGAGGGGTACGGCTTCCTGATCCGCGAGGACGGTGGCCAGGATCTGGTGCTGCCCGAGCACGAGATGGCCAAGGTCCTGCACGGCGACCGCGTGCTCGCGCGCGTGTCGGGCGAGGATCGCCGCGGCCGGCCGCTGGGCGAGATCGTCGAGGTCACCGAGCGTCGCACCAACCAGCTCGTCGGCCGCCTGCTCAACGAGCGGGGCGTGCTGATCGTCGCCCCCGAGGACCAGCGCATCCGCCACGACATCCTCGTGCCGCCTGGCGCGGCCGGCGGCGCGCAGCACGGCCAGGTGGTCGTGGTCGAGATCGTGCAACAGCCCGCGAGCTACGTTCAGGCGGTGGGGCGCGTCATCGAGGTGCTGGGCGAAATCGACGACCCGGGCATGGAAATAGAGATCGCCGTGCGCAAGTTCGGCGTGCCGCACGAGTTCCCGCCCGCCACGCTCGAGGCCGCGGAGCGCCTGCCCGACGCGGTCATGCCGCGCGACCTGCGCAACCGCGTCGATCTGCGCGACGTGCCTTTCGTGACCATCGATGGCGAGGACGCACGCGACTTCGACGACGCGGTCTACTGCGAGCCGATCAAGGGGCGCAAGAAGGGGTGGCGGCTGCTGGTGGCCATCGCCGATGTTTCGCACTACGTGCAGCCGGGCGACGCGCTCGACGCCGAGGCCCAGAACCGCTCGACCTCGGTCTACTTCCCGCGGCGCGTGATTCCCATGCTGCCCGAGAAGCTCTCGAACGGGCTGTGCTCGCTCAATCCTCAGGTCGATCGCCTGGTGCTGGTGTGCGACTGCGTGGTGAACGCCAAGGGCGTGGTCGAGGCCTACCAGTTTTATCCGGCGGTGATCCACTCGCACGCGCGGCTGACCTACACCGAGGTCTGGGAGGCCCTGTCCGTGCCCGGCAGCCGTGCGGCGCTCAAGCGTGCCGAGCTCATGCCGCAGCTGACCGAGCTTCACGCGCTCTACGAGACCCTGGCCGCGGCGCGCGGGGTGCGCGGCGCGATCGAGTTCGAGACCACCGAGACCTACATCGTCTGCGACGCCAACGGGCGCATCGACAAGATCCTTCCCCGGGTGCGCAACGACGCACACCGCCTGATCGAGGAGTGCATGCTGGCGGCCAACACCTGCGCCGCCGACTTCCTCGATCGCAACAAGCAGCCCTGCCTGTACCGCGTGCACGAGGGACCGACGCCCGAGCGGCTCGAGACCCTGCGCACCCTGCTGCGCAGCCTGGCACTCGTGCTCGAGGGCGGCGACGCGCCCGAGCCGGCCGACTACGCGCAGCTGATGCGCCGCATCGCCACCCGGCCCGACGCCCAACTGCTGCAGACGGTGCTGCTGCGCTCGATGCAGCAGGCGATCTACACGCCGCACAACGCGGGCCACTTTGGCCTTGCCTACCCCGCCTACGCCCACTTCACCTCGCCCATCCGCCGCTACCCCGACCTGCTCGTGCACCGCGCGATCAAGGCGGTGATCGCCGGCAAGCGCTATCAGCCGCAGCTGCTCGTGACGCCGCAGCCCGCCGCCGCGCCGCGTGGGGCGCGAGCACTCAACCGCACCCCGCCGGCCGAGGCACGCAGCGCGCCACCCGGCACCGAGGTCTGGGAACGCCTGGGCCTGCTGTGCTCGGCCAACGAGCGCCGCGCCGACGAGGCCTCGCGCGACGTAGAAGCCTGGCTCAAGAGCTACTTCATGCGCGAACGCGTGGGAGAGTCCTTCACCGGCACGGTGGCCTCGGTGGTGCCCTTCGGCATCTTCGTGGTGCTCGACGACCTGTACGTCGAGGGTCTGGTGCACGTGTCCGAGCTGGGCTCCGAGTATTTCCTCTTCAACGACTCCCTGCACGAACTGCGCGGCGAGCGCACCGGCTTGCGCTATCGCCTCGGTGACCGCGTGCACGTGCAGGTGGCGCGGGTCGACCTCGAGGCGCGTCGCATCGAGTTCAAGCTCGAGCGGCCCACCGACCGCAAGACGCTGCTCGCGACGCCCGCCGAGCCGCGCCAGAAGGCCGCGCGCAAGGGCGAGAGCGTCGAGGAGCGCCGCGCGCGCCAGCACGCGGTACAAGGGCGCAAGGCCGCGACGCGCAAGAGCCGCGAGCCGGCGCCTCAATCGGGCAAGGCGGGGAAGAGCGCGCGACGCCCGGCCAAGGGGCGCTAGGTGAGCCGCGAGACCATCCTCGGGGGCTTCCATGCGATCGGCGCACGGCTGCGCCACGCACCCGAGTCGATCGAGGTCGCATACCTCGATCCGAGCCGCCGCGACGCGCGCATGCGTGAGCTGCGCCAGCGGCTCGAGGCCGCGGGGGTGCGCGTCGTCGCCGCCGACGCGCAGCGACTGCGTGGCCTGGCGGGCGACGTTCCGCACCAGGGGGCCGTGGCGCTGGCCCGCGAACTGGAGCCCAAGCTCGATTTCGATCAGTTGCTCGACGCCATCACGCCGCGCTCGCTGCTGCTGGTGCTCGACGGAGTGACCGATCCGCGCAACCTGGGCGCCTGCCTGCGAGTGGCCGATGCCGCCGGGGTGCAGGCGGTGATCGTGCCGCGCGACCGCTCCGCTGGCCTGGGTGTGGCCACGCTCAAGGCGGCGGCGGGCGCGGGCGAGTCGGTGCCGCTGATTTCGGTGACCAACCTCGCGCGCGCCATCACCGACCTGCAGGCCGAGGGGGTGCGCGTGGTGGGCGCGGCGGGCGAAGCGCAGCACTCGCTCTACGAAATCGACCAGACCGGGCCCTTCGCCTGGGTGCTCGGGGCCGAGGGCGAGGGCATGCGCCGCCTCACGCGCGAGCGCTGCGACGCCCTGGCCGCCATTCCTCTGCTGGGCGCGGTCGAAAGCCTGAACGTGTCGGTCGCGGCGGGCATCTGCCTGTACGAGTCGGTGCGCCAGCGACGCGCCGCTGGGCCGGCCGTCTAGCCGCAGGGCGGCCGCTCAGCGTTCGGGTTGCCCCGGGGGTGGGGCGCCAGGAGCTTGCGCGCTTTGCTCCGCCGAGCGAATTTGCGATACAATTCAAAGCTTTCCATGCCCTTGCCACACCGGACGACGCCCCGGGTGGCTACATCCACAAGGAGGCTCAATGCGTCACTACGAAATCTGTTTCATTGTCCACCCGGACCAGAGCGAGCAGGTGCCCGGCATGATCGAGCGCTACACCACGCTCGTCACCAGCCAGGGCGGCCAGATCCATCGCGTCGAGGACTGGGGCCGTCGTCAGCTTGCCTACCCGATCGAAAAGCTGGTCAAGGCGCACTACGTGCTCATGAACATCGAGTGCGACCAGAAGACCCTCGACGAGATGGAAAACGGCTTCCGCTACAACGACGCCGTGCTGCGCCATCTCACCATCGGCACGAAGAAGGCCCAGTCCTCGCCCTCGCCGATGATGAAGGTCGTCGAGAAGGAAGAGGCCAAGAAGGCTGCGGCGGAGGCGGCGGCGCAGGCTTAAGTGCCGCGCGCGCCCGGGAGGTGAACCGGCTCGCCATCCGCGCCGTCCCCATCGAGCGTGCAGCGCTGCGCTACACGCCGGCGGGAGTCGCGGTCGCACAGATCGGCTTCCGCCACGAGGGGGCCGTGACCGAGGCGGGCAGCGAGCGCACCCTGGACTTCGAGTTCGACGCCATCGCGCTTGGCCCCGTGGCCAGCGCACTGAACGTCGAGCCGCTCGGACAGGTGCTCACGCTCAGCGGCTTCATCGCCCCGCGCAGCCGACGTTCGCAAAGACTGATCGTTCACATCACAGAATACGCAAGAGGAGTCTGACCATGGCTTTTGGTGCACGAGGCAAGGGCAAGGGCAAGCCGCGCCGTCCCGGCCAGCAAAACGCGCTGTTCAAGCGCAAGAAGTTCTGCCGCTTCACCGTCGAGGGCGTCGAGCAGATCGACTACAAGGACGTGGAGACGCTGCGCGACTTCATCCAGGAAAACGGCAAGATCATGCCGGCCCGCCTGACCGGGACGAAGGCGCACTACCAGCGCCAGCTCGACACCGCGATCAAGCGCGCGCGTTTCCTGGCGCTGCTGCCGTATACCGATCAACACTAAGCGCAGGGGACCAGAATGCAGATCATCCTGCTCGAGAAGGTCGTCAACCTCGGCCAACTGGGCGATGTCGTCAAGGTCAAGGACGGCTACGCCCGCAATTTCCTCATCCCGCACGGCAAGGCCAAGCGCGCCACGCAGTCGGCCATCAAGGAGTTCGAGGCGCGTCGCGCGGACCTCGAGAAGACCCAGGCCGACAAGCTCGCCGCGGCGCAGGCCCTGGGCGAGAAGCTCAACGGCACGGCGGTGCGGGTCTCCGCCAAGTCCGGCGTCGACGGTCGCCTGTTCGGTTCGGTGACCAACTTCGACGTCGCCGAGGCCCTGGGCAAGCTGGGCTTCGAGATCCACAAGTCGCAGGTGCGCACCCCGATGGGCGCGATCAAGACGCTGGGCCAGTTCCCGCTGAAGATCGCGCTGCACGGTGACGTGGTGGCCGACGTGACGGTCGACGTGGTGCCCGAAGGCGCCTGATTCGGCCCGCACCCCGCAAGACGGCGGCAGGCGACCCCTGCCGCCCTTTTTTTGCCCGCTGCCCGCCGGGCGGCGGGCGCTATAGTCCTCGCCTGCCCGGGCGCCGGCCCGACTTCCTGCTCCAACATCTCCCATCGTGAACCAGCCCAGCGTGGACCCCCAACTCGCGGCACTGCGCACGCCGCCGCACTCGCTCGAGGCCGAGCAGTCGGTGCTCGGCGGCCTGTTGCTCGACAACGCCGCCTGGGACCGCATCGCCGATCAGGTGACGGCCGAGGACTTCTATCGCCAGGAGCACCGGCTGGTGTTCCAGCACATCGCGCGGCTGATCGGCGCCAACCGTCCCGCCGACGCCGTCACTGTCTACGAGTCTCTGCAGAACGCCGGGCGGGCCGACGCTGCCGGCGGGCTGCTCTACCTCAACTCGCTGGCGCAGAACACGCCCTCGGCGGCCAACATTCGCCGCTACGCCGAGATCGTGCGCGAGCGCTCGGTGCTGCGCCAACTGGTCACGGTGGGCGACGAGATCGCCACCAGCGCGCTCAATCCGCAGGGGCGAGACACCAAAGAGATCCTCGACGAGGCCGAGTCCAAGGTCTTCAAGATCTCGGAGGGTGCCGCCAAGGGGCAGCAGGGCTTCCAGGAGATCGAGCCGCTGCTCACCACCGTGGTCGAGCGCATCCAGGAGCTCTACGAGCGTGCCGGCGCCTCAGACGTGACCGGTGTGCCCACCGGCTACGTCGACCTCGACTCGCGCACCTCGGGCCTGCAGCCGGGTGACCTGATCATCGTCGCGGGCCGACCTTCGATGGGCAAGACCTCGTTCGCTCTGAACGTGGGCGAGCACGTGTCCATCGCCCAGGGCATGCCGGTGGCCGTGTTCTCGATGGAAATGGGCGCCGAGCAGCTCGCGCTGCGCATGCTGAGCTCGGTGGGCCGCCTCGACCAGCAGCGCCTGCGCACCGGGCGCCTGGTGGAGGAAGACTGGCCGCGCCTGACCACGGCCATCCAGAAGTTGAACGAGGCGCCGGTGTTCATCGACGAGACTCCCGCGCTCAACTCGCTCGAGCTGCGCGCCCGCGCGCGACGCCTGTCGCGCCAATGCGGCCAGCTCGGGCTGATCATCATCGACTACCTGCAGCTCATGAGCGGCACCGGCAACGGCGAGAACCGCGCCACCGAGATCTCCGAGATCTCGCGCGGGCTCAAGGGCCTGGCCAAGGAACTCAAGGTGCCGGTGGTCGCCCTCTCGCAGCTCAACCGCTCGCTCGAGAGCCGCACCGACAAGCGCCCGGTGATGAGCGACCTGCGCGAGTCGGGCGCGATCGAGCAGGACGCCGACGTGATCCTGTTCATCTACCGCGACGAGGTCTACAACCCCGACACGCCCGACAAGAACGTCGCCGAGATCATCATCGGCAAGCAGCGCAACGGCCCCATCGGACGCGTCAACCTGCGCTTCGACGGGCAGTTCACGCGTTTCGAGAACCTCGCCTCAGGGCACCACGCCGCGCCGTTCTGATGGACGCTCCCCGACTGGTCGAGGACCGCGAACGCACCACGCTGCGCGGCCTGCTTACCCAGCGACTGCCCGCCAACCGCCGGCTGTACGCAAGCCTGGCGGCGCAGGGCGCGCTTCTGGTCGAGGCCACCGAGACCCTGACTCAGCTATTGGGCGACGTGCGCGACTCCGACGGCAGGGTGCGCCAGATCGAGGCCATCGAAAAGCGCGGCGACGAGGGGCTGCTGGACATCCTTTCGGCGCTGCGCGCCACCTGGCTCGCCCCCTGTCCGCGTCCGCTGGTGCACTCGCTGGCCAATCACCTCGACGACGTGCTCGACCTCACCGAGGACGCGGCGCAGTCGCTGCACCTGTATCACGTCACCCGCGTCACGCCCGAGGCGGTCAAGCTCGCCGAGCTCACCCTGCAGTCGGCCCGCCTGCTGCACCAGGCGCTTGCGAGCCTGGGCCAGCCGCGCAGAGTGCAGGCCATCGTGCGCGCCTGCCGCGAGGTCGCCGAGCACGAGGCGCAGGCCGACCACGTGATGCGCACCGCCATGTCGCGGCTGTTCCGCGAGGAGCCCGATGCCCGCCAGATCGTCAAGCTCAAGGCGATCTACGAAGTGCTGGAGTCGCTCACCGACCGCTGCAAGGATGCGGCCAACGACCTGCAGGCCATCGCCCTGCGCCGCTGAAGGGAAGGGTCCGCAATGGATGCGCTGTGGTGGACGATCGCCGTGATCCTCATGCTCGTCGGCCTGGCTGGCACGGTGCTGCCAGCCTTGCCGGGCGTGCCGCTGATCTTCGCGGGCATCGTGCTCGCGGCCTGGATCGGCCACTTCGAGGCGATTTCAGTGACCACGCTGGTGATTCTGGGCGTGCTCACCGCGATCGGCGTGGTCGCGGACTTCGTGGCCACGGCACTGGGCGCCAAGCGCGCGGGAGCCAGCCGCTACGGCATCATCGGCGCGGCGCTGGGCACGGTAGTCGGAGTGTTCACGGGGCTGTGGGGACTGGTGTTCATGCC
>DAOTEJ010000004.1:49285-71751 GCA_035454085.1 Burkholderiaceae bacterium | reverse complement strand
CGGCGCCATCACCATGACGCTGACCGACCGCCACTTCGGCACCAGCTTCTTCAACGCGGCCGGCGGCGGCGACCCGGTGATGTACCAGCACATCTTCTGGTTCTTCGGGCACCCCGAGGTCTACATCATGATCCTGCCGGCCTTCGGCATCGTGAGCCAGATCGTGCCGGTGTTCGCGCGCAAGCCGCTGTTCGGCTACGCCTCGATGGTCTACGCCACGGCCTCGATCGCCATCCTCAGCTTCATCGTCTGGGCGCACCACATGTTCACCACCGGCATGCCGGTGACCGGGCAGCTGTTCTTCATGTACGCCACGATGCTGATCGCCGTGCCCACGGGCGTGAAGGTGTTCAACTGGCTGGCCACGATGTGGAAGGGCTCGATGAGCTTCGAGACGCCGATGCTGTTCTCGGTGGGCTTCATCTTCGTGTTCACGATGGGCGGCTTCACCGGCCTGATCCTGGCGGTGGCGCCGATCGACATCCAGCTCCAGGACACCTATTACGTGGTGGCGCACTTCCACTACGTGCTGGTGGCGGGCTCGCTCTTCGCCCTGTTCGCGGGTGCCTACTACTGGCTGCCCAAGTGGACCGGCCACATGTACGACGAGACGCTCGGCAAGACGCACTTCTGGCTGTCGATCATCTTCTTCAACGTCACCTTCTTCCCGATGCACTTCCTGGGGCTCGCAGGCATGCCGCGTCGCTACGCCGACTACGCCCTGCAGTTTGCCGACTTCAACATGCTGGCGACGATCGGGGCCTTTGGCTTTGGCCTCACGCAGCTGCTGTTCCTGTACGTCGTGCTCAAGTGCATCAAGGGTGGCAAGTCGGCGGGCGACAACCCCTGGCACGCGCCCGACGGGCTGGAGTGGACCCTGTCTTCGCCGCCGCCCTATCACTCGTTCGAGACGCCTCCGGTGGTGAAGTAGGCCGTAGGGACAAGGGCATACCGATGGACCGCATCGAAGAGCGCAAGACCGACAACCGACGCACGGGCTGGATCCTGGCCACGGTGGTGGTGGTCTTCTTCCTGGGCGTGATCGCACGCCGTTGGCTGCTGGGCTGAGTCGGTGGACGCGACGCCGAGCCAGAGCAACCGGACCCTGCTGCGCAAGCTGCTGGTGGTGGCGGTGCTCATGTTCGGCTTCGGCTGGGCGCTCGTGCCGATCTACCGCAAGATCTGCGAGATCACGGGGATCAACGTGGTTACCAACCGCGACGCCTCGGTCGAGCGTGCCGCGCGCAACACGCAGGTCGACAAGACCCGCAAGGTGATCGTCGAGTTCGATGCGAACGAGCGCGGCCCGTGGCGCTTCCGACCGCACGTGAACCACCTCGAGGTCCATCCGGGCGAACTGGTGCAGGTCACCTACGACCTGGTGAACCTCGAGAGCCGCACCATGGCCGGGCAGGCGATCCCGAGCTACGCGCCGCTGCAGTCGGCCGCGCACTTTCAGAAGCTGGAGTGCTTCTGCTTCCAGCAGCAGACCCTGGGTCCGGGGGAGGTCAGGCAGTTCCCCGTGGTGTTCTTCGTGGATCCCGATCTGCCCAAGGACGTGAAGGAAATCACGCTCTCGTACACCTTCTTCGAGGTGGCGGGCGCGACCGGCAAGACCGCCAAGTCGGCGCAGCCGGCGCAGGAGCCGCCCACTTGAGCGCCGCGGACAAGCCGCCCGCCCCGCGCGACGCGAGCCTGGGGCAGACGGCGAAGGCAGTGTTCTGGAGTTTCTTCGGCGTGCGCAGGCGCGCCGACTACGAATCGGACGCGACGCGGCTCAACCCCGTGCACGTGATCCTGATGGGTGTCGTGGCCGCAGCGGTGTTCGTGTTCGCGCTGCTGGCCATCGTGAAGTGGGTAGTGAGCCAATAGAAAGCAAGGCAGAGGAGATCCCGATGGGAGCAGCAAGTGCCGGCGCGGATGCGCGCTATTTCATCCCCCAGCCGTCGCAATGGCCGATGGTCGGCATGCTGGCGATGGGCTTCACCGGTTTCGGTGCGGCCGCGGTGGTCAACAGCATGCAGGTCGGATGGCTGGGCCTGCTGATCGGCCTGAGCCTGCTGCTGTACATGATGGTGGGCTGGTTCGGCATGGTCGCACTCGAGTCCGAGGGCAAGCTCTACGGCAAGCAGGTCGACGTGTCGTTCCGCTGGGGCATGGCCTGGTTCATCTTCTCGGAGGTGATGTTCTTCGCCGCCTTCTTCGGCGCGCTGTTCTACGCGCGGGTGATCACCGCTCCCTTGTTGGGCGACTTTGACCACCGGCTGCTTTGGCCCGACTTCGACGGTGCCTGGCCCCACAGCGGTCCGGCGGGGCTGGTCGATGCCTTCACCACGATCGGCCCCTTCTGGCTGCCCACGATCAACACCGCCCTGCTGCTGACCTCCGGCATCACGCTGACGATCGCGCACCACGCCCTCCTGGCCAACCAGCGCCAGACGACGATCTTCTGGCTGTTCATCACCGTCGCTCTGGGCGTGACCTTCCTGGGCGTGCAGATCTACGAGTACGTGCACGCCTACTCTGCGCTGAACCTGCGCCTGTCCTCGGGCATCTTCGGCTCGACCTTCTTCATGCTCACGGGCTTCCACGGATTCCACGTTTTCCTCGGCGCCATCATGCTGAGCGTGATCCTGGTGCGCCTGATGAAGGGCCACTTCTCGGCCCAGCATCACTTCGGATTCGAGGCCGCGGCGTGGTACTGGCACTTTGTGGACGTGGTCTGGATCGGCCTGTACGTGGTGGTGTACTGGCTCTAGGCCGTCGCGACCGACCTCAGGCAAGGCGGCGCCCGAGGGCGCCGCTTTTTCTTGGCCTGCCGGGCTCAGTGAAGGCGGGGCTGCACCCAGCCCATCCAGTAGCTGAACAGGATGAACAGGAACAAGAGGACCGACAGGCCGACGCGCAGCGTCAAGGCCTGCACGGTGCGACGCCCGGTGCCGCGGTCGCGCATCAGGAACACAAGGGCCGAGCCAAGCGAGGCAACGATGCCCACCAGGGCAATGACGATCAGCAGGCGCATGCGCGGACTCCAGGGCTGGACGGCGATTATCCCATCGCGGAGCGGGCGATGAAGTGGCGCTCCGTGCTCGCCTACGGCGCCGGGTGCGCGACGATCGCGCTCGCGCTCGCCGCGGCGCAGTGGCAGAGCGGACGCGCCGACGAGAAGCGCGCCATGCAGGCGCGCTGGGATGCGGCGGCGCAGGCCGAGCCACTGGCGCTCGAGGCCGGACGCGCCGCGCCCGCCGAACTGCCGCGCCGCGTGTCCGCGCGCGGACACTTCGTTCCCGAGGCCTCGGTCTTCCTCGACAACCGCCAACTGGACGGCCGCGCCGGATTCTTCGTGATCACGCCGCTCGAGGTCGCGCCCGGCGCGCCCTGGGTGCTGGTGAACCGCGGCTTCGTGCCTCGGGACCCGGCCGACCGCACGCACGTGGCGGCGGGCGCGCCGCCTGCCGGCGAGGTCGTCGTGCAAGGGCTGGCCGTGGAGCGCCCCACACGCTCGCTCGAACTCGGCGACGCGCCCGTGGCAGGCTTGCCCGGCATCTGGCAAAACCTCGACTACGCGGCCTACGAGCGCGTGGCCGGGCGGCCCGTGCTGCGCCTGCTGGTCCAGCAGACCAGCGACGCGTCGGACGGCCTGCGCCGGCACTGGCCCGTGCCGTCGGCTGGCGTGGACAAGCACCTGGGCTATGCCTTCCAGTGGTACGCCATCGCGGCTGCCGTTGCCGCTCTCATGATCTTCTTCGCCGTTCGCAACCGTGGTCATGCCGCCTCCGACTGATTCCTCGAACGCCGCCGCGCCCGCGCGGCGCAGCTACCGCATGCTCTGGCTGGTGCTCGCCGTGTGCGCCGCGCCGGTGATCGCCTCCTACTTCGCCTACTACGTCTTTCCCCCGGACGGCCGAACCAACTACGGCGAACTGGTGATGCCGCAGCGGCCCCTGCCACCCCTGGCCTTGAGGCAGCTCGACGGCACGCCCTTCGACGCGCGCTCCCTGCTTGGCAAGTGGGTGATGGTGCAGGTGGCGCCCGGCGACTGCGACGCGGCCTGCGCCGAGCGCCTCTACAACATGCGCCAGGTGCGCGCCACCACCGGCCGCGAGCGCGACCGCATCGAGCGCGTGTGGCTGGTCAGCGATGCGGCGCCGCTGTCCACGGCGATCATGCGCGAGCACGACGGCACCTTCTTCCTGCGCGCCCAGCCGGCGGAGCTGGAGCGCTTTCTGGCCGTCCCGCCGGGGGGGCGCCTGACCGACCACATCTGGATCATCGATCCGCTGGGCAACCAGATGCTGCGCTGGCCCAGGGACGCGGACCCCAACAAGATGAAGCGCGATATGAACAAGCTGCTCAAGGCTTCGCGCGTCGGATGAGCGTCGATCTGGCGCCCACCCTGCTGCTGCTCGGCAAGGGCGCAGCCATCGCCGCCGTGCCGCTGGCCCTGGTGTGGTTCTCGCGCGGCGAACACAAGTCCCGGCGCCTGGCCTGGCTCACCGCCTTCCTGACCTTCGACCTGATCCTGTTCGGCGCCTTCACCCGGCTCACCGACTCGGGCCTGGGTTGCCCCGACTGGCCGGGCTGCTATGGGCACTCCAATCCGCTTTCTGCAGGCGAGCAGATCCGCGCCGCCGAAAGCGCGCTGCCCACCGGCCCGGTGACCATGGGCAAGGCATGGATCGAGATGCTCCATCGCTACTTCGCCACGGGCGTGGGCGCGCTGATCGTGGTGCTGATGGGCCTGGCGTGGTGGCGCCATAGGCGTGAGCCACGGGCCTCGCCCTGGCTGGCGACGCTGGTGTTCGTTGCGGTGTGCGTCCAGGGTGCGTTCGGCGCGTTCACCGTCACCATGAAGCTGCAGCCGGCCATCGTCACCTTGCATCTGCTGGGCGGCGTGACGTTGCTCGCCCTGCTGGTGTGGCTCGCGCTGCGCGAGAGCCCGCCTGTCTTGGTGTCTTCCGGGGCGGCGCGCCTGCGCGGTCTGGCCGTGGCCTCACTCGCGGTGCTGTATGTGCAGATCGCGCTCGGCGGTTGGGTGAGCTCCAATTACGCCGTGCTGGCATGCACGGACTTCCCTCTGTGTCAGGGACGCTGGCTGCCCGAGGCGGACTTCGCCGCCGGCTACACGCTGTGGCGGCCGCTGGGCATGGACGGCGCGGGCGGCGTGATCCCCTTTCAGGCTCTGGTCGCCATCCACTGGACGCACCGCAGCTTCGCGCTGTTCGTGTTCGCCCTGCTGGGGGTGCTGGCCTGGCGCGCCTGGCGCATCGAGGGGCTGAGCCGGGCGGCCCGCTGGCTGGCGGCGCTGCTGGTGCTGCAGTTCGTCACCGGGCTGTCGAACATCGTGCTCGCCTGGCCGCTGGCGCTGGCCGTGCTCCACAACGGAGGGGCGGCGGCGCTGGTTGCCGTGCTGGTGGTGATCAACCTGCGCTGCGCCGACGCGGGTCGCCAGGCCGCCGCGACCGCCCATGCCCGGCCGGCCGGGTAAAATCCGGGTCCCCCTCAGCAGTACCGCTCTCATGCACTCCCCTTCGACCTCGGGCGACGCCTTGTCACTCAGTCTCCTCGCCCGCCAGTACTGGGCGCTCACCAAGCCGCGCGTGACGCAGTTGGCGATCTTCTGCGCGGTGATCGGCATGTTCCTCGCGGTGCCGGGGCTGCCGCCGCTGCGCCTGGTGGTGATGGGCACGATCGGCATCTGGCTGCTCGCGGGCGCCGCCTTCGCGGTGAACTCGATCATCGAGCGCACCATCGATGCCAAGATGGCGCGCACCCGCATGCGGCCCATGGCGCGCGGCGACCTGACGCCGCTGCAGGCCATCGTCTTCTCGGGGCTGGTGGGCGGTGTGGGCATGTGGGTGCTCTACACCCAGGTCAATGCGCTGACGATGTGGCTGACCTTCGCCACTTTCGTGGGCTACGCGGTGATCTACACCGTCCTGCTCAAGCCCAACACGCCGCAGAACATCGTGATCGGCGGACTCTCGGGCGCCATGCCCCCGGTGCTGGGTTGGGCCGCCGTCACTGGCGAGGCCCCGGCGCAGGCCTGGCTGCTGGTGCTGATCATCTTCGTGTGGACCCCGCCGCACTTCTGGGCGCTGGCGCTGTATCGGGTCGAGGACTACCGCGCCAGCGGCCTGCCCATGCTGCCGGTGACGCACGGCTCGGAATTCACCCGCCTGCACATCCTGCTCTACACGATCGTGCTGGTGGCCACGACCACGCTGCCTTACGCGATCCGCATGGCGGGGCTGATCTACCTGACCGCCGCCCTGGTGCTGGGGGCCGTCTTCCTGGCCTACGCCTGGCGCCTGCTGCGCAACTACAGCGACAGGCTGGCTCGGGCCACCTTCAACTACTCGATCGTGTATCTCGCGGCGCTCTTTGCGGCGCTGCTCGTCGATCACTACGCCTGAGCCTGCGCTCGTGCCGCAGCCTGCAGCCATGAGACACCTGTTCGCCCTGGGCCTCGCCCTGCTGCTCGCTGCCTGCGGGCAGCCCAAGTTCTCGAGCGTGGACATCACCGGGGCGAATTACGCGCGCACCCTGGCGATGAGCGACCACACCGGCGCGCAGCGCAGCCTGGCCGACTACAAGGGCAAGGTGGTGGTGGTGTTCTTCGGCTTCGCGCAGTGCCCGGACGTATGCCCCACGACGCTCACCGACATGGCCGAGATCAAGCGCCGCCTGGGCAAGGACGGCGACAAGCTTCAGGTGGTCTTCGTGACGGTGGATCCCGAGCGCGACACGCGCGAGGTGCTCGCACAGTACGTGCCCGGCTTCGATCCGAGCTTCGTCGGCTTCGTGGGCACGCCCGAGCAGACCGTGGCGGCGGCCAAGGAGTTCAAGATCTTCTTCCAGAAGGTGCCCGGCCAGACGCCCACGTCCTACACCATCGACCACACCGCCGGCGCCTATGTCTTCGATCGCGACGGCAAGGTGCGCCTGTACCTGCGCCACAAGCAGGACATGGACTCGGTGGTCGCGGACCTCAAGCAACTCCTCTAGGCCGGCGGCTTGCCAAAAAAACGGCGCCCGGGTGGGCGCCGTGACGGGCGGATCGACGCTCAGGCCGTGGCCAAGGCCGCGCGCATCTTCTGCAGCGCCTTGACCTCGATCTGGCGGATGCGCTCGGCCGACACGCCAAACTCCGCGGCCAGATCGTGCAGCGTGGCCGTGCCCACCTTGCCCTCGGCGTCCTCGTCGAGCCAGCGTGCCTCGACGATGCGGCGGCTGCGCGGGTCCAGCCCTTCGAGCGCCTGGCGCACACCGTCGGACTGCAGCAGGTCGCGCTCGCGCCGCGCCAGCACCTGGGTGGGCTCGGACTCGCCGTCGGCCAGCCAGGCGATCGGCGCGTACTGCTCGTCCTCGCCCTCGCCGTGAGCCTCGAGTGCGATGTCGGCGCCCGACATGCGCATTTCCATCTCGGCCACTTCCTCGGGCTTGACCTTGAGCTCGCGCGCCATCGCGTCGATCTCGTCCTGCCCCATCGTGCCGCTGGCCTGCTTCATGCTGCGCAGGTTGAAGAAGAGCTTGCGCTGCGCCTTGGTGGTGGCCACCTTGACCAGGCGCCAGTTGCGCAGGATGTACTCGTGGATCTCGGCGCGGATCCAGTGCAGCGCGAACGACACGAGCCGCACGCCGCGCTCCGGGTCGAAGCGCTTGACCGCCTTCATCAGGCCGACGTTGCCTTCCTGGATGAGGTCGGCGTGGGGCAGGCCGTAGCCCAGATAGCCGCGCGCCACCGAGATCACCAGGCGCAGATGCGACATCACCAGTTGCCCTGCCGCGTCGAGGTCGGCGTGATCGCGCAGGCGCCGGGCCAGGCGTGTCTCGTCCTCGGCGCTGAGCATCGGCGCGCGCTGGGCAGCCTGAATGTAGGCGTCCAGATTTCCCAGGCCCTGCGGGCTCAAGGCAAGGGCATGGTTCGCGGTCACCGGAACCAGGGCGGTCGAGTCGGAAAGGCGGGCGGATCGGTTCATCAAGTGGTGCACCTCCATGTAAAAACATTAGCACTCCACGGTCGCGAGTGCTAATCCTTCGAGTCAGGGACTCCCCGAAAGTTCAATTCCTAGTGAAATACTCGGGTAAGCACCGTTCGTGAGAGTGCTCACTTTCTCTGAAACCCCGGCCGTTCAAGGGGAAGATCCGTGCCCGAGGCGAGGCGGAGGGAGTTCTCCGCGGCCTCGGGTGTTGCCGCGCTCGCCAGTTTGCGGAGCAGCCGGCCCCGGCCGTGGCTCGCCGCGGGGCGTCAAGCCGCGGAGCCGGCCGCCGCGCCAGCCGAGCGCAACGGCAATTCGGGCAGAGCCGCGCCAATAGAATCGTCGCGAGGGCTCGCAGGGTCGCTCGCGCGCGGTGCGCCGCAAGGCAACGGCGCTACTGTGGATGTGTCACACCGGCGTCATCGACGACTGTCATGGTCAAGCGCGTGAAGAAGTCAGAGAAGCGATCGGCCCTCGTCCCGGGGCCGCCGCTGATTCCCCGCGAACTCTCGCAACTTGCGCTGGTGGAACGCGTGCTTGCCCAGGCCGCCGATCCTGCCGTGCCCTTGGGCGAGCGGTTGCGCTTCATCGGGATCGTCTCGTCGATCCTGGACGAGTTCTACGAGCTGCGCATCATCGACCTCTACGACGCGGTGCGCGAGGCCGGGGGCCACGGCCCGGCCGTGCCGCTGTACGAACAGGTCTCGGCGCGCGCGCACCGCATCGTGAGCGAGATGTACGCGCTGTTCAATCACGTGGTCTCGCCCCTGCTGGTGCAGCAGGGCGTGGTCGTGCTCAATCACGCGCAGCGCGACGCGGCCCAGGCCGCCTGGGTGCAGGAGTACTTCACGCGCGAGGTGCGTCCGCTGCTCGCGCCCATCGTGCTCGACCCCTCGCACCCGTTCCCGCAGGTGATGAACAAGGCGCTGAACTTCGTCATCCAGCTCGAGGGCAAGGACGCGTTCGGCCGTCCCGCGGGGGTGGCGATCCTCAAGGTGCCGCGCGTGCTGCCGCGGGTGATTCCGCTGGCCGCGAGGCTGGCCCCTGGCCGCCAGGCCTTCGTGCTGCTCAGCTCGGTGATCCGCTCGCACCTGCACGAGGTCTTCCCGGGGCTGCGCATCGCCAGCTTCTCGCAGTTCCGCGTGACGCGTGACTCCGACCTGGCGGTCGACGAGCGCGAGGTCAAGAACCTGCGTCAGGCTCTGCGCCTGGAGCTCAATCAACGCCACTACGGCGATCCGGTGCGGCTCGAAGTCCTCAACACCTGCCCGCCGCCGATCGAGCAACTGCTGCAGGCGCAGTTCGGCCTGCCCGACGAGGCCGTCTTCCGGCTCGACGGCCCGGTGAACCTGGTGCGCATGACCCAGCTTGTCGACCGGCTGACCGATGCGCGCCTGCGCTGGCCGCCCTTTGTCCCGGGCTGGCCGGCGAGACTTGCTCCCGAGGACGACGTGTTCGAGGCGCTCAGGGCCGGCGACGTGCTCCTGCACCATCCCTACCAGAGCTTCGAGCCCGTGCTGGCGCTGCTGCGCCAGGCCGCCACCGACGAGGCCGTGGTGGCGATCCGCATGACGCTCTATCGCACGGGCTCGAGCTCGACGCTCGTCGACCTGCTGATCGAGGCGGCGCGCCGCGGCAAGGAGGTCACCGTGGTGGTCGAGCTCAAGGCGCGCTTCGACGAGGAGGCCAACATCGATCTTGCGGACCGCCTCGAGCGCGTGGGAGTGCAGGTGGTCTACGGCGTGGTCGGCCTCAAGACCCACGCCAAGATGCTGCTCGTGACGCGGCGCGAGCGCGTGCGAGGCCGCACCCGGCTCGTTCGCTACGCGCACCTGGGCACGGGCAACTATCACGCGGGCACGGCGCGGCTCTACACCGACTTCGGCCTGCTCACCGCGAACCCTGACTTGTGCGGCGATGCCGAGAAGGTGTTCCGCCACCTCACCAGCCTCACGCGCGTGGAGCGGCTCAAGCACTTCTGGCTCGCGCCCTTCGACCTGCACCGCCATCTGCTCGATGCGATCGCCCGCGAGACGCGCCACGCCCGGGCCGGCAAGCCGGCGCGCATCGTGGCGCGCATGAACGCGCTGGGCGAGGAGAGCATCGTCCGCGCCCTGTATGCCGCTTCGCAGGCGGGCGTGAAGGTCGACCTGATCGTGCGCGGCGCCTGCGTCCTGCGCCCCGGCGTCAAGGGCGTGTCCGACAACATCCGCGTGCGCTCGGTGATCGGCCGCTTCCTCGAGCACAGTCGCGTCTTCTGGTTCCGCAACGCCGGCGCCGACGATGTGTACCTGTCGAGCGCCGACTGGCTGGGCCGCAACCTCTTCCGGCGCATCGAGATCGCCTTTCCCGTCCTCGACCCCGCGCTCAAGCGCCGGGTGATCGAGGAAGGACTGAAGGTCTATCTCGACGATCGCGCCAACGCCTGGCGTCTGGGCGCCGACGGCCAGTACCGCGCGCCGTCCGGCGGGGCGCAGGCCGTCCCGGCGCAGACGCGCCTGGTCGAGCGCCTCGCCCAGCACGACGCCTGAGACCCCGACCGCACGAACCACGGAGCCGCTCCTTGGAACTGATCCTCTGGCGCCACGCCGAAGCCGAACTCGGCGAGCCCGACCACGGCCGCAAGCTCACTGCGCGCGGCGAGAAGCAGGCACGGCGCATGGCCGAATGGCTGCACGCGCGCCTGCCGGACTCGGCGCGCATCCTGGCCAGCCCCGCGACGCGTGCCCAGCAGACGGCGCGAGCGCTCGCCGAACTGGCGCAGCGCAAGCTGGTCACGGTGGATGCGCTGGCGCCGGACGCCGACAGCGGCGCGGTGCTGGTCGCCGCGGGCTGGCCGGTGGCCAAGGTGCCCGTCGTGGTGGTCGGACACCAGCCGACCCTGGGCCTGGTGGCGAGCCGGCTGCTCGCGGGCGAAGAGCAGCCCTGGTCCGTGAAGAAGGGCGGGGTGTGGTGGTTGTCGGCGCGCGACCGTGATGGTTCGCGTCAGGTGGTGCTGCGCGCGGTCTGCAATCCCGACTTCGCCTGAGCGCGGCTCAGCGGGCCACCAGTCTCAGGTCCACGCCGGCACGCTGCCAGGTCGCGGCTTCCTCTTCGAGCAGGTGCTGGGTGAGCGGATGGCGGCTCAGCCAGGCGCCGTCGAGCGCGAACTCGATGCGCCCCTCGCGCGCGCGCAGTGACCACTCGGGCAGGCGCACCGGGCGGCGCGCGTGCATCAGGATGACCGCGAGCCGCAGCGCCAGGATCTTGGCCAGGCGCGTCGGCTCGGCAATTGCATCGCCCAGCTTCCTGAGGTTGCCCCGCTGCCCCAGAACCAGCAGCGCGACGCGCTCCTGCTCATGGGTCGAGAAGCCCGCCATGTCGCTGTGGCGCACCAGATAGGCGCCGTGCTTGTGGTAGTCGCCGTGCGACACCGCGAAGCCCACCTCGTGCAGCGCGGCCGCCCAGTCGAGGCGGTGGCGGGCGTCGGCGTCGGCCTCCGGGTCCAGGGCCTCGTGCAACTGGGTGGCGATCACCGCCACGGCGCGCGCCTGCGCGGCATCGACCCCGAAGCGCGCCTGCATGCGTTCCACCGCCATGCTGCGCACGTCGCGGTGCTCGCGCCGGCCCAGCAGGTCGTAGAGCACGCCCACGCGCAGGGCGCCACGCGCCGGCCGCATCTCTTGCACCCCCAGCACGTCGAACACCGCCGAGAGCACCGCCACGCCGCCCGCGATCACCTCCTGGCGCTCGGCCTTGAGGCCGGCAAGCTTGATGCGGCGGATCTCGCCCGCCTCGAGCAGGGCATGGCGCAGACGCAGCAGGGCCTCGGCGGTGATCACGCCGTCGCTCCAGCCCTGCGCGCGCAGGATGTCGGACACCGCGCCCGCGGTGCCCGAGGAGCCGTAGGCCTCGTCCCAGTGGCGGCGCGAGAACAGCTCGACCGCCTCTTCCAGTTCCGCCGCCACCGCGACCTGCGCCTTCTTGAGGCTGGCGCGGTCGATGATCCCGTCCTGGAAGAAGCGCACCGAGGTGTTGACGCAGCCCACCTTGAACGACTCGGCGCGCTCGGCCTCGAAGCCCCGGCCGACGATCAGTTCCGTCGAGGCGCCGCCTATGTCCACCACCAGGCGGCGCGCGGTCGACAGCGGCAGGGTGTGCGCGCAGCCCTCGAACACGAGGCGCGCCTCCTCGCGGCCGGCGATGACCTCGATCGGATAGCCCAGGACCTTCTCGGCGCGGCGCAGGAAGTCCGCCGCATTGCCCGCCACCCGCAGCGTCTGCGTGCCCACCGCGCGCACCTGCGAGGCCGGCAGGCCGCGCAGGCGCTCGTTCATGCGCGCCAGGGTGTCGAGCGCGGTGTCCATCGCCTTGCGGGTCAGGCGCTGCTCCTCGTCGAGCCCGGCGGCAAGCCGCACGGTCTCCTTCCAGTAGCCCTGGGTGAGGATGTGCGAGCCCTCGACGCGTCCTATCTCGAGGCGGAAGCTGTTGGAACCCAGGTCGATGGCGGCGAGGAGCATGGTGGGGGTGGGGCTGAAGTTCCCGGATTCTACGGGCCGGGTTGACGCCTACCTCCTGCGGAGGGGGCGGGCGCGGGCTTGCGCGAGGTCAAGCGCGCGGCGCGACTGCGCCTTCATGCTGGCCGGGCCTACCGGATTGAACCAACGATGAGTTCCGAGCCTCTGAGCGACGGCGCCTCGCGCCGCCTGGCCCGCCTGCAGGGACCGCGCCTGTCGCGCGAACTGCGCACCATGCAGGTGATGCTGAGCATCTGGTGCCGCGACCAGCACGCCAGCACGGGCGGCGACCTGTGCCCGGAGTGCAGCGCCTTCATGGACTACGCCACGCGGCGGCTCGCGGCCTGCCCCTACGGCGAGGACAAGCCCACCTGCGCCAACTGCCAGATCCACTGCTACGGCCCAGCCCAGCGCGAGCAGGCGCGGGTGATGATGCGCTACGCGGGGCCGCGCATGCTCAGCCGCCATCCCATCCTCGCCATCCGCCACATCCTGGACGGCAAGCGCCCGGCGCCGGCCAAGCCACGCAACCCGCGCGCGGCGGGCGACGCGCCCGAGTCCTAGTCCAGTCCCACCAGTGCGTTGGCAAACTCGCGCGCCTTGAACGGCTGCAGGTCCTCGATGCCTTCGCCCACGCCGATGAAGTAGATCGGGATCGGCCGATCGGGGCGCATCTGGGTGATCGCCGCCAGCACGCCGCCCTTGGCCGTGCCGTCGAGCTTGGTGATCACCAGGCCGGTGAGGCCGACCGCCTCGTCGAAGGCCCTGACCTGCGCCAGCGCGTTCTGGCCGTTGGTGCCGTCCACGATCAGGATCACCTCGTGCGGCGCGCCGGGCAGGGCCTTGTCCTGCGCGCGGCGGATGCGCTTGAGCTCTTCCATGAGGTGCGCCTGGGTCGGCAGGCGGCCAGCGGTGTCGGCGATCAGCACGTCCATGCCGCGCGCGCGCGCCGCGTTGACGGCGTCGAACACCACCGCGGCCGGATCGCCGCCGCTTTGTGCGATCACCTCGACCTGGTTGCGCGTGCCCCACACGGCGAGCTGCTCGCGCGCGGCGGCGCGAAAGGTGTCGCCCGCGGCCAGCAGCACGGTCTTGCCCTGTCCGGCCAGCCATTTCGAGAGCTTGCCGATCGAGGTCGTCTTGCCGGCCCCGTTCACGCCCGCGACCATGATCACCAGCGGCTTGCCGTGCGCCGCCAGATCCAGTGGACGCTCAGCGGCGGACAGCAGCGCGGCGAGTTCGTCGCGCAGCGCGCTGCGCACTTCCTCCTGCGTCTTGAGGCCGTCGAGCTTGATGCGGTCGCGCACGCGGCGCAGCAGGATCGCGGCGGTGGCCACGCCCACGTCGGCACTGATCAGCGCGAATTCCAGTTCCTCGAGGAAGGCCTCGTCGACCACGCCGCCCGAGAACAGGCCGGCGATGTTCACGCGCGTGCGCGTCAGGCCTTCCTTGAGGCGCGAGAGCCAGCCGGACTTGGCGGGAGCGGGACTTATCATGGGCGGATGAGCAAGCGAGGAGCCGGCACGGGCGCTGCGCCGCGCGGGCCGGATGGCTCGCGGCGCGCAGCGTCGCCCGTGGGCGGGCGGAAGTCAGCGCGCAGTCTAGCAACCGCCTCGGCGCGCAGCGCCGCACCGGGCGAGGTGCGCATCATCGGCGGGCGCTGGAAGCGCACCCCGCTGGCGGTGCCCGACCGGCCCGGCCTGCGCCCCACGGGCGACCGGGTGCGCGGCACGCTGTTCAACTGGCTGACGCACTTGCTGGGCGACTTCGGCGCGTTGCGTGGGCTGGATCTTTTTGCCGGCAGTGGCGCGCTGGGCCTGGAACTGGCCAGCCGTGGCGCCGCCTCGGTCACCCTGGTGGAGCGCGATCCCGCTCTTGCCCGCCAGCTCGCCGCGACCGTGGCGCGCCTGGGCGGCACGGGCGTCGAGCTGATCTGCGCCGAGGCGCTGGCCTGGGCCGCGCGGCAGCCGGCCGCGGGCTTCGACCTCGTGTTCCTCGATCCGCCCTTCGCCGCGGGGCTGCAGGCGGAGGCGCTCGCCGCGGCACGCCGGCTGGCGGTGCCCGACGGACTGGTCTACCTCGAGGGTCCGGAGCCGCTCGGTGCCGGGGCCGCCGCCACGGCGGGCTACGAGCTGGTGCGCGCCGCGACGGCCGGCCGGGTGGCCTTTCATTTGCTGCGCCCCACGGGCGCATGAATAATGGGCCGGCCGCGCACAGGGGCGGCTCGAGCCGGTCAAACAAGACTTCAAGCAAACAGGGGGAAGCTCGCGATGGTCATAGCCGTTTATCCCGGCACATTCGATCCGCTCACTCGCGGGCACGAGGACCTCGTGCGTCGAGCCGCGGGTCTGTTTGCCAAGCTGGTGGTGGGCGTGGCCGACAGCCGCAACAAGAAGCCCTTCTTCGCGCTCGACGAGCGCATCGCCATCGCCCGGGAGGTGCTCTCGCATTACCCCAACGTCGAAGTGGCGGGTTTCCGCGGGCTGCTCAAGGACTTCGTGCGCGAACAGAATGCCCGCGTGGTCGTGCGCGGCCTGCGGGCCGTGAGCGACTTCGAGTACGAGTTCCAGATGGCGGGCATGAACCGCTACCTGCTGCCCGACGTCGAAACCATGTTCCTCACCCCCAGCGACCAGTACCAGTTCATCAGCGGCACCATCGTGCGCGAGATCGCGGTCATGGGCGGGGACGTGAGCAAGTTCGTCTTCCCCTCGGTCGAGCGCTGGCTCAAGGACAAGATCGAGACCATGGGCGGTCCCTTCCGCGACTGAACGCCGTTCGCGCCGAGCAGCCCTTACTGCCCCCATCCGCATGGCCCTGCTGATCACCGACGAGTGCATCAACTGCGACGTGTGCGAGCCCGAGTGCCCCAACGAGGCCATCTTCCTCGGCGAGGAGCACTACGAGATCGCGCCGGACAAGTGCACCGAGTGCGTGGGCCACTTCGCCGAGCCGCAGTGCCGTGCGCTCTGCCCGGTGGACTGCATACCGCTGCACCCCGACTGGCGCGAGTCGCAGGACGAGCTGATGGCCAAGTACCGCCGCCTCACGGGCCTGCTCGACGCCGCCGCGGCCAAGGTCGACGCGGCTTGAGGGTCTCGGCGCCCATCCGCTCCGCGGCGCCTGCTGCGGTCGGGCCACGCCGCAATGCCGGCGGAGCGTGCGCCGGGGGAGCCGCCTCGTGACGCACCGCTGGCGGTGAACGGCGCTCCCGCGCGCGACCTGCGCCTCGATGCCCTGCGCGCGATCGCGCTCGCCGGCATCCTGCAGGTCAACATCCAGTCCTTCGTGTGGGGCGCGGGCAATCCGCTGGGCTACTTCCGTGGCCCGCCCGACAGCGCCGAAGCGATCACCTATTTCGCTCTCTCGGCGCTGGTCGAATACAAGTTCATGCCGCTGTTCGCGATGCTGTTCGGCGCGAGCTTCGGCCTGCTGTGGAGCAAGCTCGAGGCGGCGGGCCGCGACGCGCGGCGCGTCATGCGGCGGCGCTACGCCGTGCTCTTCGTCTTCGGCGTGGCCCACGGCCTGCTTGCCTACTACGGCGACATCACCAACCTCTACGCCCTGCTCGGGCTGCTGCTGATGCGCCACGCCACGAGCGACGCGGCCACGCTTGCCCGCGCCGTGCGGCGCTGGTGGATCGCCGCCGCGCTCGTCACCACGGTGCTGGCGGGGGTCGCCTGGCTCGGGTCCAGTCTCGCGGACGGCGAGTTCTCGGGCGAGCTCGCGCAGGCCTACCTCACCTACACGCGTGGCAGTTGGAGCGCGCAACTGCCGCAGCGCGCGCAGGACTTCATGCTGATCAGCTGGTCGGCCTGGCTGGGCGGATTGTGGGTGCCGGTCTACGCCTTCATGCTCACCGGACTGCTGGCGGTGCGTGCCGGCTGGCTCGCCGAGCCGCCGCCCGGGCTCGCGCGCCGGGCGCTGGTGCTGGGCCTGCTGATCGGGCTGCCCGCGGGTCTGCTGCAAGCGGCTGGCTCGCTCGCGGCCGTGGCCGAGGGGCCCGGAACACTGGCCAATCCGCTGTTTGCCATCCCGCTGCTGGCCTCGTCCGCGCTGTCCTTCGCCTATGCCGCGGCGGTGCTGTGGTTCGCGCGTGGCGCGTGGATCGCCTGGCTCGCGCCCGCGGGGCGCATGCCACTGAGCAATTACCTGGCCCAGTCCTTGGCGATGGGGGCGCTGCTGTCGGGCTGGGGGCTGGGCTGGGGCGCCTGGATGAACACCTGGCAGCTCGCCCTGCTGGCTGCCGCCATCGTGAGCGTCCAGTGGCTCGCGAGCCGCTGGTGGATGGCGCGCCACGCGCAGGGGCCGCTCGAGGCGCTCTGGCGACGGCTCGCGGAAGGCTCCTCCTCCGCCGCGCGCTAGCGCTTCAGCGCCCCGCGATTTGCCGCGCCCGGCCGGTCGGTGGCGAAGGCGCTAGCGTCTGGCAGTGGCGGCGCGCCGCAGCTGCGCCGCGAGCTCGCGCGGGCGCTCGGGCGAGCGCAAGCAGGCTTCAGCCGAAGCGCAGCCGTCCGACCAGCATGTCGCCCTCGGACAGCAGCGCACCGGCACCACGGGCGACGATGGCGTTGACGCCGAACATCACGCCTTCGGCCGTGCGGCGATAGGAAGCGAGCAGGTCGGTCACCGTGGTGTCGGACGCCGCGGTGTCGGGATCGACCCCGGGCACCGTGCAGCGCGCGCAGGGCTTCACGCAGTCGAGCAGGAGTGCGCCGTGCTCCAGGGTGGCCAGGAAGTCCTCCTCGTGCGCCGGCATGTCGCCCAGCACCACATTCGGGCGGAAGCGGCGCTGGTCCACCGGGGCCGCCCCCAGGGCTGCGAGGCGCGCGTTGAGGTCGTCCATCGAGCCTTCGCCCAGCACCAGCAGCGGAAAGGCGTCGGCGAACTTGTAGGGCGCGGCCACCGCGCCGGTATCGCGAGCGGCCGCCAGGCGGCGTTGCTCGGGGTCGAAGCGCAGCAGGCGGCAGGGCGTGCCCAGGTAGCGGCTGAACCAGGTGTCGGCCAGTTCGCCCTGCGTGACGCCGGCGAGCTCGTCGTTCCACACCTGCACGCGCACCACGTCGCCCTCGCTGTCGAAGGGCAGGTCGAGGTCGATCATGCCGGGGGCCTTGAGCCTCAGGCTCGAGGCGGTGAGGCGCGGCTGCACCAGGGCCATCAGCGGGTGGCTGCGCTGGCTGAGGAACTCGCCTGCGGCGTCGGCCAGCACCCATTCGCGGTCGCCGATGCCCTCGTGCTCGAGGCCGGTGTCGGCCAGGGTGGCGCTGTGCAGGCGCACGCCCGCGCAACCCTTGATGGGATAGAGCCACAGCTCGGTCACGCGGCAATTGAGATCGGCATTCACGCGGGATCCTTGATGGCCCAGGGAGGACGGCAGCGCGCGCGACCGTCAGTCGACGGCGCGCGCGCCGCGAGCTTAGCGCGTTACCAGGACGATCCAGGGGGTGCCGACCACGAGGAAGATGGCCATGAAGAACAGCGTCATGACCAGCCCCTTCACATAGAGCTCACGCTGATCGAGGTAGCCGCTCGCCGCGAAGATGATGTTCTGGCTGCCTGCCTGGGGCGTGATCACCGAGAAGTAGCTGCTGGCGAAGAGCAGCCCGTAGGCCATCAGCGGAGCAGGCACGCCGCCGCGCATTCCCACGTCGAGGAACACGCCCAGCAGCGCGAGCACCTGCGAAGACTGGCTCACGAAGAGGTAGTGGATCAGCACGTAGAGCGCAATCAGGGCCACGTAGATCGCCGGCCACGACAGCCCCTGCAGGCGCAGGGCGAGGCGCTCGCCCACGTAGCTCATGAAGCCGAGCGCATTGAGCTGGCCGCTCAGGGCAAAGAGCACCGCCAGCCAGATGAAGGTCACGAGCGTGTCGCCCTGCCCGGAGATGTCCTTGAGGGTGAGCACGCGCGCCACCAGCAGGGCTCCCAGCCCAGCGAAGGCGATCGCCGTGTTGTTGAGCTTGAGCGGATCCGACACCACCCAGCCCGCCACCATCAGCACGAACACGGCGGCGGTGATGCGCTCCGCGCGCGACAGCGGCCCCATCCCGGCCAGTTCGGCGCGCGCCGCGGCCGGCGCCTCGGGCGTGGCGCCCACGCCCGGCGGGAAGAGCCAGCCGACCACGATCGGCAGCAGGCCGATGGCCAGCAGGGCCGGCACCGAGGCGGTGAGCAGCCAGCTACCGAAGCCGATCTCGAGGCCGAACTGGCGCGCGATCTGCACCCCGATGGGATTGGCCGAGGTCGCCGTCATCCACAGCGCCGAGGACACCGCCAGGCTCGCCATGCCGCAGTACATGAGGTAGCTGCCCAGGCGGCGCCTGGCCGGGTCTTCGGGATAGGAGCCGGCGCCGTGTGCCACCGACAGCACCACCGGGTAGAGCACGCCGGCGCGCGCCGTGTTGCTCGGGAAGGCGGGCGCGATCAGCGCGTCGGTGATCACGATGCTGTAGGCCAGGCCGCGCGCGGAGCGACCGAACAGGCTGACGGCGATCAGGCTCAGGCGCTGGCCCAGGCCGGACTTGACCACCGCCTGCGCGACCATGAAGGCGATCACGACCAGCAGCACGCTCGAGTTGGCGAAGCCCGAGAACGCCTGCTCGGGCTTGAGCGTGCCGGTCAGGATCACCGCCGCCACCGCCAGCGCCGAGGCCGTGAGCAGGGGCAGCACGCCGATCACGACCGCGGCGATGGCCGCGGCGAACACCGCGAACAGGTGCCAGGCCGCCGGCGCCAGGCCCGCGGGCACGGGCATGAACCACAGCGCCAGGGCCAGTGCGAAGGGCGCGGCGCCGAGCACGGTCCTCAGGGGGGCGCTCATGACGGCCGCTCCGCGGGCGGTGCCGAACCGCCAACCCGCAAGCGTCCCCGCACGTCCTGCGCGCGCCCCTGCACCTTGCCATCCTCGGTCTCGAGGACGAAGCGCCACACGAATTCGTAGCTGCCCTGGGCGCCGGCAAAGCGGCCGGTGCCGCCCAGGAAGCTGCCCTCGATCCGGGCGCCACCCTGCACGCTCTGGCCGCGCAGGGCGCTGAAGAGCTTGTCGCCGCGCTCGTCGGTCCACACGGCGCGGCCCACGAAGCCGGACTCGGTGTCCGAGAAGCCGATCACCTGGACGCCGAAGCCGCGGGCAGGCGCCTCGTCGCTCGACACCAGCATTGAGCCGCGCAGATCGAGGATGGCGGCGTGCCGCGACTCGCCGAGGTCGAGTTCGGTGCGCTGGCCGGCCGCCGTGAAGTTGGCTTCGAAGCGGTGCCAGTCACCGGCCGCGAGCGCGCGGTCTGCCGCGGTCGGCGGTGCCGGTTGGCAGCCTGCCAGGCCGATCAGGAGCGCGAGGGCACCCAGTCGCACCATCCAACCCGCTCCAAGAGCGGGCGCGATCAAAAGGACGCTGGCCAACGGGCGCATATGAGCGCGCGGCGGCGAGGGGCCGCACGCGCTCTTGCACCGTAGGCGGGCGGCCTGGCGCGGCCTTGACCCGGCGCAAGCGGCCGCGATTCGGTGTCGATCAGACGTTGAACAGAAAATTGAGCACGTCGCCGTCCTGCACGACGTATTCCTTGCCCTCGGCGCGCATCTTGCCGGCCTCCTTCGCGCCCTGTTCGCCCTTGTGGGCGATGAAGTCGGGGTAGGCGATGGTCTGGGCACGGATGAAGCCGCGCTCGAAGTCGGTGTGGATCACCCCCGCGGCCTGGGGCGCGGTGTCGCCGTGGTGGATGGTCCAGGCGCGCACTTCCTTCACCCCGGCGGTGAAGTAGGTCTCGAGGCCCAGCAGGGTGTAGCCCGCGCGGATCACGCGATTCAGGCCGGGCTCTTCCATGCCCATGTCGGCCAGGAAGAAGGCCTTGTCCTCGTCGGGCAGGTCCGAGATCTCGGCCTCCACCTTGGCGCACACGGCCACCACCGGCGCGCCCTCGCGCGCGGCGTGCTCGCGCACGCGCTCGAGCAGCGGGTTGGCCGCGAAGCCGTGCTCCTCGACGTTGGCCACATACATGGTGGGCTTCATGGTGAGCAGGAAGAGCGGGCGGATCACGGCCTTCTCTTCCTCGTACAGGTCCACGCTGCGGGCGGGACGCGCCTGGTTGAGCGCGGGGATCAGCTTCTCGAGCACGGCCACGAGGCGCGCGGCCTCCTTGTCGCCGCCGCTCCTGGCGACCTTGCTGTACTTGGCAAGCTGCTTCTCGGCGGTGGCGAGGTCGGCGAGCGCGAGTTCGGTGTTGATGACTTCGATGTCCGAGATCGGATCGACCTTGCCCGCCACGTGCACGATGTTGGGGTCGTCGAAGCAGCGCACGATGTGCGCGATCGCGTCGCACTCGCGGATGTTGGCCAGGAACTGGTTGCCCAGGCCCTCGCCCTTGCTCGCGCCCGCCACCAGGCCGGCGATGTCCACGAACTCGACCGTGGCGGGCACGACCTTCTGCGGCTTGACGATCGCGGCCAGGGCCGCAAGGCGCGGGTCGGGCACCTCGACGATGCCGACGTTGGGCTCGATCGTGCAGAAGGGGTAGTTCTCGGCCGCGATGCCGGCCTTGGTCAGGGCGTTGAAGAGGGTCGATTTGCCGACGTTGGGCAGACCGACGATGCCGCACTTGAGTCCCATGGTGCTTGTCTTTCGAGGCGCCTGCTGGCGCAAACTGCGATTATCGCAAGACTGAGAATCTCCCGCCGCGCCATGGACGTCCGACTCGTTGAAGTCACCCGCGCCAGCGTGCGCGCCGTCTGCCGCCTCGATGCAGGTGACGGCGCGCGCCACGTCGCGCCGAACGCGGTGTCGATCGCCGAGGCCCACTTTTGCGGGCAGGCGTGGTTTCGCGCGATCGAGGCCGAGGGTGAATTGGCCGGCTTTCTGATGCTCTACGACCCGACCCTGGGCGCCGACCCCGAGGAATCCAACTTCGCGCTCTGGCGCCTGATGGTCGATGCGCGCTTCCAGAACCGGGGCATCGGGGCGCGGGCGACCGAGTTGCTGGTCGGTCACGTGCGCACCCGTCCGGGCGCCCGCGAGCTCTACCTCTCGCACGTGTCGGGAAACGAGGCCGCGGCCCGGCTCTATCTGCGGCTGGGCTTTCGCTACACCGGTGCCGAGGACGAGGGCGAGCTGGTCATGGTGCGCGGCTGGTGAGCGCCGCCTCGGCGCCGCTGTTTGCCTGGTCCGGCGGACGGGCGCTTGAAGCCACCGAGGCCGACATCCCCGCGGTGCAGGATTTCTGGACCGCCAGCCCCGAATACCTGCTGCAGGTCGAGGGCCACGCGCCGCGCGCCGACGAGGGCGCCGTGCTCGTGCGCGACCGAGAGCTGCCCGCCGAGTTCACCTGCTCGCGCGTGCACGTGTTTCTGTACCGCGATGGGCGCGGCGCGGTCGACGGCTTGGGCTCGATGGCCGTGGACCTGCTGGTACCGGGCGCGTGGCACCTGGGGCTGTTCGTCGCGGCTACGCGCCTGCACGGGTCGGGCTGGGCAGCGCAGGCCTACGCGGCCACCGAGGCCTGGGCGCTCGCGGGTGGTGCGCGCTGGATGCGCTTGGGCGTGGTGCTCGCCAACCCCCGCGGCCACGCCTTCTGGCGGCGCTGCGGCTACGTCGAGGTGAAGCGGCGCGAGGGGGTGACGATCGGCAAGCGCACTCACACGCTGCTCACCATGATCAAGCCGCTGCGCGCAGGACTGGACGAGTACCTCGCGCAAGTGGAGCGCGACCGGCCCTAGCGCCTACCTTGCCCTCGCGTCCGCGGTGGCCGGTGTGGGCGTCGGCCGAGCGCAGGGGCGAGCTAGAGCGGTCGCAGCATCGAAGGATCGGGGCGCGCCAGCCAGGCCATGACTTCGTCCGCGAAGCGCTCGCACTCCGCGATGGCGCGCTTCCAGTCGCGCTGGCGCCGCTCGTGGTCCAGGCCGTAGCGGTAGAAGTCCTGGCGATCGGGCAGCTTGCGGTTGGGCAGGCGCTCGAGCAAGGCCCGCGAGGGCGCGACCATCACCATGTTGGCCAGCCAGGGGT
>DAOTEJ010000004.1:14428-49185 GCA_035454085.1 Burkholderiaceae bacterium | reverse complement strand
CGCTCGAGCAAGGCCCGCGAGGGCGCGACCATCACCATGTTGGCCAGCCAGGGGTGGGCGCGGCTGTGAGCGCGCCAGGGCAGATGCTTGTCGAGCCAGCCCGCGGTCAGATGCGGCACGAAGTGCGGATACAGCACCAGCCCGTCGAGCTGCGCGTAGGGCAGTTGCAGGTGGTAGTCGATCAGACCGCCGTCCCAGTAGTCGCCCGGAGGCGCGCCGTCGGGGGTATCGACCGGTGCGGCCAGCAGCGGAATCGAGCCCGAGGCCAGCAGCGCGTCCTCGGCATTGGCCGCGCTGAGCGCCACGCGCCGCAGGCCGAAGCGGTCGAAGGGCTCGCGCGGGAAGCGCGCGGCCGGGGTCGCGAAGACCACGCGCTCCATGTGCGTGGCCAGATGGGCGCGGCCGCGCAGATTGGCCAGAGCAGCCCGCGCGAAGGCGCGCTTGCCCGAGCGGCGGTCGAGCGCGCCGCGGGCGCGCGCCGTGATCACGCTCAGGCGCGCGTTGGGCCGCAGCGCGAGCAGGCCCGCGCCCAGCGCCGCCCGAGCGATCAGCCGGCACTCGGCGCTGACGCGCTGCGCGCTGGGCCGGGGCGGATAGGTCTGGGCGACGTAGGCGTCGGCCAGCCGCGCGAGCGCCGCCGGGGCGTCGTGCTGGGCTGCGGCGCACATGCGCCAGGCGCCGATCGAGGCGCCGATGAGCTCCACCGGGCTGTCGCCCAGCCAGCCACCGAACAGGCGCTGGTCGAGCGGGATGAGGCCCAGCCCCTTGGGCCCGCCCGCCGCGGCAGGCACGCAGGCGATATCGGCGGGGCGCAGGCCCTCGCGCGCGATGTGCTCCGCCGCTCGCGGGCCGGCGTGGATCGTGAAGCTGGGCGAATCGGCGGCCACGCGGCGCTAGCCCTTGGGCGCCTCGGTGGGCGGGGTGGGCAGGCCGGGCACGGCGGGCGCGCCAGGCTTGGGAGCGGCTGCAGGTGCAGCGGGCTGGGGGGCGGCCGGCTGGGGGGCGGCGCGGTGCAGCTTCATCATCGCGCGCTCGAACTGGCCCTCGAGCAGGGCCGGCACGGCGGCCAGGCCGTGGTCGATGCTCTCGAGGATCAGGGCCTCGTGCTCGCGCGAGGGCGGGTGCAGCACGAAGTCGGCGACCTCCTGAGTGAAGCCCAGGCTGCGCGGGTGGCCGATGCCCAGCCGCAGGCGCCAGAAGTCGGGGGTGCTGAGCTTGGCCTGGATGTCGCGCAGGCCGTTGTGCCCGGCGTGCCCGCCGCCGCGCTTGAGCTTGGCCACGCCCGGAGCGAGGTCCAGTTCGTCGTGCACCACCAGCATCTGCGTCGGCAGGATCTTGTAGTACAGCGCCAGCGCCACCACGCTCTGCCCCGAGCGGTTCATGTAGGTCGAGGGCTTGAGCAGCCAGACCTCGCGCCCGCCCGCGCGCAGGCGCGCGGTCTCGCCCTGGAACTTCCGGTCGGCGCTGAAGTGCGCACCGTGCGCGCGCGCCAGTTCGTCGACGAACCAGAAGCCGGCGTTGTGGCGGGTGCGCTCGTACTCGGCGCCGATGTTGCCCAGGCCGACGATCAGTCGCAGGCCGGGATCTTGCGTGTTGCTCACGGTTCTACGGTCAGCGGTGGTGGGATCTCGGGGCCGCGATTGTGCCGCAGCGCGGGCGCGGGCGCCGGCCCGCGCCGGAGCTCACTCGCGGGCGCTGGTGGCGCGCTTGGGCTGATCCTTGCGCACCGTGACCTTGCGGCCCTTGAGCTTGGTGTTGCGCATCGCCTCGATCACTTCGTGCGCCGATCCGGCGTCGACCTCGACCAGCGAGAAGCGGTCGGCGATCTCGATCGCGCCGATCTGGCGCGCGTCCATCCCGGTCTCGTTGGCGATCGCTCCCACCAGATCCGCCGGGCGGATGCCGGCCTCGCGGCCCGCGCCGATGAACAGGCGCACCATGCCGGCGTCCGTGCCGCGCGGCTTGCGCGCTCGCGCGGGGCGCTCGGCGTCGGCTTCGTGGGCGCGGCGCGGGCGTTCGCCGGCGGGCTCGCGCGGGTACGGGGCGGGCGCGCCGCCCTCGCGCGAGCGCGGGGCGTAGGGGCGCGTCTCGCGCTGCGGCCGGCCGCGCGGGTCGAGCTCGATGCGGGGGATGTCGACTTCGTCGCGCTCCTCGCCGAGCGCGGCCTTGTGCGCCAGGGCCACGGCCGCGGCCGCCACGTCGAGCACGTCGTAGTCCTCGGCCAGGCTCTCGGCCACCACGCGATAGCTGTCGAGCTTGCCGCTCTCGATGGTCTCGCGCAGCGCGGCTCGGGTGAGGTCAAGCCGGCGTGCGCGCACGTCGGTGGCGGTGGGCACGTGGGCGATGTCGACCTTCTGGCGCGTCATCGCCTCGATGTTGCGCAGCAGGCGGTGCTCGCGCGGCTCGAGCAGGGTGATGGCCACGCCCTCGCGCCCGGCGCGCCCGGTGCGGCCGATGCGGTGCGTGTAGGCCTCGGGCGAGGCGGGCACGTCGTAGTTGACCACGTGGCTCAGGTGGTCGATGTCGATGCCGCGTGCCGCCACGTCGGTGGCCACCAGCACGTCGACCGCGTTGGCGCGCGCGCGCTTCATCACGCGGTCGCGCTGGTCCTGCGACAAGCCGCCGTGCAGCGCCTCGACCTGGTAGCCGCGGCCGCGCAACCGCTCGGTGAGCGCATCGACCTCGGTGCGCGTGCGCGCGAACACGATCGCGAGGCTGGGCGACTCGAGGTCGAGCACGCGGCCGAGCGCCGCGTCCTTGTGGGCGCGGGGCACGACGTAGGCCACCTGGCGCACGCGCGGCGCCTCGCCGGCGGCGAGCTTCTCGCGCGGAATCAGGATGCGCACCGGGTCGCGCAGCTGCTTGTCCGCCATGGCGGCGATGCGAGGGGGCAGGGTGGCCGAGAACAGCGCCGTCTGGTGGCCATCGGGCAGGGCGTCGAACAGCAGCTCGATGTCCTCGGCGAAGCCCATGTCGAGCATTTCGTCGGCCTCGTCGAGCACGATGGCGCCGACCTTGGACAGGTCGAGCGTGCCGCGGCGCAGGTGGTCCAGCGCCCGTCCCGGCGTGGCCACGACGACATGCACGCCCCGCCGCAGCGCGGTGACCTGCCGGCCGAACTCCTGGCCGCCATAGATCGGCAGCACCACGGCACCGAGCTTCGCCCCGTAGCTGTGGAAGGCCTCGCTCACCTGCATCGCCAGTTCGCGGGTGGGCACGAGCACCAGCACGCGCGGCGCGGCCGAGCGCTCCTGCCCCAGGGCGTAGCGCTGCAGCATGGGAAGCGCGAAGGCGGCGGTCTTGCCCGTGCCGGTGGCTGCCTGGCCCAGGACGTCGCGGCCCTCGAGCAGCGCCGGCAGGGCCTGGCTCTGGATGGGCGTGGGTTCCTCGTAGCCGAGGGCGGACAGTGCGCCCAAGAGCGCGGGTTCCAGACCCAGGGTGCCGAAGCCGGCGTCGGTGGGGGGAGTGTTCATGCGGCCCTCCTCGGGCAATCGTGCCGGCAACATGCGCGGCAGGCGGGGCGCGGGATGCGCGCCAGCGGGATCGATGCGGGGCACCGACGCCGAGAAAACGGAAAGGCCCGAGGGCAGGGACCCTCGGGCCTCGAACGATCTGGAAGGATCGGCTTACTTCTTCTTTGCCGCGGCCGGCGCAGGCGCCGCGGCCGGAGCCTTCTGGGCCGTGGCCGGCACTTCGGCGGCGGCCACGGGCGCACCGGTCTCTTCCTCGGCGGTGCCACCCTTGATGGTGACGCTCACCAGGACCGGGTTCTCCTTGCCCTTGAGCACGGCGCTCACGCCCTCGGGCAGCTTGATGTCGAGCACGCGCACGGTCTCGTTGCCCTTGAGCGCCGAGAGGTCGACGGTGATGAACTCGGGCAGGTCGCGCGGCAGGCAGGCGATCTCGATCTCGGTCTTGACGTGGCTCACCAGGCCCTGAGAGGCCTTCACCGCGGGCGAGTCTTCCTGGCCGGTGAAGTGCAGCGGCACCTTCATGTGCAGCTTCTCGTCCTCGGCCACGCGCTGGAAGTCGACGTGCATGACCTGGGGCTTCCAGGGATGCATCTGGAAGGCGCGCAGCAGGACGCGCTCTTCCTTGCCGTCGAGTTCGAGGGCGAGCACCGAGGCGTGGAACTTTTCCTTGCGCAGGGCGTGGAAGAGTTCGTTGTGCGAGGTCTCGATGGAGGTCGGCTCGGCTTTGCCGCCGTAGACGATGCCCGGGACGAGGTCGGCGTGACGCAGGCGGCGGCTCGCACCCGTTCCTTGCGCTTCACGCTTGCTGGCGATGATCTTCATGTTGGACTCCTAATGGTTCGCCCGGGCCGCGACCAGCCACGGGGCGGGTTTCACTCGCTGAACAGACTGCTCACCGAGTCTTCGCGCGCAATGCGCGAAATCGTTTCGCCCAGCAGGCCGGCGCACGAAAGCTGCCGGATCTTGGGGCAGGCTGCCGCCTCCTGGCTCAGCGGAATGCTGTCGGTGACCACGACCTCGTCGAGCACCGACGCGTTGATGCGTTCCACCGCCTTGCCCGACAGGACCGGGTGCGTGGCGTAGGCCAGCACGCGCGCCGCGCCACGCTCCTTGAGCGCGCCGGCCGCGTTGCACAGGGTGCCGGCGGTGTCGACGATGTCGTCCATGATCACGCAGGTGCGGCCCTCGACCTCGCCGATGATGTGCATGATCTCGGCCACGTTGGCACGCGGGCGGCGCTTGTCGATGATCGCCAGGTCAGCGTCCATGCGCTTGGCCAGCGCGCGGGCGCGCACCACGCCGCCGACGTCGGGCGAGACCACCACCAGGTTGGGATAGCTGTGCTTCCACAGGTCTCCCAGCAGGATGGGATTGGCGTAGATGTTGTCGACCGGGATGTCGAAGAAGCCCTGGATCTGGTCGGCATGCAGGTCCATGGTGAGCACGCGGTTCACGCCCGCGGCCTGCAGCATGTTGGCCACGACCTTGGCGCTGATCGCCACGCGGGCGCTGCGCGGGCGGCGGTCCTGGCGCGCGTAGCCGTAGTACGGAATGGCGGCGGTGATGCGTCCGGCCGAGGCGCGCTTGAGCGCATCGACCATGATCATCAGCTCCATCAGGTTGTCGTTGGTCGGGGCGCAGGTCGACTGCAGAACGAAGATGTCGCGGCCGCGCACGTTCTCGTTGATCTCGACCATCACCTCGCCGTCGGAGAACCGGTTCACGCTGGCGCGGCCGAGCGGGATGTTGAGGTGCTGAACGACCGCCTGGGCAAGCCGGGGATTGGCGTTGCCCGAGAAGACCATCAGGTTTTCCGGAACCATCGGGACCATGATCACGCTCGACCGTGTGCGGGCGGGCCGCCTCAATCACGCATGCGCCAGGGGCGCGCCAAAAAACAAGACCGGGAGGCATCGCCTGCGCGATGCTCCCGGCGCTGTAGATGGCTGGGGAGGAAGGATTCGAACCCTCGTATGCCGGAATCAAAATCCGGTGCCTTAACCAGCTTGGCGACTCCCCAGCACTGAAACCTTCGCCTGGCCCGCGGTGGCTCACCACGGAGACAGCGGATGGCGGTCGAGCGAGTTCACGACCCAGGACCGCCAAGCGTCCGGCAGACCTTGCGTGGCCCGCCGGGCCGCGTCGTCCGACTCGACCGCGACGAACACGGCTGAACCGGACCCTGTCATGCGCGCCTGCCCGAAGCGTCCGAGCCAGCTCAGCACATCGTCCACTTCCGCTGCATGGCGCCGGGCCACGGGCTCCAGCGCGTTCGACCCGAATAGAGCCCGGGGCGAGTCGCCAAGCGCGGCGGAAAAGACCGCTATTTTCGTGGCTGGCCCATCCCGTGTCAAACCGGGATCACTGAAGATCGCAGCGGTGGCCAGGGGCACCCCGGGCCAGATCACCACGTAGCGCCGGGCGGGCAGATCGAGCGGACTGAGGATTTCCCCAAGGCCCTCGACGAAGGCGTTTCGGCCCGCCACGAAGAACGGCACGTCGGCCCCCAGTTGCAGGCCCAGGCGGGCCAGCGTGGCGCGGTCCAGGCCGAGGCGCCAGAGGCGGTTGAGGGCGATCAGCGTGGTGGCGGCGTCGGAGGACCCGCCCCCCATGCCGGCGCCCGCCGGAATGCGCTTGCGCACCCGGATCTGCACGCCCAGGCGGCACCCGGTGGCGGCCTGGAGCAGCCGCGCGGCGCGCAGGCACAGGTCGCCCTCCGCCGTGCCCACCAGGTCGCCGCTGCGATCAAGCGCGCCGTCGGGCCGCAGTTCGAAGTCCAGGCTGTCGGCCAGGTCGATCAGCTGCATCGCCGACTGCAAGTCGTGGTAGCCGTCCGGGCGCCTGCCGAGCACGTGCAGAAACAGATTGAGCTTGGCCGGCGCGGGCAGCCCAAGCATCAGGCGCGGCTCGATGTGCATCGGCTCAGCGCTCATGCTTGCGGCCACTGCGCGCATCGACCACCAGCAGCGCGCGCAGCGCCGGCAGGCCGGGCTGCGCCGGCCTCTCGAGCAGCACGCGGCGCGCTTGGCCCTCGGCGTCCCGTTCGAGCACGCTCACGGTCCAGCTGTCCTGCTCGAACCCGGCTTCGCTGCCCTTCGGTATGGCGCGCCGCGCGTCGGGAGCGGGCCGGCCGTCGATCCAGTAGGGCAGGCCGGCCACCGGCAGCCTCACGCCCAGAACCTGCTCGCTCAACGCCTCGGCGTCCGGGCCGCTGACGCTCACGCCGTCAGGGCCGGCGGCCCGGGCGCCGCGGCTGTCCTGCTCGACCCGCAGCAGGGTGTTGCCCAGCGGCGAAGTCAGGTCGAGGCGGGTGGCGTCGCCGTGCTGTTCGAGCCGAAAGCCGCCGCTCAGGGATTCGGTCCGATCGGGCATGCGCGCGCTGGCAGAGAAACGCCCGCTCCAACTCGCCTCCGGTGGCGGGGGCGAGAGGCTCGCGCAGGCCGTCAGGGCCAGCGTCCCGGCGAGCAGGACCAGGCGCATCAGAGTCGGATCTTGAGGCGCGCGAGCGTGGACTTGAGCAGCTCGTTGTCCGGTTCCTGGGCGCGCGCCTCGCGCAGCAGCTTGCGCGCCTGCTCGGTGTCGCCCTGGGCCCAGACCACTTCGGCGAGGTGGATCGTGACCTCGGCCTCGGGGCGCAGCTTGTAGGCGCGTTCGAGATACTCGCGCGCCTTGGCCAGGTCGCCCTGGCGGAAATACACCCAGCCCATCGAGTCGAGGATGTAGGCGTCGTCGGGGGCCAGGGCGTGGGCCTTTTCGATCAGGGTGCGCGCCTCGGCCAGTCGCACGTTACGGTCGGCCAGCGAATAGCCCAGCGCGTTGTAGGCGTGTGCGTGGTCGGGCTTGGCGGCGATCAGCTGGCGCAGCAGGGTCTCCATGCGCTCGACCTGGTCGAGCCGCTCGGCGGCCATGGCGGTGTCGTAGATCAGTTCCGGGTCATTGGGCGAGGCGGCGAGCGCCTTCTCGAGCAGCGCCAGCGCCTCCTGGTTGCGCTTGGCCTCGCGCAGCAGCTGGGCTTCGGCGATCACCAGCTGGGTGCGCTCCTCGTCCGAGCTGGCCTGGACCTTTTGCAGATGGCCCCGCGCCTGCTCGAGCTTGCCCTGACGCGCCATCACTTGCGCCTCGCGCAGACGCGCGCGCAGGGCATTTTCGCCGTCGTCGACCTTGGCCAGCCAGCCCAGGGCCTCGTCGTACTTCTTCTCCTGCTCGGCGAGCTGCGCGAGGTACAGATACACCGAGTCGGGGTCGCGCACCGCGCCGTCCGAGGTTTCGAGCAGCGCGAGGTAGCGCGTGAAGTAGTCGCGCGCATCGGCACTGAGCCTGGCCTGTGCGCTGAGCACGCCCAGGCTGTAGAGCAGGTCCGGGTTACGCGGCGAATCCTGTACGAGCTGGGCGAACTGCTTGCGCGCAGCGGCGGTGTCGCCGCTCGCCAGCAGCACGCGCGCGTAGGCCAGGCGCACGTCGGCCGCCGCAGGATGGCGAGTCAGGAACTGTGCGAGCAGCGCGGCGGCGGCCTTGGGATCGGTGCCAAGCAGCGCCTGCGCGGCCGCCAGGACGGCTCGGGGCGAATCGGGGGCAAGCTCCAGGGCGGCGCGGGCTTCGGCGGTCGCCCTCGCCGACAGCCCGGCGGCCTGAGCGCCTGCGGCCAGCACGAGGCGCACGTCGGCATTCTTCAAATAAGGCTGGGCGAGCCGCTCGAGCATCGCGAAGCCCTGCTCGGGGTTCGCGGCGCGCGCCATGGCGCGCTGCGTGCGCGCCAGCACGTCCGCGGGCCGGTCGGACTGCGCGAGCAACTCGGCCACCAGGGGCTGGGCCTCGTCATAGCGGCCACGCGAAAGGTAGACCGTGGCCAGTGCCTCGGTCGCCTCGCGCGACTGCGGTGCGAGCTGACGCCACAGCACGATGGCCTCGAGCGCCTCGTTGCTGGCGCGCGCGCCCAGAGCGATCTCGGCCGCGCGCCGCGCCAGACGCGGATCGCGCGTTTCGCTGGCCATGCTCATGTAAGTCTTGAAGGCGGCGCCCAGTTCGCCGCGCTGGGCGGCGACCTCGGCGGCCATGATCTGGAACAGCAGCCGGCCGGTGAGGTCGACCTCGGGCAGCGCCTCGGTGGCGGGCGCGGCGCTGTCTTGCGCGTGGGCAGGCACCGCGGCCGCACCTAGAATCGCCAGCGCGGCGGCGAGACAAGCGGCCAGGCGGTGCCGGCGGAAGGAAACGACCATGGGGAAGGGCAGGAGGGAGAGTCGACGATGACATTAGCAGAACGCCCGCTCCATGCCTGAGCTGCCGGAAGTCGAGGTCACGCGCCGCGCGCTCGAGCCGCACTTGGTCGGCCATCCCGTCGAGGCCGTCGTCGTGCGCCAGCCGCGCCTGCGCCAGCCCGTCCCTGCGCAGCTCGACGCGCTGCTGCGCGGCGCGGTGCTCAGGGCGCTCGAGCGCCGCGGCAAGTACCTGCTGTGGCGTTTCGACGCGGGCACGCTGCTCTCGCACCTGGGCATGACGGGGGTCTGGCGCATCCATTCGCGCCCCGCCCCGGCGCCGCGCGCCCACGACCACCTCGATCTCGTATTCCGCGGCGCGCTGGCGCGCCTGACCGATCCGAGGCGCTTCGGCGCCGTGCTCTGGCACCCCTCGACCGCGGGCGAGGTGCTGGCGCATCCCGCACTCGCGCGCCTTGGCGTCGAGCCCTTCGACGCGCGCTTCGACGGCGACTGGCTGCACCGCCACACGCGCGGCCGCACGGTGGCGATCAAGCCGCTGCTGCTCGCCGGCCAGGTGGTGGTGGGCGTGGGCAACATCTACTGCTCGGAGAGCCTGTTTCGCGCCGGCATCGACCCGCGCACGGCGGCCGGACGGCTGTCGGCGCCGCGCTGCGCGCGCCTGGCGCTGGCGGTGCGCGAGGTGCTGGCCGAGGCGATCGCGGTGGGCGGCTCGACGCTGCGCGACTTCGTGTCGGCCGAAGGCGAGCAGGGCTATTTCATGCGCGAGGCGGCGGTCTACGGGCGCGCAGGCCTGCCCTGCCGTGTCTGCGGGACCCCCGTGCGGCGCCTCGTGCAGGGCCAGCGGGCCACCTACTGGTGCCCGCGCTGCCAGCGGCGCTGAGCGTGGGCGAGAGGCCACGCGTGCCTTCCGCAAGTGCGGGAGGCGCGCGTCGCTCGGCGGCAGGTGCGTGCTATAGATTCCTGCCTGCCCTCATCGGCGGTTCTTTCCCATGGCCCAACTTGCTTCCAGCTTCGAGGAGTACGGCGCCTGGCGCGACGCGCTGGCCGTATCCATCGGCGACCTGCGCCGCTGGCTGGGCGAGTCGCGCCTGGCCGAGCCGGAGGGCGAGGCGCGCATCGCGCTGGCGCTCGAGCGCCTGGCGCAGGACAAGCTGACCGTCGCCTTCGTGGCCGAGTTCTCGCGCGGCAAGAGCGAACTGATCAACGCGATCTTCTTTGCCGACTACGGGCGCCGCATCCTGCCCTCGTCGGCCGGGCGCACGACCATGTGCCCGACCGAACTGCTCTACGACGACTCGCTGCCGCCCTGCATCCGCGCCCTGCCCATCGAGACGCGCGCCCGCGCCGGCACCACCACCGACTTCAAGCGCATGGCCGAGGAGTGGAACGTCTTCCCGCTCGACACGCGCTCTCCCGACGGCATGCTCGAGGCCCTGCGCCTGGTGGCCGAGACCCTGCGTGTGCCGGTAGCCAAGGCGCGCGAGCTCGGGCTGTTCGACCCGGAGGATCCCGACCAGAGCGTCGCGGTGCACGCCGACGGCACGATCGAGATCTCGCGCTGGCGGCACGCGGTGATCAACTTTCCGCATCCGCTGCTCAAGCAGGGCCTGGTCGTGCTCGACACGCCGGGCCTGAACGCGATCGGCACCGAGCCTGAACTCACGCTGTCGCTCGTGCCGCGCGCCCACGCGGTGATCTTCGTGCTCGCCGCCGATACCGGGGTGACGCGCAGCGACCTCGACGTGTGGCGGCAGATCGTGGCCGACGGCGGGCAGCACGACAACCACATTGCCGTGCTCAACAAGATCGACGGCCTGTGGGATCCGCTGCGCAGCGAGGCCGAGATCGAGGCCGAGGTGCGCCGCCAGCTCGGCCATGTGGCCACGACCCTGGAACTCGAGCCCGAGCGGGTGTTCGCGGTCTCGGCGCAGAAGGGCCTGGTGGCCAAGGTCAACAGCGACCCGGACCTGCTGGCGGCGAGCCGCCTGCCCGACCTCGAGGACGCCCTGGTGCGACTGCTCGTGCCGGCCAAGCAGCGCATCGTGCGCGACCAGACGCTCGGCCTGGTGGATCGGGTGGCCGGCGAGACCCGCCACGCGCTTGACGCGCGCGAGCGCGGTCTGATCGAGCAGCTCTACGAACTGCGCGCCCTGCAGGGCAAGAACCAGAGTCAGGTCAGCCGCCTGCAGACGCGCGCCGAAGCCGAGGCGCGCGAGTTCGAGGACGTGGTGCGCCGCTTCCTGGCGGCCCGCGCGGTGCTCACGCGCCTGGCCGACGAGGCCTACATGCCGCTGCGGCTCGACACGTTGCGCAAGCGGGTGCTCGAGACGCGCAGCCGCATGAGCACCGCCACCCTGTCGGTGCAGCTGACGGGCGCGGTGCGCGAGTTCTTCGGCGCGGTGCGCGCCGACCTCGAACGCGCCAACCGCAAGCTCGGCGAGATCGAGCAGATGGTGCTGGGCGTGCAGAAGAGCTTCGCCACCGAGCTGGGCTGGGCGCTCACGCCGCCGGTGAGCTTCAACCTGGCGCGCAGCCTGGACGAGATCGACGCCGCGGAACGGACCTTCAGCTCAGCCTTTGGCACCCTGGCCGTCCTCACGCATCACAAGTGGACGATGATCGAGCGCTTTTTCGACACCGTGGTGTCGCGCAGCCGCGAGATCCAGGCCGGTGCCGCGCGCGACGCCGAAGCCTGGGTACGCGGCCTGCTGCCGCCGCTGGAGCTGCAGGTGCGCGAGCAGCGCGCGCAGCTGCGCAAGCGGGTCGAGTCGATTGCCCGCATCCGCGAGGCGCAGGAATCGCTCGAGTCGCGCATCGGCGAGCTCGAGTCGGCGCTCGAGGACGCGCAAGGCCAGCTCGACATGCTCGGACACTTGGCCGAGCGCGTGCGCATCCTGGCGCGGCGCGGCGAGCTGCGCCCCGTCGAGGCGCTCGCCGCCTGAGCCGCCGGCTGGTGAGCGGATTCGCCGAGCGCGTCGTTGCCTGGCAGCGGCGCCACGGGCGCCACGACCTGCCCTGGCAGGGCACCCGCGACGCTTACCGGCTGTGGCTGTCCGAGGTCATGCTGCAGCAGACCCAGGTCGCCACGGTGATCCCCTACTACGAGCGCTTCCTGGCGCGCTTCCCGACCGTGGCCGCGTTGGCGGCCGCACCGGTCGAGGAGGTGATGGCGCTGTGGTCAGGGCTGGGCTATTACTCGCGTGCCCGCAACCTGCACGCCTGCGCCCAGGCAGTGGTGACGCAGCACGGCGGGCGCTTCCCGGAATCGGCCGAGGCGCTGGCGCACCTGCCCGGCATCGGGGCGTCGACGGCGGCGGCCATCGCGGTGTTCGCTTTCGGCGAGCGCGCCGCGATCCTCGACGGCAACGTCAAGCGGGTGTTCGCCCGCCACTTTGGCGTGGCCGGCTGGCCCGGCGCAGGGGCGGTGGAGCGCGCGCTATGGCGTCTGGCGCGCGAGGCGCTGCCCGACCGCCATGTGGAGGCCTACACGCAGGGGCTGATGGACCTGGGGGCCACGGTGTGCACGCGTTCTCGCCCCGCCTGCGGGGACTGCCCCGTGGCCTCCAGTTGCGTGGCGCGCGCCGAGGGTCGGCAGGCCTCGCTTCCCGGTGCGCGTCCGCGCCGCGAGCGGCCGGTGCGCGCGGCGAGCTTCGTGCTGCTCACCCATGGAACGCAGGTCCTGCTCGAGCGCCGGCCGCCGGCGGGCATCTGGGGCGGCCTGCTGGCCCTGCCGCAGTTCGAGCCGGATCTTGACGAGGCCGCCCTTGGCGCGGCGGTGCAGGCGCGCTTCGGGCTGGGCGTGATCGGTCTGGAGCGGCTGCCTCGGCGCCATCACGACTTCACTCACTACCGGCTGGAGTTGCAGACGTGGCGCGGGCGCGCCGCGGCGGCGCGCCTTGCCGAACCCGCCGGCGCCGAGTGGTGGGAACTCGGAGAGTTGGTGGATGCGGCGCTTCCGGCTCCTCACCGCCTGCTCCTGAGCGAGGCGCAGCCGGCCGGGTGGTCGGCGGGACAGCGCGGCTAGTTCGCGCCGGCGGCCCGTTCGAGCAGGGCTTCGAGGCGGTCGAGCCGCGCCAGTGGATCTTCCAGTTCGAGCAGGGCCTGCTTCTCGGGGATGGGCAGCGGCAGCCATTCCGCCAGGCGATGTCCGGCCCACACTGCCGAGCGCAGGCGGCGTGGCGGCTCGATCGCGGGGCCGAGCTCGTCGGGCGACGCGGCCTCGGGCACGGCTGCGAGCAGGCCTTCGAGCACGCGCCGGCAGCTTGCGTGGCGCGCGCCCAGTTCGTGCTCGGCTTCGGGCGCGACGAGTTCAACCTCGCCCACCAGCAGGCCGTCTGCCTGCGCTTGGGTGGTGAGCAGCCGCAGCTTTTCGCCCCCGACCGCGCGCAAGTTCAACACGCCAAGTTGCTTCATGTCCCACTGGCGGATGTGTGCCAGGCAGCCGACGAGCGCGGGCTGCGCGCCGGGCCCGACTTCGGATTGCTCGTCCAGGATGGCGCACACCCCGAACGGGCTGCCGGTCTTCAGGCAGTCGCGCGCCATGTCCATGTAGCGCGTCTCGAACACGCGCAGGGGCAGCACGCCGCCCGGGAAGAGCACGGTGCGCAGCGGGAACAGCGGCAGCCTCACCGGTCCTGGTTGCGTCGACCGACGATGCGGTGACGCACCACCACGCGCCCGTCAGCGGCGAAGCGGCGGGCCAGTTCCTCGACCACGTAGACCGAGCGGTGGCGCCCGCCCGTGCAACCGATCGCCACGGTCAGGTAATGGCGGTTCTGGGCGCGATATCCCGGCAGCCAGCGGGCCACGAAGTCGCCGATGTCGCGGATCATCTGGCGCGCCTCGGGCGTGCGCTGGAGGAAGTCGGCCACCGGCGCGTCCTGCCCGGTCAGCGGACGGAGGTCAGGGTCGTAATGCGGGTTGGGCAGGTTGCGCACGTCGAAGACCAGATCCGCCGCCACGGGCACGCCGTGCTTGAAGGCGAAGGACTCGAAGGCCAGGGTGAGCGTGCCGCGCTCGGCGTCGGTGAACTGGCGCACCCAGTCGCGCAGCGTATTGGGGTGCAGCCCGCTCGTGTCGACGACGTGGGCTGCGCTCACCAGGGGCTCGAGGAGCTCGCGCTCGGATTCGATGGCCTCGGTGAGCGTGGGCTCCGGGGCGCCGGGCGCGCGGCGCAGGGCCATGGGGTGCTGGCGGCGCGTCTCCGAAAAGCGCTGCACGAGTTCGTCCGTCGCCGCGGTGAGGAAGAGCATGCGCGCGTCGTGGCCCTGGTCGCGCAGGGCTTGCAGCATTGCCGGCACGTCGGGGAAGGACACCTCGCTGCGCGCGTCGATCGACACCGCCACCTGCGGATGGCCGGTGCGAGCAAGGTGCTCGCAGACCTCGGCGAGGAACCCCGCCGGCAGATTGTCGACGCAGTAGTAGCCGCTGTCCTCGAGCTGCCGGATCGCAACCGACTTGCCCGAGCCCGAGAGCCCCGTGACGATGACCAGACGCATGCGCTGATTCTGGCACGGACGCAGGCCCCGGCGGCCCCATAAAGCGAAGGGGCGCAGCCTCGCTGCGCCCCAGGGTGTTGCGCCGCTCGGTGCGGCGCACGGCAAAGCGGACTCAGCCCTTCAGGCACTCCGACATGAAGGTCTTGCGCGCGTCGCCCTCGAGCTTCTTCTTGCCGGCGTCGGCGTTGCAGGCCTTCATCTTCTGCTGCTGCGGCGTCATTTCCTTGCCGGCGGCGGCAGCCGGCGCGTCGGCGCTCAGGCACTCGGACATGAACTTCTTGCGCGCGTCGCCCTCGAGCTTCTTCTTGCCGGCGTCGGCGTTGCAGCTCTTCATCTTCTGCTGCTGCGGGGTCATTTCCTTGGCGGGGTCGGCCGCGTGCACCGCGAGGGGCAGGGCCAGGCTGGCGGCGATGATCAGTGACTTGAGCATGTTCGAGGTCTCCCTGGGGTGTGTCTGCCACGGCGAAGCGCCGGGTGGCAGTTCAACGGGATTAGATCACGGGTGGTTGACGCACCGCCGCCCGCGGCGGGCACGCAGCGCGCCGGCCACGGCCCGGCCCCGTGGGCGGTCAGTAGGCCTCGTCGCTCATGGAGTTGCGCTGCCGCTCCATGAACTCGCGCATGGTGTCGATGCCGCGCAACTGCAGGATGGTGTTGCGCACGGCGGCTTCGGTCAGGACCGCGAGGTTGCGCCCGTCGGCCACGGGGATGATGACCTTGCGGATCGGCAGTCCGAGCACGTCCACGGTCTGACCCTCGAGTGGCAGGCGATCCATCATCTCGGTGGCCGAGCGGCGCCGCAGTTCGACGATCAGGCGCAGCTTCATCTTCCGGCGCACCGCGGTCTCGCCGAATATGGCCTTGATGTCCAGCAGGCCCAGGCCGCGTACCTCGAGCAGGTTGGCAAGCAGCGGCGGGCAGCGACCCTCCAGCGTGTCCGGGGATACCTTGGCGAAGTCGACCACGTCGTCGGCCACCAGCCCGTGGCCGCGGCTGATCAGTTCCAGACCCAGTTCGCTCTTGCCCACGCCGCTCTCGCCCGAGATCAGCACGCCCATGCCCAGCACATCCATGTAGACGCCGTGCAGCGTGCAGCGTGCCGCCAGCACCTTGGCGAGGTAGATGCGCAGCACCTCGATCACCTCGGCCGCGGGGCGGGCCGAGGCAAACGCCGGCAGTTGCACCTGCTCGACCAGGTGAACCAGGTCGGCGGGTGGCTCCAGGCCCTCGGCGACGATCACTGCCAGCGGATGGCCGGCCATGAGGTCGTGCACATAGTGGCTACGACGTTCCGGGTCCATGCGCGTGAAGTACGCGACTTCAGCAGAGCCGAGCACGTGAATGCGGTCGGGGTGGACCAGGTTGAGGTGACCGATCAGGTCGGCGCTGGCCCGCCCGGTGGTCAGCGGGGACTCGAGCCCGCGGTCGGCGGCGGCGCGCCCCCCGAGCCACTCCAGGTCCAGGAGTTCGCGGTTGTCCTCGAACAGAGAGCGGAAGGTGGCCATGCCGCGAGCATAGCGGCTGGCCGGGTTAACTAGGCGGCGGGCCGCACCGGAGCCCAGTTCGCCAGCAGGGCGGCCACCGCGGCGGCGTCGGGCGCCTCGCGCAGGCCGTCGCGCGAGGACTTCTCGGAAAACAGCTGGGCGAGTTCCGAAAGGATGTCCAGATGCGCCTGCGTGGCCTGCTCGGGCACGAGCAGGAAGAACAGCAGGGACACCGGCTGGCCGTCGGGCGCGTCGAAGGGAACCGGCTCGGCCAGGCGCACGAATGCCGCCACCGCGTCCTTCAGGCCCTTGATGCGTCCGTGCGGAATGGCCACCCCCTGCCCCAGTCCCGTCGATCCGAGCCGCTCCCGGGCGAAGAGGCTGTCGAAGACCTTCGCGCGCGCGACTCCCTGGTGGTTCTCGAAGAGCAAGGCAGCCTGCTCGAACACGCGCTTCTTGCTCGAGGCGGTGAAGTCGAGCAGCGTGTTCTCGACGGGCAGCAGGCGGGAGATGCGGTTCATGGGTCGCGAGCGTGTCCCGGCCGGACGGCGCAAGGGCTGGTGGGGCGGGATTGCCGCTCCGAACCGTACACCGCGCCTGGCGGGCAAGGCCGCAAATTCGAAGGCGGCGGATCATACACCCGGCGCCGGGCGCCCCTGCCCGCTGCGCTGGCGCGGGGCGTGCGCTTCGATGCGCAACTTCCGGGTGGCGCTTGCCGGGTGGCCCGCCGACAATCGCCGCATCAATCTGGCTGCCCGGCCCCTAGACATGAACCGCCATCCGCACCACGCCCTGGTCCAGTCCACCATCGAGAGACTTGTTGGCGAGTGTGAGCAGACGCTCACGCTCGACCAGCTCGCGGCGCGCGAGGGACTCTCGCCCTTCCACTTGCAGCGCATCTTCACCGCGTGGGCCGGCGTCTCGCCCAAGCGTTTCCAGCAATTCCTGGGCAAAGAGCGCGCTCTGGCCAGCCTGAGGGCGGGCCGCGCCGTGCTCGAGGCCGCGTTCGAGGCGGGGCTCAGTTCGCCTGGCCGCCTGCACGACCTGCTGATCCAGACCGAGGCGGCCAGCCCGGGGGAAGTCGGCAGCGGCGGAGTGGACCTGGAGATCCGCACCTGCCTGGCGCCCACGCCGCTGGGGACGGTGCTCATCGGGCAGACGGACCGCGGGGTGTGCCATCTGCGCTTCGTCGCCGACGAGAGCGAGGGGATCGCCGAGTTGCGCGCGGCCTGGCCGCAAGCGCGGCTGGTGAGCGACGGGTCCTTGGCGGACCTTGCCGCGAGACTGCTCACGCCCGAGTCCGGGCCACGACCGCGGCTATCCGTGCGGGGCACGAACTTCCAGATCAAGGTCTGGGAGGCGCTGCTGCGCGTGCCGCCCGGGGCGCTGGTGTCGTATGGGGCACTGGCCGATGCCGTGGGTGCCGCCGGGGCGGCGCGCGCCGTGGGGGCGGCGGTCGGGGCTAATCCGGTGGCGGTGCTGATTCCCTGCCATCGCGTCATCCAATCGAGTGGCGCGCTGGGCGGTTACCGCTGGGGGCTGGCGCGTAAGGCGGCCCTGATCGCGAACGAGTGGACCGGGCACTCGCAAGAAAAAGCCCGGCACGCGGCCGGGCTGGCGGGGGTGTGAGGGCGGTCTACTGCTGCTGGGCCGCCTGCTGGCGCTTGATCGCCTCGTGGGGGCTGCGGTCCTTGAGTCGATCCTTGTGGCGCAGCACCTGACGGTCGAGCTTGTCCATCAGCGAGTCGATCGCGGCGTACATGTCGGGCTCGATCGCCTCGACGTGGATGTGGTTGCCGCTCACCTTCAGGCTGATCTCGGCCTTCTGGCTGAGCTTTTCCACCGACAGCAGGACGTTGGCCTCGATCACATGGTCGAAGTGACGTCGTACGCGCACGAGCTTGCCCTGCACGTAATCGCGCAGGGCCGGGGTCACTTCGAGGTGGTGCCCATGGATGATGAGGTTCATCGATTTCCTCCAGAGGGAGAGGGTGGAACGATGCCAGCGCGGCCTGCGCCGGCGAGGAACGACTACAGGGACCTGCGCATCGCCACCGGCGGGATCCTGAGCGCCTCGCGGTACTTCGCGACGGTACGCCGCGCAACCACGAGACCCTGTTCGCCCAGCAGGTCGGCGATCCTGGAGTCGGAAACCGGATCGTGGGGATCCTCGGCGGCCACCATCTGCTTGATGAGGGCGCGGATCGCCGTGGAGGAGGCGGCTCCACCAGCCTCGGTGGCAACGTGCGAGCCGAAGAAGAACTTGAGTTCGAACACGCCCAGTGGCGTGGCCATGTACTTCGAGGAGGTGACGCGCGAGACGGTGGACTCGTGCAGCCCCACCTGTTCGGCGATCTCGCGCAGCACCAGCGGGCGCATGGCGATCTCGCCGTGGTTGAAGAAGGCCTGCTGCCGCTCCACGATCGCCTGCGAGACGCGCAGGATCGTGTCGAAGCGCTGCTGGATATTGCGTATCAGCCACCGTGCTTCCTGCAGCCTCGCATTCCACTGACTCCGCTCGGAACCTTCGCCGCGCTCCGAACGGTCCCGCTTGAGGATGTCGGCATAGGCCTGGTTCACGCGCAGCCTGGGCATCACGTCCGGGTTCAGTGCCGCAACCCAGCGGGAGCCGTGCCGCCTCACCTGCACGTCGGGCACGACGTAATCGGTCCGCCCTTGGCCAAAGGCTACACCAGGATGCGGATCCAGCCGCGTAATGACCTGATGGGCGGCGCGCAATTGCTCGTCGCCCACGCCGAGCGCGCGCTTGAGCTTGGTGAAGTCCCTCTGAGCCAGGAGCGCGAGGTGCTCGGTGACGATCTGCTCCGCGAGCTTCAGGGCGGCGCGCTCTTGCGGCGGCGCAGCGTTGGCCTGCGCGCGCAGCTGGAGTGCCAGGCATTCGCCGGCGCAGCTGGCTCCGACTCCGGTGGGGTCGAAGCTTTGCAGCAGGCGCAACGCGCCGCGTAACTCGTCCTCGTCGACCTCTGCCTCGGAGGGGCACATTTCAAGCAGCTCGGGCAGCGAGGAGCTGAGGTAGCCGTCCTCGTCGAGCGCCTCGATGAGCAGTTCGACCAGCGCGCGATCCCGCGCACTTGCCTGGGTGCAAGCCAGTTGCGAGAGCAGATGCTCGCGCAGCGAGACGCTCTGCGCCGCCCACTCGCTCGGCGTGTGCTCCTCGTCGTCGCCGGACGAGGTCTGGCCCCAGTTCTGGGCCTCGCCGTGCTCGTAGGCGTCATCGTCGCCGTTGCGCTCGCCGCCCTCGCCTGAGGATTCGGCGCCCTCGTCGCGGCTGGCGGGCGCCGGCCGATCGGGCACGACCGCGCCGTCCGTGGCCAGGTGCAGGGCGCGCGAGAGCGGGTCGTCCTCGCGTTCGAGCAGGGGGTTGTCGGCGACCGCCTGCTCGATCTCCTGGTTGAGCTCGAGCGCCGACAGCTGCAGCAGGCGGATCGACTGCTGCAGCTGGGGCGTGAGCGCCAGATGCTGCGAGAGCTTGAGCTGGAGCGTGGGCTTCACGTCCTGCTCCTGCCGGGCAGGCAGCGGGCGCGGCGGGCTGCGAGAAACGAGGCCATGGCCGTGCCCTACATGCGGAAGTGCTCGCCGAGGTAGACGCGGCGCACGGACTCGTCCTCGACGATCTCTTCCGGGCGGCCCGCTGCGAGCACGCTGCCCTCGCTGATGATGTAGGCGTGGTCGCAGATGCCCAGGGTCTCGCGCACGTTGTGGTCGGTGATCAGCACGCCGATGCCGCGTTCCTTGAGGAAGCGCACGATGCGCTGGATCTCGATCACCGCGATCGGGTCGACCCCGGCAAACGGTTCGTCGAGCAGGATGAAGCGCGGCCGCGCGGCGAGCGAGCGCGCGATCTCGGTGCGCCGCCGCTCTCCGCCCGAGAGGCTGAGCGCCGGATTGGTGCGGATCTGGGTGATCTGCAGGTCCTCGAGCAGTTCCTCGAGGCGCTCCGAGATCTCCTTGCGCCCCAGCGGGTTGCCGTCGCGGTCGAGCTGCAGTTCCAGCACGGCGCGGATGTTCTCCTCGACCGTGAGCTTGCGGAAGACCGAGGCTTCCTGGGGCAGATACGACAGGCCCAGGCGGGCCCGCTTGTAGATGGGCAGGTGCACCAGCGAACGGCCGTCGAGCGCGATCGATCCGCCGTCGGCGGGCACCAGGCCCACCACCATGTAAAAGCAGGTCGTCTTGCCGGCGCCGTTCGGGCCGAGCAGACCGACCACCTCGCCGCTGTCGACGCTCAGCGAGACGTCCTTCACCACGATGCGGCTGCCGTAGCGCTTCTGCAGGCCGGTGGCCTCGAGGCGACTACGCACCTCGGCGGCGGCGGGGGCGTCGGTGCGCGCGTCCAAGTTCAGTCCTTGCGTGGCGCCGCGAGTTGCGGGGCGGGCGCCAGCGCCGCCGGCGCGGCGGGCTTGGCGTCCTTGGGGTCCTTGCGCGGCGCGATCGTGGTGCGTACCCGGCCGTCCGGGCTCGCCGTGGGGCCGCCCTCCACCGTGGTGCGCGAGCTGCGCTGCTCGTAGACGATGAGCTGGCCGGTGAGCTCGTCGCGCTGCTCGCCGTTCTCGAGCCGGCGCAGCCTGGCCCGCTGCACCAGCTTCACGCGGTCGGTGCGCTGGTCGTATTCCAGGCGCTCGGCCTGGCCCTCGACCCACTCCTCCACGCCGGGCGTCTTGGAGTCGCGACGCTGCCGAAACAGCACGAGCTGGCCCGGGGCGGCCGTGACCACGGCGCTGCGGTAGCCCTCGGGGTCCTCGCGCAGCTCGAGCCGCTGCCCGTCCATGCGCAGCGTGCCCTGCGTGACGCGCACGTTGCCGGTGTAGACGGCCACCTGCTTGACCTCGTCGGCGTCGAGCTTGTCGGCCTCGACCTGGATGGGCTTGTCGCGGTCGGCCTGTTCGGCGTGCGCCGCGCTGGCCAGCAGCAGGGTGGCGAGGACGATGGCGAATCTCATTTCCTACCTCCTGCCGCCTGGTTGGCGAACAGCGTGCGCACCTCGCCCGCCATCTTCAGCTGGCGCGTGGCGTTGTCGTATTCCATGCCGCGTGCCGTGGCCTCGGACGCGCCGCGCTTGAGCTGCACCGGCACGTCGCTCACGTAGCGGTCCTCGTCGGGGTAAGCGGTCAGCTGCTCGGTGGCCAGGCTCATCGCGGGCGTGTCCTGGTGGGGCTCGCGGGTGACACGAACCTTGCCGCTGAGTATCACCTTCTGACCGTCATCCTCGACGAGCGCCCGCTCGGCGCGCACCGCGAGCTGGGGCTGGTCTGGCCGCAGGCTGACCATGCGTGGCGCGCGCACCTCGATGCGGGTGTCCGGGTAGTGCGTGATCTCGTCGGCAAAGAAGCGGCGCTCGGCGCGGCCTTCCTTGTCGAACTGGGTGAGCGCGATCGAGTCGGCGATGAAGTCGGGCGCCTGCGGATCGCTGCGGTTGGGCAGCAGGCCACGGCTCGACTTGATCGAGTACCAGTAGCTCGCGCCCGCGAGCGTCAACAGCAGGGCAATGGCCACCAGCGCGGTGAGCCGCTCGCGGGTGGCCGCGGTGTGCGGTGCGCGGGCCTTCATCGCGACCCTCCGTCGGTGGGCACGTGGCTCGCCAGCAGGCTGTCCCAGCGCTCCTGGGCACGCAGCACGAACTCGGCCGCGGCGCGAACGGCGGCGCGGCCTCCCTCGCGCGGCGCCACCCAGTGGGCCGCGGCCAGCACTTCGGGCGCCGCGTCCGCCGGCGCCGCCGCAAAGCCGGCAAGTTGCAGCGCGCCGAGGTCGGGCAGGTCGTCACCCATGTAGCCGCACTGCTCGCGCTCGAGCCCGAGCTCGGCGAGCAGCGCGGCGAGCGCGCCGCGCTTGTCGGACTGGCCCTGCAGCACGCGCGCCACGCCCAGTTCGCGCATGCGCGCGGCCACGATCTCGGAGCGGCGCGCCGTGAGGATCGCGACCTCCACGCCGCCGGCCATCAGCAGCTTGATGCCGTGGCCGTCGCGCACGTCAAAGGCCTTGAGGGCCTCGCCCTGCGGTCCGAAGTACAGGCGCCCGTCGGTGAGCACGCCGTCGACGTCCAGCACCATGAGCCGGATGCGCGCGGCGCGCGCGGCGGCGTCGCTCATCAGATCACCTTGGCTGCCATCAGGTCGTGCACGTGCAGCGCGCCCGCCAGCCGGCCCTGCGAGTCGACCACCAGCAGCTGGTTGCGCAGCGTGCGGTCCAGCAGCTCGGCGGCCTCGGCGGCGAGCGCCTCGGGCGCGATGGCCGTGGGCGTGCGGGTCATGACCTCGGAGATGGGGACCTCGCGCACGTCGCCCACGCGCTCGATGAGGCGGCGCAGGTCGCCTTCGGTGAAGATGCCGGCGACCGTGCCGTCGCCGCGCACGATGGCCGTCATGCCGATCTTCTTGCGGGTGATCTCGTGAACCGCCTCCATCACGCTCGCGCCCTCGACAACCACGGGGACGTCGGCGCCGGTTCGCATCACGTCGGCCACGTGCAGCAGCAGGCGCCGGCCGAGCGCGCCGCCCGGATGCGAGCGCGCGAAGTCCTCGGGCCCGAAGCCGCGGGCATCGAGGCAGGCGATCGCCAGGGCGTCGCCCAGGGCGAGCATCGCGGTGGTCGAGGAGGTGGGCGCGAGGTTGAGCGGGCACGCCTCCTTGTCCACATGCACGTCCAGGTGCACGTCCGCGGTCTGCGCCAGGCTGCTCGCCGGATTGCCGGTGATCGCCACCAGCGGCGTGCCCTCGCGCTTGAGCACGGGCACGATGGTGAGCAGTTCCGAGGTCTCGCCGGAGTAGGACATGCCGACGAACACGTCCTGCCGGGTGACCATGCCGAGGTCGCCGTGAGCCGCCTCGGCCGCGTGCACGAACAGCGCCGGCGTGCCGGTGGACGCGAGCGTCGCGGCGATCTTGCGCGCGATGTGCCCGCTCTTGCCCACGCCGCTGACCACCACCCGGCCGCGACAGGCGAGCAGCAGACGCACCGCGGCGAGGAAGCTCCCGTCCAGGCGCGCGGCAAGGGCGGCGAGGGCTTCGCCCTCGATGGCCAGCACCTCGCGAGCCAGCGCCAGCGCACCGGGGCCGGGATCGGGCGCGGTGCGGGCGGAGGCGGGCTCGGGGGTCGGGTTCACGTGGGCTGGGGCGCTGAGAAAACCGTGGCTGATGATACTCCCGCGCCATGTGCTGGCATAAGAATTGCAGGGAGATTGCGTAACCGCGTGTTGCCCGAAGGGGTGCGGCGCGCTCGTTTCGGGACCCCTGCGTAGACTCCGCCGTGTGAGTTCAGGCCTCCACACTCTGCTGCTGCTGCTCGCCGCCACGGTGCTCGGCGTGCTGGCCTTTCGCCGCCTGGGCCTGCCCCCGCTGCTGGCCTACCTGGTGATCGGCATCCTCGTGGGGCCGCACGCGGCGGGGCTGGTGCCCGACACCCGGGAGGCGCGCTACCTCGCCGAGTTCGGCGTGGTCTTCCTGATGTTCTCGATCGGGCTCGAGTTCTCGCTGGCCAAGCTGCGCAGCATGCGCCGCATCGTGCTCGGGCTGGGGGGCGCCCAGGTCCTGCTCACCATCGCGCTCACGCTGGCCCTGGGCTGGCTGATCGGCCCCTGGCTGGGACTGAGCCTGCAGGCGGCCTTCGTGCTCGGCGGGGCGCTGGCGATGAGCTCGACGGCAATCATCATGAAGATGCTCGCCGAGCGGCTGGAACTCGAGTCCGAGCACGGCAAGCGCATCGTCGGGGTGCTGCTGTTCCAGGACCTGGCGGTCGTGCCCCTGCTGGTGATCATCCCCGCGCTGGCCAGTCCGCCCGAGGAGATGACCCGCACCCTGGGGCTCGCCTTCCTGAAGGCCGCGGTGGTGCTGGGGGTGCTGCTGGTGGGCGGGCAGAAGCTCATGAGCGGCTGGTTCCGCACGGTCGCGCGGCGCCGCTCCCACGAACTGTTCATCCTCAATGTTCTGCTCGTCACCCTGGGCCTGGCCTGGGTCACCGAGGAGGCCGGCCTGTCGCTCGCGCTGGGCGCCTTCGTGGCCGGGATGCTGATCGCCGAGACCGAGTTTCGGCACCAGGTCGAGGAGGACATCAAGCCGTTCCGCGACGTGCTGCTGGGCTTTTTCTTCATCACCATCGGCATGCTGCTCGACCTGCGCGTGGTGGTCGGGCAGTTCGGCTGGGTGCTGCTCGCGCTGCTCGTGCCCGTGGCCTTCAAGCTGGCCCTCATCTTCGGGCTCACCCGCGCGTTCGGTGCCTCGGTGGGTACCTCATTGCGCACCGGACTGGCGCTGTGCACCGCGGGGGAGTTCGGGTTCGTGCTGCTGGGGCTGGGGTCGGCCGGCAACCTGCTCGAGCCGCGCATGCTGCAGATCGTGCTGGCGGCGATGCTCCTGTCGATGATGGCCGCGCCACTGCTGGTGCAGCACGCCGACCGCATCGTGCTGCGCGTGTCGGGCGCCGAGTGGATGCAGAAGTCGCTGGAACTGCACCGCATCGCGCAGCGCTCCATGACCACCGACCACCATGTGGTGGTCGCGGGCTACGGCCGCACCGGGCAGCATCTGGCCAAGATGCTCGAGCAGGAAGGCATCGGCTACGTGGCGCTGGACCTTGATCCGGACCGCGTGCGCGAGGCCGCGGCGGCCGGCGACTCGGTGGTCTACGGCGACGCCGGACGGCGCGAGACCCTGGTGGCGGCGGGGGTGACGCGGGCCTCTGCGCTGGTCGTCACCTACAACGACGCGCACTCGGCGCTCAAGCTCATCCACTTCGCGCACGAGATCAATCCGAGCCTGCCGATCATCGTGCGCACCCAGGACGACGCCGATCTGGACAAGCTGCTTGCCGCCGGAGCCACCGAGGTGGTGCCCGAGATCTTCGAGGGCAGCCTCATGCTGGGCTCGCACGCCCTCGTGCTGCTGGGCGTGCCGCTGAGCCGCGTGGTGCGCCGCGTGCGCGAGGCGCGAGACTCGCGCTACCGGCTGCTGCGCGGCTACTTTCACGGCGCCGACGACCCGGCCGAGAGCCTGGACGCCGACGCCCACGACCGCCTGCACTCGGTGCCGCTGGCGCCGGGCGCCAAGGCGGTGGGCCGCGAAATCGGCGACCTCGGGCTTGATGAGGTCGGGGCCGAGGTCACCGCCGTGCGCCGGCGCGGCATCCGCGGGGCGGACCCGCATCCCGGCATGAAGCTGCTGGCGGGCGACGTGGTGGTGCTGCGCGGCGTGCCCGAGGCGATCGAACTGGCTGAACAGAGGCTGCTCCAAGGATGAAGACTCCCCGCATCGACACCGACTACCTGCGCGCGCGCGTGCGCACCGTGCCCGATTGGCCCGAGCCGGGCGTGATGTTTCGCGACATCACGCCGCTGCTGGCCGATGCGCACTGCCTCTCGCTGATCGTCGAGGCCCTGGTGCAACGCTACGTCGACGAGAAGCCCGACCTCGTGGCCGGCATAGACGCGCGCGGCTTCATCATCGGCGGCATCCTCGCCTACCGGCTCAACGCGGGCTTCGTGCCCATCCGCAAGAAGGGCAAGCTGCCCGGCGCGACCATCGCGGCGAGCTACGAGCTCGAGTACGGCACGGGCACGGTGGAGATGCACGCCGACGCCGCGCGCCCCGGCCAGCGCGTGGTGCTGGTGGACGACCTGATCGCCACCGGCGGCACCATGTTCGCCGGCAGCGCGCTGCTGCGCCAACTCGGTGCGGACCTGATCGAGTGCGCCGCCGTGATCGACCTGCCCGCGCTGGAGGGCGCGCGCGTGCTGCGCGAGAGCGGTCACGGGGTCTATACCCTGATCGACTTTCCCTGAGGGTCGGGCACATGCGCCGCCGCGTCCTGCTCGCGGGCCTTGCCGTGGCCTGGCTGCCGCGCGTGCGCGCGGCCGATGACGCCGCCTGGTCGGCGCTGCGCGGTGGCACGGCGGTGCTGCTGCTGCGTCATGCCGCGACCGAGCCAGGCATCGGTGATCCGCCGGGCTTTCGCATCGAGGACTGCGCCACGCAGCGCAATCTGTCGGCCGCCGGACGCGAGCAGGCGCAGCGGCTCGGGCAGGAACTGGCCGCGCGCGGCGTGCGCTTCGACGCCGTCTATTCCTCGCGCTGGTGCCGCTGTCGGGACACGGCCCGGCTGGCCTTCCCCGGGCTGCCGGTGCAGGGGCTGCCGGCGCTCGATTCGTTCTTCGAAGAGCGCGAGCGCGGCCCAGCCCAGACGGCGCAACTGCGGGCCTGGCTCGGGCGCCTGCCCGCCGGCCGCAATGTGAGCCTGGTCACACACATGGTGAACATCGCCGCGCTGGTTGGGGCCAATCTGGGCATGGGCGACGGTGCCGTGCTGCGCCGTGGCAGCAGCGGGTGGGAGCTTGCAGGGCGGATCGCCTTCAGCGCGGTGTAAGCGAGGACGAGACTCGCTCGGTAAACTCCTGATCGTGAAGGGGTCCGCATTGGCGCGGACCGTCCCCGCTCAATGAGTCTTGTGCCGACGCCCGATTACTCGGGCCAGGTCTCGGTGGTCGTTCCGGTCAAGAACGAAGCCGACAACATCCTGCCGCTGATCGAAGAGATCCACGCCGCCCTCGAGGGCCGCGCGGAATTTGAAGTGATCTATGTCGACGACGGCAGCACCGACGCCACGCCGCAACGCCTGGCGCAGGCGCAGGCGCGCTTTGCTCGCGTGCGCGTGATCCGTCATCGCGCGTCCTGCGGGCAGAGCACCGCGGTGTCCACGGCGGTGCGCGCGGCGCGCTTCCCGTGGATTGCCACGCTCGACGGCGACGCGCAAAACGACCCGGCCGACATCCCTGCGCTGCTCGCCGCGGTGAGCCCGGGCCAGCGCACGCCGGGCCTTGAACTCGTCGCTGGCTGGCGCTCGAAGCGCAACGACAGCGGCCTGCGCAAGCTGTCCTCGCGCATCGCCAACGGGGTGCGCGGCAGCCTGCTCGGCGACCGCACGCCCGACACGGGCTGCGGGCTCAAGGTGTTCTCGCGCGAGGTGTTCCTGCGCCTGCCCTTCTTCGATCACCTGCACCGCTTCCTGCCGGCGCTCTATCTGCGCGAGGGCGCTCAGGTGGTGTCGGTGCCCGTGAACCACCGCCCGCGCACTCAGGGCCGGTCCAAGTACGGCGTGCACAACCGGCTTTGGGTGGGGATCGTCGATCTGTTCGGGGTGATGTGGCTGCAGAGGCGCATGAAGCGCCCGGTGATCGAGTGATGAATCTTCACTCCCTCAGCCTGCCCGAGTGGCTGGTGCTGGGTTTCGGCTTCGCGGGCCAGGCGCTGTTTTCGGCGCGCTTCCTGATCCAGTGGATCGCCAGCGAGCGTGAGCGCAAGAGCGTGGTGCCGGTGCTCTTCTGGTACTTCTCGCTCGCCGGGGGGCTGACTCTGTTTCTTTACGCCGCCTACCGCGAGGACCCGGTGTTCATGCTCGGCCAGGGCTTCGGCCTGATCGTGTACGTCCGCAACCTCTGGTTGATCCATCACGAGAAGAACGCCGCGCAGCGCCTGGCGCCGCCGGATCCAAACGATTGAAGTCCGACAGCCCCCGCACCGACGCCCTGTGGCTCGCCGTGCTGCTCGCTCTACTGGCGGCGGCAGGCCTGTTCCGCCCGTTGCTGCCGATCGACGAGACGCGCTATGCCAGCGTCGCCTGGGAGATGTGGTCGCGGGGCGACTTCCTGGTGCCCTTCCGCAACGGCGAGGCCTATCACCACAAGCCACCGCTGCTGTTCTGGCTGATGCACGCCGGCTGGTTCGTGTTCGGCGTCAACGAGTGGTGGCCCAAGCTGATCTCGCCGCTGTTCGCCGCGGGCACGCTGGCGATCACCGCGCGCCTGGGCCGCGAGTTGTGGCCGCAGCGCCCCGAAGTGGCGCGCATGGCGCCCTTCATCCTGCTCGCCTGCCTGCTCTACAGCTACTTCGCGGCGGCGCTGATGTTCGACGCGATGATCAGCTTCTTCGTGGCCCTGGGCTTCCTGGGCCTGGTGCGGGCCTGGAAGACGCAGGCGGGAGCCGGCGGATTCTTCCTGCTGTCGCTCGGCCTGGGCGGCGCGCTCTACGCCAAGGGGCCGGTGGCGCTGCTGCACCTGCTGCCGCTGGCGCTGGCCGCACCCTGGTGGATGCGCGAGTCGCGGCCGCGCTGGGGGCGCTGGTACGCCGGCGTGCTGCTCGCCCTGCTGGGCGGCGCGGCGATGATCCTCGCCTGGGCCATCCCCGCCGGGCTGGCGGGTGGCGAGGAGTACCGCAACGCCATCTTCTGGGGCCAGACCGCGGGGCGCATGGCCAAGAGCTTCGCCCACCAGGCGCCCTGGTGGTTCTATCTCGCCTGGCTGCCGGTGATGCTCGCGCCCTGGCTGCTCTGGCCGCGCTGGTGGGGCGGACTGCGGCGCGGACTGCTCAATGAGTCGGGCATGCGCTTCGCCCTCTTCGGCGCGCTCTTCTGCCTGGTGTTCTTCAGCTTCGTCAGCGGCAAGCGCTGGCACTACCTGCTGCCCGAGTTCGCGCTCTTTGCGCTGATCGCCGCGCGCGCCCTGGCGGACCGGCTGGCCGGACGCTGGTCGCTGCTCGTGCCCGCGCTCACCGTGCTGGCGCTGGGGGTCGGCGCCATCGTCGCCGCGCCGCGACTGGCCGCGCGCCTCGGGGGGCTGGACGATGCCTCCGCCTTCTACTGGGGTGGGGCGCTCGCGGTGATCGCCGGGGCCGTGCTGCTCACGCGCCGACCCGGCCCATCCCTGGTCGACGTGCGCCGCGTGGCCACCGCCATGCTGGTGGCCTTCACCGCGCTGCTCGCCGCCTTCGACGTGGCGATGCGCGAGCCCTACGACATCGACTCGGTGGCCGGCAAGCTGGCGCAGTTCGAGCGCGAGGGCCGCCCGATCGCGATCGAGGGCCAGTATCACGGCCAGTGGCACCTCACGGGGCGCCTGCAGCGGCCGCTCACCGAACTGTTCACCGAGGCCGTGCCCGGTTGGCTGGCGCAGCACCCGCAGGGCCGGGTGATCTACATCTACCGCGATCCCAAGGAGATCCCGCCCAGCGCGCGCGTCGAGTACACGCGGCGCTATCGCGGTGCCTGGCTCGCGATCCTGGCGCCCGGGGCGGCGGCCTCCGCGCCCGAGGCGCCAGCCACGCCCTCGCCTCCGGCGACCTCGCCGGCCTCGTAGGTCTCGAGCGCGAGCAGCAGGCTTGCGCGGTGCTCGCGAGCCACCTGCTGCCAAGCCAGTCCGCTCAGAGCGCCCTCGAGTGCCCACAGCAGGTTGAGGCTCGCGCGCGGGCTGGTGCGTCGTACCCGCGCGTAGGCGGCCACCGCGCCCAGCGCGCGCACCTCGTCCATCGATTGCAGGCCGGCTGCAGCCAGCATGCCGCGCGAGGCGGGGCCCAGGTTCGGCCAGGCCGCAGGGTCGCCCGGCGAGGCGGGCGGCGCGCTCCGCGGCGGCGGCTTCATGCGACGGCGCGCGCGCGGCCGCGCGCCAGCGCCTGGCCCAGGTACTGGCCGGTGTGGCTGGCGTGGGTGGCGGCCACGGCTTCCGGCGTGCCGCTGGCGACGATCAGGCCGCCGCCGTCGCCGCCTTCGGGCCCGAGGTCCACCACCCAGTCGGCGGTCTTGATCACGTCGAGGTTGTGCTCGATCACCACCACCGTGTTGCCCGCGTCGCGCAACTGGTGCAGCACCTTGAGCAGCAGGTCCACGTCGTGAAAGTGCAGGCCGGTGGTGGGTTCGTCGAGGATGTACAGGGTGCGCCCGGTGTCACGCTTCGAAAGCTCGAGGGCCAGCTTGACGCGCTGCGCCTCGCCCCCCGACAGCGTCGTGGCGCTCTGGCCGAGCTTGATGTAGCCCAGGCCCACGTCGAGCAGGGTCTGCAGCTTGCGCGCCACGGCGGGCACCGCGTCGAACAGCCCGGCGGCGGCCTCGACGGTGAGGCCGAGCACCTGAGCGACGTTCAGGCCCTTGTAGAGGACCTCGAGCGTCTCGCGGTTGTAGCGCGCGCCGTGGCACACGTCGCAGGGCACGTACAGGTCGGGCAGGAAGTGCATCTCGACCTTGATCATCCCGTCGCCCTGGCAGGCCTCGCAGCGCCCGCCCTTGACGTTGAAGCTGAAGCGTCCCGGTCCGTAGCCGCGCTCGCGGGCGGTGGGCGTCTCGGCGAGCAGTTCGCGGATCGGCGTGAACAGGCCCGTGTAGGTCGCCGGATTGGAGCGCGGCGTGCGTCCGATCGGGCTCTGGTCCACGCTGATCACCTTGTCGAAGTGCTCCAGTCCCTCGATCGCGGCGTGCGCCGCGGGCTCGGCCGCCGAGCGGTAGAGGTGGCGCGCCACCGCCGCATACAGGGTGTCGTTCACCAGGGTCGACTTGCCCGAGCCCGACACGCCGGTGACCGCCGTGAACAGCCCCACCGGCACGGCCAGATCCACGCTCTTGAGGTTGTTGCCGCTGGCGCCGAGCACGCGCAGCCAGTCCGCGCCCGGCGCGACGCGCTGTCCGGGCACGGCGATGGACGTGCGCCCGGCGAGGTAGGCCCCGGTCAGCGACCCGGGCTCGGCCTCGATTGCCGCCGGCGTGCCCTGGGCCACGATGCGGCCGCCGTGCACCCCGGCGCCCGGGCCCATGTCGACCACGTAGTCGGCGGCGCGAATCGCATCCTCGTCGTGCTCGACCACGAGCACGCTGTTGCCCAGGTCGCGCAGATGGCGCAGCGTGGCGATCAGGCGGTCGTTGTCGCGCTGGTGCAGGCCGATGCTGGGCTCGTCGAGCACGTACATCACGCCGGTGAGCCCCGAGCCGATCTGGCTGGCCAGGCGGATGCGCTGGCTCTCGCCGCCCGAGAGCGTGTCGGCGCTGCGATCGAGCGTGAGATAGGTGAGCCCCACGTCGTTGAGAAAGCGCAGCCGTGCGGCGAGCTCGCGCACGATCTTGTCGGCGATGTCCTGCTTGTGGCCGGTGAAGCGCAGCTGCTCGAAGTAGCGCGCTGCTTCGGCCAGCGGCGTGGCCGCGATGTCGAAGATCGCGCGCCGCCCCGCGCCTTCGCCCACGAACACGTGGCGCGCCTCGCGGCGCAGGCGCGTGCCATGGCAGGCGGGGCAGGGCTTGATGTTGCGCAGCTTGGCGAGCTCCTCGCGCACCACCGGAGAGTCGGTCTCCTTCCAGCGTCGCGCCAGCGTGGGCAGCACGCCCTCGAAGGGGTGGGCGCGGCTCATGCGCCGGCCCTTCTCGTTGACGTAGGTGAAGGCGATGTCCTCGCTGCCCGAGCCCTCGAGCACCAGGCGCCGCGCGGCCTCGGGCAGGTCCTGCCAGGGCGCTTCGAGGTCGAATCCGCCGTGTGCCGCCACCGCCGCGAGCAGCTGGTGGTAGTGCAGGTTGCGCTTGTCCCAGCCCTTGATCGCGCCGGCGGCGAGCGAGAGCTCGGGATGCACCACCACCCGGCGCTCGTCGAAGAACTCCACCTCGCCGATGCCGTCGCAGGCCGGGCAGGCCCCTAGCGGGCTGTTGAACGAGAACAGCCTGGGCTCGAGCTCCGCAATCGAGTAGCTGCACACCGGGCACGAGAACTTGCTAGAGAAGGGATGCTCGCGGCCCCCGTCCATCTCGACCAGCAGGGCGCGCCCGTCGGCCAGGCGCAGCGCCGTCTCGAAGCTCTCGGCCAGGCGTTGGCGGATCTCGGGGCGCACCTTCAGCCGGTCGACCACCACGTCGATGTCGTGCTTGTCGGCGCGCTTGAGCTCGGGCAGATCCTCGACCTCGACGATGCGCCCGTCGACCCGGAAGCGCACGAAGCCCTGGGTCTGCATGTCGCCGAAGAAGTGCGCGAACTCGCCCTTGCGGTTGCGCGCCACGGGGGCGAGCACCATCACGCGCGTGTCCTCGGGCAGCGCGAGCGCGGCGTCGACCATCGCGGATACCGGCGTGGCCACCAGCGGCAGGTCGTGATCGGGGCAGGTGGGCGTACCCACCCGCGCGAACAGCAGGCGCAGGTAGTCGTGGATCTCGGTGACCGTGCCGACCGTGGAGCGCGGGTTGTGGCTGGTGGCCTTCTGCTCGATCGAGATCGCCGGCGACAGACCTTCGATCAGGTCGACGTCGGGCTTCTCCATGAGCTGCAGGAACTGCCGCGCGTAGGCCGAGAGACTCTCGACGTAGCGCCGCTGGCCCTCGGCGTAGAGCGTGTCGAAGGCGAGCGAACTCTTGCCCGAGCCCGACAGGCCGGTGATCACCACGAGCCGGTCGCGCGGCAGGTCGAGATCGATGTTCTTGAGGTTGTGGGTGCGCGCGCCGCGCACGCGGATCTCGTTCATGGACCGCCGAAGAGCAAAGGGCAACTTGTTACTATATCTGCGCAGCGCCGCTCGTCCGCACCCGCCAACCCGCAGGGTGCTGCAGACGCCCCCACTTGCTGGCTGCCGGCCGCTTCGACGGACCGGGTGGCCGTGCGGCACGCCGACTTCCCATGACGACTGCCGCTCCCTCGCGCATGACCGCCCTGGAGATCCGCGCCAGCGCCTCGCTGGCCTCGATCTTCGCGCTGCGCATGCTCGGCCTGTTCCTGATCCTGCCGGTGTTCGCGGTGCACGCCCAGACCATGCCGGGCGGCGCCAGCGTTCTTCTGGTCGGCCTCGCCCTAGGCATCTACGGGCTCACCCAGGGCTGCCTGCAGATCCCCTTCGGGCTGGCGAGCGACCGCTGGGGGCGCAAGCCGGTGATCGTGGCGGGCCTGGTGCTCTTTGCCGTGGGCAGCTTCTGGGCCGCCGCCGCCACCGACCTGTGGGGCGTGATCCTGGGGCGCGCGATCCAGGGCGCCGGAGCGATCTCGGCCGCGGTCACGGCGATGATCGCCGACAGCACGCGCGACGAGCACCGCACCAAGGCGATGGCCATGGTGGGCGCCTCGATCGGGCTGACCTTTGCCCTGTCGCTGGTGGCGGCGCCGCCGCTGGCCGGGGTGATCGGAGTCTCCGGCCTGTTCGCGCTGACCGGCGTGCTGGCGCTGGCGGCGATCGCCGTGGTGCTGTGGGTGGTGCCCGCCGCGCCCGAGAAGGAGCACCTCGACGAAGACCCCGTGCACTGGCTCGCGGTGGCGCGCGATCCGCAACTGCTGCGGCTGAACTTCGGGATCTTCGCGCTGCACGCCGTGCAGATGGCGCTGTTCGTGGTCCTGCCGCCGCTGCTGGTGGCACGCGGCCTGCCCCTGCCCAGCCACTGGCAGGTGTATCTGCCCGTGGTGCTGGCGAGCTTTGCGCTGATGATGCCGCCCATCATCCGGGCGGAGCGCTCCGGGCGCATGCGGCTGCTGTTCCTTGCGGCCATCGCGCTGCTGCTGCTCGTGGCCGTGGGGCTGTGGGCCTGGGTGCCCTCGGTGGGCGCGATCGCGTTCTGGCTGCTGCTCTTCTTCGTGGGCTTCAACATCCTCGAGGCGAGCCTGCCTTCGCTGGTGTCGCGCACCGCGCCGCCCTCGGCCAAAGGTCTGGCCCTGGGCATCTACAATACGACGCAGGCCATCGGGCTCTTCGTGGGGGGCGCGCTCGGCGGCTGGCTGGCCAAGCAGTCCGGGCCCGGCGGCGTCTTCATCTTTTCGGCGTGCACCATGCTGGTCTGGCTGTTCGTGGCCGCCGGCATGCGCGAGCTGCCCAAACACAAGCGCGGCGAGCCGATCGCCGCCTGAGGAGAGCAAAACATGGCATCCGTGAACAAGGTCATCCTGGTTGGCAACCTCGGCAAGGATCCCGAGACCCGCTACACCGCCGACGGCGCCGCGATCACCAACATCACCCTGGCGACCACGGACTCCTGGAAGGACAAGGCCACCGGCGAGCGCAAGGAGCAGACCGAGTGGCACCGCGTGGCCTTCTTCGGCCGGCTGGCCGAGATCGCCGGCGAGTACCTCAAGAAGGGCCGCTCGGTCTACGTCGAGGGCCGCCTGCGCACGCGCAAGTGGCAGGACAAGGAAGGCCAGGACCGCTACACCACCGAGGTCGTCGCCGACGTGATGCAGATGCTCGGCAGCCGCGAGGGCATGGGCGGTGGCTCGGCAGGCGCCGACTTCGAGACCGAGGAACCCGCACCGCGCGCAGCCGCGCGCCCGGCCGCGCGACCCGCGACGTCCAAGCCCGCTCCGAACATCGCCGAGATGGACGACGACATTCCGTTCTGACCCACCCGCACAGCCGCAACTGCAGGGCCTGCCGCGCGCGGGCCCTGTCGTTTTCCAGAGGGCGCGCGGCCGGCCAATTCGAAGGAACGCTCCACGCTGGTGCCGCCAAAACCCTGTCTTTACGGGCACTTGGCGCGCAAAATTCGACCTGCAGCGTGGTGCTGCCACGAGGAGTGTGAATGAACAAGCAAGACCTGATCGACAGCATCGCCAAGGTGGTCAAGGCCGCGAAGACCCGCGCGACGAAGGCGAAGAAGACCGTTGGCGCCAAGATGGCGGCTGCCAAGTCGACCGCCACGCGCAAGGCGCGTACCGCCCAGTCCGATGCCAAGTCGGCGCTTGCCAAGGCCGAGCGCGAGGTCAAGCGCACGGTGCGCAAGGCCGCCGCCAAGGTCGGCCAGACGGCCGCCAAGGTCGAGCGTGCCGCCGGCGCCAAGCCGGCCGCCAAGAAGGCCACGGCCGGCGCCAAGCTCGACCGCGGCATCGCCAAGGTCAAGCGTGAAGTGAGCGCGGCCAAGAAGGCGGTCAAGTCGGCCGCGAAGAAGGCGACCCGCCCCGCAGCGGCGAAGAAGGCCGCCAAGCGGCCCGCCAAGCGCGCGGCGTAAGCCAGCGGTCCCCTGGCGCGGCGTGCGCCGCGCTGCCATCCTCTGCCCCGTCGCTGCACAACCACCGGCGGCGGGGAGAAGAGGATGGCTCTGGAACTGTTCTTCGGGCTCGCAACCCTGGGCTTGCTGGGAAGCGTGCTGGTCAAGCTGAACCGCCTGCAGGCCGAGATCGAACGCCTGCAGGCGCGCCTGACCGCAGGACGGAGTGGTCCGCCGCAGTGACCTGCGGCCCACCGCCTACTTGAGCGGCACGAGCTTGGTGATCATCAGAAGGTCGCCCTGCTGCTCCACCTCGAAGCGCACCTTGTCGCCCGCCTTCAGCGGGTCGAGCAGGGCTGCGTCCTTCACCGAGAACATCATGCTCAT
>DAOTEJ010000004.1:2446-14328 GCA_035454085.1 Burkholderiaceae bacterium | reverse complement strand
CATGTACGGCTCCTCGTGCTCCATGTTCGGGAACTTCTTCATCGCTTCGGCGTGCTCGGCCAACTCGCGGGCCGTGCCCAGCACGAACTCGTGCATCAGGCGCCCCTCGTTGCGCACCACGAAGCGCACCGTGTCGCCGGTGCGCACGGTGAGTGAATCGGGGTTGAAGCGCATGCGGTCGCTCATGCTCACCCGCACGGTGCGACTGACCTTGGTCGGGTCGCCGGTACGGCCGAAGTCGGTCTCGACCTGCGCGGGCGCGGCCGTGGCCGGAGCGTGCGCCGTGCCGTGCGCCCAAGCTGCCGGCGTGGCCAGCGCCAGCGCCAGCAGCAGGAAGGGCCGACGGCCGGCCCCGCGTCTGATTCGCAGGTTCATGCGAGGCCCTCCACCGGCTTGGCGCGTTGCGCCGCCAGGCTAGGCAGTTCGCGCCGCCGCAGCAGGTAGTAGGCGGCGGGCACCACCAGCATCGACAGCAGCGGCGCGGTGATCATGCCGCCGATCATCGGCGCGGCGATGCGCTGCATGATCTCCGAGCCCGTGCCTGACTCCCACAACACCGGCAGCAGGCCGAACACCGTGGTCGCCACCGTCATCGCCTTGGGCCGCACGCGCAGCACCGCGCCCTCGCGGATCGCCTCGCGCAGCGCCGCGTCGTCGATGCGGCCGGCGGCGACGCGCTCGTCCCAGGACTGCTTGAGGTAGACGATCATCACGATGCCGAACTCGGCCGCCACGCCCGCCAGGCCGATGAAGCCCACGGCGCTGGCGATCGACACGTCGTGCTCCAGCCACCACAGCAGCCACACCCCGCCGATCAGCGAGAAGGGCAGCGTGGCCATGATCAGCAGCGACTCGTCCATGCGCCGGAAGGTCAGGTAGAGCATCACGAAGATGATCGCCAGCATGGCCGGCACCACCACCTTGAGGCGCGCGGTGGCGCGCTCGAGGTACTCGTACTGCCCGGACCACGACACCGAGTAGCCCGCCGGCAGACGCACCTGCTCGCCCACCGCCTTCTGCATTGCCTGCACGGCCGACTTCAGGTCGCGCCCGCGCAGGTCCACGTACACCCAGCCCGAGGGGCGGGCGTTCTCGCTGCGGATCATGGGCGGGCCGTCGGCGATGCGCACCTCGGCCACGTCCCCCAGGCGGATCTGGGCGCCGGCGGGTGTGAGCACGGGCAGGTCGCGCAGTGCCTGCAGCGAGTCGCGCACCTCGCGCGGGTAGCGCAGGTTGATCGGGAAGCGCTGCAGGCCCTCGACCGTCTCGCCGATGTTCTCGCCGCCGATGGCGGTGGCCACGATCGACTGCAGGTCGGCCAGCGCCAGGCCGTGGCGCGCGGCGCGGGCGCGGTCGATGTTCACGTCCACGTAGCGCCCACCCTCGAGCCGCTCGGCCAGCGCGGAGCTCACGCCCGGAAGCGGCTTGACCACGCGCTCGATCTCGGCCGTCACGCGGTCGATCTGCGCGAGTTCCGGCCCCGACACCTTGATTCCCACCGGGCTCTTGATGCCCGTGGCCAGCATGTCGATGCGGTTGCGGATCGGCGGCACCCACACGTTGGCCAGGCCCGGCACCTTGACCGCCGCGTCGAGCTCCTCGACCAGCTTCTGTGGCGTCATGCCCGGGCGCCACTCGCTGCGCGGCTTGAACTGGATCACGGTCTCGAACATCTCGAGTGGTGCCGGGTCGGTGGCGGTCTCGGCACGGCCCGCCTTGCCGAACACGCGCGCCACCTCGGGCACCGTCTTGATCATCCGGTCGGTCTGCTGCAGCAGCTCGGCGGCCTTGCCCACCGACAGTCCCGGCAAGGCGGTGGGCATGTACAGCAGGTCGCCCTCGTCGAGCGGCGGCATGAACTCGCCCCCCAGGCGCGAGGCCGGGGCCAGCGTCACCACCAGCGCGACGAAGGCCAGCGCGATGGTCAGCGCCGGACGGCGCAGCACGGCGTCGAGCAGCGGCTGGTAGCCGGCGATCAGCGCCCGGTTGACCGGATTGCGCGCCTCCGAGGGGATGCGACCGCGGATCAGGTAGCCCATCAGCACCGGCACCAGGGTCACCGAGATCCCCGCCGCCGCGGCCATCGCATAGCTCTTGGTGAAGGCGAGCGGTGCGAACAGCCGCCCCTCCTGCGCCTCCAGGGTGAACACCGGCAGGAAGGAGATCGTGATGATCAGCAGCGAGGAGAACAGTGCCGGCCCGACCTCGACCGAGGCGTCGGTGATGAGCTTCCAGCGCTGCTCGTTGTCGGGCGTGGCGCCGCCGTGCTCGCTCTGCCAGCGCTCGATCTTGCGGTGCGCGTTCTCGACCATCACCACGGCCGCGTCGACCATCTCGCCGATGGCGATGGCAATGCCGCCCAGCGACACGATGTTGGCCGTGATGCCCTGGTAGTACATCACGATGTAGGCGGTGAGCACGCCCAGCGGCAGCGCCACCATGGCCACGAAGGCCGAGCGCAGGTGGAACAGGAAGATGATGCAGATCAGGGCCACCACGATGAACTGCTGCACCAGCGTGTCCTCGATGGTGGCGACCGAGCGCTTGATGAGCTCGGAGCGGTCGTACACCGGCACCACCTCCACGCCCGCGGGCAGGCTGCTTGCGAGGCTGGCGAGCTTGGCCTTGACCGCGTCGATCGTCTCGAGCGCGTTCTTGCCGCTGCGCATGACGATGATGCCGCCTGCCACCTCGCCCTCGCCGTCGAGTTCGGCGATGCCGCGGCGCATCTCGGGGCCGACCTGGATTGTGGCCACGTCGGCCAGCAGCACCGGCGTGCCGCGCGGCGAGGCGCGCAGCAGGATGTTGCGGAAGTCGTCGAGCGACTTGAGGTAACCGGGCGAGCGCACCATGTACTCGGCCTCGCCGAGTTCGAGCACCGAGCCGCCGGTCTCGCGGTTGGCGCGCTCCACGGCCTCGATCACCTCGGCGTGCGGGATGCCGTAGGCGCGCAGGCGGTCGGGGTCGAGCACGATCTGGTACTGCCTCACCATGCCGCCCACGGTGGCCACCTCGGCCACGTTGGGCACCGACTTCAGTTCGTATTTGAGCAGCCAGTCCTGCAGCGCGCGCAACTGGGCGAGGTCGTGCGCGCCGCTGCGGTCCACCAGCGCGTACTGGTAGATCCAGCCCACGCCCGTGGCGTCGGGGCCCAGCGCGGTGCGCGCGCCCGCGGGCAGGCGCGACTGCACCTGGTTGAGGTACTCGAGCACGCGCGAGCGCGCCCAGTAGGGGTCGGTGCCGTCGTCGAACAGCACGTAGACGAAGGAGTCGCCGAAGAACGAGAAGCCGCGCACCACCTTGGCGCCCGGCACCGACATCATGGTGGTGGTGAGCGGGTAGGTGACCTGGTTCTCGACGATCTGCGGCGCCTGGCCGGGCCAGGTGGTGCGGATGATGACCTGGGTGTCCGACAGGTCGGGGATCGCGTCCACCGGCGTGTGCTTGGCGGCCCAGAGGCCCCACGCAGCCAGGAACACCGCCGCCAGCAGCACCAGGAAGCGATTGACGACCGACCAGCGGATCAGCGCGGCGATCATGGCGTGGCTCCGAGCTTCTCGACCTTCACCGCGCGGTACTCACCCTCGGGCGAGGCGGTGAACTCGAAGCGCACCCGGTCGCCCGCCTTGAGGCCGGGCGGCAGCGCCTTGGGCGCGAGGAACTCCATGGTCATCGACCCCATGCCGGCGCTCGGTACCGGCCCGTGCTTGATGAGCAGCGAGTGCGCGTCGGCGCTGACGAGGCTGCCCTCGGCGCGATGCACCGCGGCAGGCGCGGCAGCGCCCGCTGCCGCTGTGCCCGCCTTCGTGGTGGCGGGGGCGTTCGACGCGCCCGGGGCCGGACCGGGGCGTGCTCCCGGCGCGGGCGGCGCGGCGCCGAGCGGCTCGATGCGATAGATCTGGAAGTCGCCGCTGGGCTCGATCGCGAACTCGAAGCGGATGCGCTCGCCGACCTTGGGCGCGGCCATCGCGTCCTTCGGCGCCTTGAAGGCCATGGTCATCGCGCCCATGCGGGCGCTGGCCACCGGGCCATGGCTGATCGTGATGTCGCCGCCCGCCACGCGCTCGACCACCCCTTCGCCCGTGTGGCGCGGTGCGCTGCTCCCCGCGCTGCCCAGGCGCGCGCCGGTGGCGCGCAGGTTGGCTTCGGAGTCGACCAGGAACTGCCCGCTCACCACGACCTGAGCGCCGGCCTCGAGGCCCTTGGTCACCTCGACCTGGCCGCCCGACTCACGGCCCAGGCTCACCTCGGCCTGGCGGAACTTGCCCTCGCCCTCGGCCACCATCACGAGCGCCCGGGTGCCGGTGCGGATCACGGCCTCGGCAGGCACGAGCAGCACCGGCTCCTTGGCGGACGTGGTGTCGGCGACGGCCACCCTCGCGTACATGCCGGGGCGCAGGCGCGCACCGGGGTTGGCAAGCTCGACACGGGCGCGCAGCGTGCGCGTCTCGGCGTTCACTTCCGGCAGTACGGCCGCGACGCGACCGCGGAAGACTTCGCCGGGCCAGGCCGGCACCGTGACCTCGACCGCCTGGCCGGGGCGCACCAGTGCCGCCTGCGCCTCGGGCACCTCGGTCTCGACCCACACGCTGCCCAGGTTCACGAGCCGGTAGAGCATGGTGCCCATGGGCACGGTCATGCCCTCGCGTACCCCGAGTTCGGCCACCACGCCGTCGATCGGGCTCACCAGCGTCAGGCGCGACTGCACCTTCCCGCTCGCTTCCAGCGCGCTCACCTGCGCCTCGCTCATGCCAGCCAGCAGCAGACGCTCGCGCGCCGCGCCCGCCAGGGCTTCGGCGCCCGGCACCTTGGACGCCCGCAGCGCGAGGAATTCCTCTTGCGCGCTCGCCCAGTCGGGCACCAGCAGCTCCACCAGGGGCTGGCCGCGCCGCACCGGATCCTGCACGGCGCGCACCAGAACCCTTTCGACAAACGCGTTGGTGCGCGGCGCCACTACCACCGTGCTGCGATCGTTGTACTCGACGCGGCCCACGGCGGCGACGCGCGCATCGAGCCGGCCGGGCTGGGCCACGGCGGTGCGCACGCCCAGGTTCTGGGCCACGCGCGGGCTGATGCTCACCGTGCCGTCCTCGCCGCCCTCGTCGGCGTACCTGGGCACGAGGTCCATGTCCATGAAGGGGCTGCGGCCCGGCTTGTCGAAGCGCGGCCCCGGCACCATCGGGTCGTGCCAGTACAGGACCTTGCGGTCGCCCGACGCCGCGGGTGCGGTGCCGGACGGCGCAGTGGCCGAGGGCGCAGGAGCGTGCGCGTGGCGCGCGGCGTAGTAGCCGACGGCGCCGCCCAGCGCCAGCAGGACGAGGGCGGCGATCAGGGTACGGGCCTTCATGGCTGGACTCCTTCAACCAGGGTGACGAGGGCGATCCAGGCGCGGCCGCGCTCGAGCAAGGCGTCATGCCAGCCGATGCGGGTGTCGGCCAGCATGCGCTGGGCCTCGATGACGTCTTTCAGTTCACCGCGCCCGCCGCGATAGGCGGCGCTTGCGGCGGCGTGGCGCTGCTCGGCGAGCGGCAGCAGAGATTGCTCGTAGCGCGCGGCGCGCGCCTGCGCGGTCTGCCAGTCGATCAGCTCGCCGCGGATCTGCGCCTCGTAGGTGCGGCGCGCCTCCTCGGTCTGCAGCGCGGCGGCGCGGCTGGCGGCCGCGCGCGAGGCGACGTCCAGATCCTGCCGGCCGCCCTGGAAGATGGGCAGGTCGACGCGGAACATCAGGGTGATCATGTTCGAGTAGTAGGGCTCGCGCTGGCCGTAGAGCAGCTCCGCGCTCCAGTCGGGGCGGCGCCCCGCGTCGGCCAGGCGCACATCGGCCTCGGCCAGACGCTCGCGCTCGGCGAACACCTGCATGGGTGCGTGCTCGCGGTGCTGGTCGAGCAACTGCTCCACGCTCAGGGGCAGACGGGCCGTGTCGGGCGGGCTGGCAAGCGGGCGCTGCGCGGTCTCGCCGCCCAGGTAGCGGGCGAGTGTGACCCGCGCGCGGGCGAGTACGCGTTGCTGCTGCTCGAGACGATCCTCGGCAGCGTGGACCGCTCCCTTGACGGCCAGGCCCTCGGCCGCGCCGCTGCGGCCGCCCTTGAGCCGCGCCGCGAGGGTGGCCTCGTCGAGGCGCGCGGCGGCGAGAGTCTCGTCGAGCACCGCGAGTACCTGGCGCGCGTGGTAGGTCTCGAACCAGGCGAGCCCGGCCTCGCGGGCCAGTTCCAGGCGCGTGTTGGCCAGCATCGCCGCGTCGAGCGCGCGCTCGCCCTCGGCGCGTGCCTGGCGCAGGCGGCGCTTCTCGGGGTTGGGGAACTCCTGCATCACGCCGATGCGGCGCATGGTCATCGAGTCGGTCTTGTAGTTCCAGGCGTCGGAACCGCTCACCGGCAGGTTGTCGATGCCGAAGGCGAGCTTCGGGTCGGGCAGGGCAGAGGCGCGGCCGGCGGCGGCTCCCGAGGCGTCGAGGCTCGCGCGTTGCGCCGCTATGCGAGGCGACTGGGCCTGGGCTTCGCGCATCGCGGCCTCGAGCGTGAGGGGCGTGGCCGCCGCATCCGTCTGGGCACGCAGTGGCGCCGTGGCCACGGCCAGGGCGGCGACGGCAAGCCGGACCAGGATGGTCGGTGATGGATACATGGGTGATCTCCGGGCAGGCGGGCAGGGGCCCGCAAGCAGACGCCGGTCGCTCACGCAGACCGGGGCAAGAACGTGCTCGGGATCAGATCAGGGGCGGGGGCAGGGGAACCGCGTGCACCACGGACGCGAAGCGGCTCGGCACCGCGGCTGGCGCGGCGGGAGGCACCACCGGCGGCAGTTCGAGGGTCATGGCCGAGGGCAGGCTGGCCATCGCGAGGTGGGGGCAGGGGTGGTCGGGGGCGCCGCGGTCGGCGTCGTCGGCGGCCATCTGCTCGTGGAAGGCGCAGGGCACGCCGCCGCCCTTGGCCTGGGCCGAGACCTCGGCCGCGAGGCCCGGCAGGCCGGTGATCGGCACGACCACGGCCGCCAGCGCCTTGAGAGGCAGCAGCAGGCACAGGATCAGGATCAGGCAGCGGCGCATGGGTCTGACGGCGGCAGAGGTGCCGCGAACCGCCAGCATAAGGGCAAGTGGCGCCGAGCGGGCTTGCGTTGGCTCAGCCGCGCAACACGGCGAGGACCGCATCGTGCAGCGGCCCGGCGGTGGCGACCGCCGACAGTTCGATCAGGGGATTCCCGCCCGACAGGCTGCTCAGCCGACCGCCGGCGCCTTCGATCACCGGCACCAGCGCGGCCACGTCCCAATAGCCGAGCTGGGGATCGACCATCACGTCGGCGCCGCCGGTGGCCAGGGCGAAGTAGCCGAAGCAGTCGCCCCAGGTGCGATACAGGCGCACGCGGGCGGCCAGTGCCGCCATGCCCGGGGCGTGGCGCTGCTCGGGCTGGGTCCAGTGAGTGGATGCGAGCAGGGTCGCCTGGGCGAGGTCGTCACACGGCCGCACCCGCACCGCGCGGTCGCTGCCGTCGCGCGCCACGAGCCGCGTCTGGCCGGCGTGCCCGACCAGGCTGAGGCCGGCCACCGGGTGGGCAATGGCGCCCAGCACCGGACGAAAGCCCGCGCCGTCGTCGCGCTCGAGCGCGATCAGCGTGCCGAAGAGGAAGCAGTGCGTGATGAAGGCGCGCGTGCCGTCCACCGGGTCGAGCACCCAGCGGTAGCGCGGTGTGCGCGCCGCGGCCTCGCGCGTGCCGTACTCCTCACCGAGGATGCCGTGGTCGGGGTAGCGCGCCTCGATCAGCGCGCGCATCGCGGCCTCGGCGCCGCGGTCGGCGGCGGTGACCGGCGTGGCGTCGGACTTGGTTTCCACTGCCGTGCCGGCAAGGAAGAGCGGCAGGATGCGCGCCTCGGCCGCGGCGACCAGTTCGGCCAGGAACGGGACGAACTCGGCGGCCTCGGCCGCGGTTAGCGGGGCGCTATGGCGCGTTGGCGCCCGGTTCATTCCATCCCCAGCACGCGCTCGGGCGGCGTGTAGTCGAGCCCCAGCGAGCGCGCCACGGGCTCGTTGGTGATGCGGCCCTCGGCGACGTTGAGGCCGGCGCGCAGGCCCGCGTCGGCGATCAGCGCGTCGCGCCAGCCGCGGTTCGCGAGCGCGAGTGCGTAGGGCAAGGTGGCGTTGTTCAGCGCGTAGGTCGAGGTGCGCGGCACCGCACCGGGCATGTTGGCCACCATGTAGTGCACCACGCCGTCGATGACATAGGTGGGGTCAGCGTGGGTGGTGGGGCGTGCGCCTTCGGTGGCGCCGCCCTGGTCGATGGCCACGTCGACGATCACCGAGCCGGGGCGCATGCGGCGCACGAGTTCGCGGGTGATGAGCCTCGGGGCCGAGGCCCCGGGAATGAGCACGCCCGAGATCACCAGGTCCGCGGCCAGCACTTCGCGCTCGATCGCCTCGGCGGTGGAGAACACCGTCATTGCGCGCGCGCCCAGCATGGCGTCGATGCGCCGCAGGGCGTCGATCGAGCGGTCCATCACCACGACCTGCGCGCCCGTGCCCACGGCCATCTGCGCGGCATTGGTCCCCACCACGCCGGCGCCGAGGATCACCACCCGCGCCGGCGCCACTCCGGCGACGCCGCCCAGCAGTACGCCCTTGCCGCCCGCCGAGCGCTCCAGGCAGCGCGCACCTGCCTGCACCGCCAGCCGGCCCGCGACCTCGGACATCGGCGCGAGCAGGGGCAGCCCGCCCGCGGGGCCGGTGACGGTCTCGTAGGCGATGCAGACCGCGCCGCTGGCCACGAGGTCCGCGGTCTGGTCGGGGTCGGGAGCGAGGTGCAGGTAGGTGAACAGCACCTGGCCGGGCCGCAGCATGGCGCGCTCTGCGGCCTGCGGCTCCTTGACCTTGACGACCATCTCGGCACGCGCGAAGACCTCGGCGGCGTTGGCGGCGATCTTCGCTCCGGCGGCCTGATAGTCGGCGTCGCTCGCGCCGATGCCGGCACCGGCGCCGCTCTGGACGAGCACACCGTGGCCGTGCGCGGTCAGTTCGCGCGCGGAGCCGGGGGTGAGGCCCACGCGGTACTCGTGGACTTTGACTTCGGTGGGGACGCCGATGAGCATGGTGTGTCTCCGGGCCGGACGGCCGCGATGCGGACATCCTGCGCTAGGGGTGAGCGTCCTCGGTCGCGGCGCAGGTCGGCACGCGGGCGGGGGGCGAGTGCAGTGCGCCGGCATTCTGCCTGTCCCTCCAGGCCCCGGCCATGCGGCAGCGCACGACACGATCTAGGTCAATCCCGCCTGTCGCATCTGCAGCCTCGTCCGAGGCGCTGGCGCAGAATGACCCGGCATTTACATGGGAGAACTTCATGGCAGAACTCAAGACGGAGAACCTCAGGACCGTGGCCCTCGTTGGCCACGGGGCGAGTGGAAAGACCACCCTGACCGAAGCCTTGCTGGCGCGCAGCGGCATGATCGCGGCAGCGGGTTCAGTCGAAAAGGGCACGACGGTGTGCGACTCCGACCCCCTGGAGAAGAGCTACCAGCATTCGCTGCGCGCGGCGATCACCCACCTCAACCACAAGGCGGCCAACGGCACCGCGACCCGCGTGCACCTGATCGACACTCCGGGTTATCCGGACTTCATCGGCCAGGCGATCGGCGCGCTCGACGCGGTCGAGACGGTGGCGGTGGTCGTGTCGGCCACCTCGGGCATCGAGCTCGTCACGCGACGCATGATGGACTGGGCCAAGAGCCGCCGGCTGTGCCGCATGATCGTGGTGACCAAGATCGACGCCGAGAACCTCGACCTCGAGGGACTGCTGGCGCAGCTGCAGGAAGCCTTCGGGCCGGAAGTGCTGCCCATCAACCTGCCCGCCGAGGGCGGCAAGCGGGTGATCGACTGCTTCGACAAGGACGAGGGCGAGGCGGACTTCCTCTCGGTGGCCGAGGTGCACCGCAAGGTGATGGAGCAGGTCGTCGAGGTCGACGACGCGGCGATGGAAAGGTACCTCGAAGAAGGCGCGGTCGATCCGACCACGCTGCACGCGCCGCTCGAAAGAGCGCTGCGCGAGGGCCACATCGTGCCCGTGTGCTTCGTCTCGGCGCGCACCGGCGCGGGCATCGAGGACCTGATCAGCGTGATGGTGCGGCACCTGCCCAACCCGGCCGAAGGCAACCCGCCGCTGTTCACCAAGGGCGAGGGCGAGTCCGCGGAGGACTTTCATTCCGAGCCCGACTCCGCCAAGCACGTGCTGGCGCACGTGTTCAAGGTGGTGAACGATCCCTACATCGGCAAGATCGGCGTGTTCCGGGTCCATCAGGGGCGCGTCACCAAGGACACCCAGCTCTACGTGGGCGAGGGCAAGAAGGCCTTCAAGGCCGGGCACCTGTTCATGCTCCAGGGCAAGGACACGGTCGAGGTGCCCGCGCTCGTGCCTGGCGACATCGGTGCGGTGGCCAAGGTGGACGAGATCGTCTTCGACTGCGTGCTGCACGACTCGCACGACGAGGACCTGATTCACATGAAGCCGCTCGAGTTCCCCAAGCCGATGTTCGGCCTGGCGATCCAGCCCGCGCGGCGCGGCGACGAGGGGCGCCTGTCGGAAGTGCTCCACAAGATGTGCGCCGAGGATCCCACCCTGGCCGTGGACCACGACGCGGTGCTCAACGAGACCGTGATCCGCGGCCTGTCGGACCTGCACCTGCGCTCGGTGCTCGAGCGCATGGCCAGCCAGTTCAAGCTCGAGGTCACCACCCGGGCGCCGCGCGTGCCCTATCGCGAGACCATCTCTGCCGGCGCCGAGGGCCACGCGCGCCACAAGAAGCAGACCGGGGGCGCAGGCCAGTTCGGCGAGGTCTTCCTGCGTGTCGAGCCTTTGCCGCGCGGCACCGGCTTCGAGTTCGTCGACCAGGTCAAGGGCGGCGTGATCCCCCACAACCTGATCCCGGCGGTCGAGAAGGGGGTGCGCGAGGTGCTGGCCACCGGCTTCGTCGCGGGCTACCCGCTGCACGATGTGCGCGTGGTGGTCTACGACGGCAAGCATCACCCCGTGGACAGCAAGGAAGTGGCCTTCGTGTCGGCCGGCCGCAAGGCCATGCTCGATGCGCTGGCCAAGGCGCGTCCGGTGGTGCTGGAGCCGATCGTCAACGTCGAGATCGTGGCGCCCGACAGCGCGATGGGCGACATCGCGGGCGATCTGTCTTCGCGGCGTGGGCAGGTGAGCGGCACCAGCAATCTGGCGGGCGGGATGATGGTCATCAGCGGCACGGTGCCGCTGGCGGAGCTCGACGGCTACGCCGGGCGCCTGAAGGCCATGACCCAGGGCGCGGGCAGCTACGCGATGGAGCTCGCGGTGTACGAGCAGGTGCCGCCACCGACCCAGCAGCAACTCGCCGCGAGCTTCCAGCGCAAGGATGAGGAAGAGTGAGTCGCCGGAGCTAGACTTCGGGCCTGACCGCGAGCTTGGCCCGTGCGTTGCGATTCCGCAGCGCCGCGGGCCGGCAGCGGATATCCGGAACGGGGTGCTTTGCGCCCTCGGCCCCCCAGAACAGGAGAAGATCCCAGATGAAGAAGACCTTGGCAGTCCTCAGCCTCAGCGCCTTGCTGGCGGCTTGCGCGGCCCCTAGCCCCCAGCCTGGCGAGATGGAAATCCGCCGCGGCGTGATCGAGCAGATCACTGCGGTGCAGATCCAGACTGATCACCAACCGGGTGTGGGCGCGATTTTGGGCGGGGCGGCGGGCATCGGCATCGGCAGCCTGATCGGTGCGGGCACCGGCCGCGATGTGGCCATGGTGGCGGGCGCGATTGCCGGCGGCTTGGTGGGCAACGAAGTGCAGAAGAAGCACGACCAGCCGATAGCGGGCCAGCAGATCATCGTGCGCATGAGCAACGGCGTGCTGGTGTCGGTCACCCAGCCGGTCAACCCGGCG
>DAOTEJ010000004.1:0-2346 GCA_035454085.1 Burkholderiaceae bacterium | reverse complement strand
GAAATCGGCCATCGCGGCGGTGGAGGCCAGACCCAGGCCCGAAGCCACTGCAAGGCTGATGAGAGTGCGTTTCATGATGAATTTCTCCTTCCGGGTAGTCGGCCCTGCTATCTGACCGCAATCAAGTAATGCAAGGCCCGTGCCAGCGGCTGACGCTTGTTCTAAGTAACTGATTTTAATGACCTGTGCCAGATGCCGGTCGGGGCGTGGACGGTTTCGTGTAAAGCCTTCCGACGCTGCTTGGCTGCTCCGGTCGATGAGTCCCGGTGCCTCAGCCGGGGGCACATGCAGGGGATCCGCGCCTGCCAAGCAGCGTAAGGCGGAGGACCAAGTGGCCCGCGCTGCGGGGGCAGCAACGTGTGGGGGTAGCCGGTCGCAGACCCATTGGGGGGATTGCGCTGCGTGCGACCGCCACCACTTCGCCCTAATCCAAGCGGCTGCACCGCGGGTGCTGCGCCCGGCGCCGCCGGATCATGCATTCCTCCTTATAATTCAACCGCTTATTCGCACAGGTCACGCCCATGCCTATCTACGCCTACAAATGTGCGGCCTGCGGCCACGAGAAAGACGTGCTGCAGAAGATTTCGGACGCGCCGCTGACCGCCTGCCCTGCCTGCGGCGCCGAGTCCTTCGCCAAACAGTTGACCGCGGCCGGGTTCCAGCTCAAGGGATCCGGCTGGTACGCCACCGATTTCAAGGGCGGGGCCAAGCCCGCCTCCGAGCCGGCGCAGACCGAGCCCGCCAAGACCGAGCCGGCTACGCCGGCCGCGGCCTCGGCTGCTGCGCCTGCGTGCGGCACCGGAGCCTGCCCGGCCTGCCAGTAAGCTCGCGCCTTGGGCGGGCGCTGCGCCGGGCCCAGGTAGTTCGCTCGTGATCGGCCGCGGTTCTGCCGCGGCCTTTGTGTTTTCTTCAGGAGGCCCTGCGGGCCGAGACCATGTTCAAACGCTTCCTCATCGCCGGACTGCTGATCTGGCTGCCGCTCGCGGTGACCCTGTGGGTGCTGGACTTCATCATCACGGCGACCGACCGCATCTTGCTGCTGTTGCCGCAATCCTGGCGGCCCGAGGCGGTGCTGGGCATGTCGATCCCCGGCCTGGGCCTGGTGGTGGCGGCCATCATCCTGCTGGGCACGGGCGTGTTCGGCGCCAACCTGCTCGGCGCGCGCATGGTGCGCTGGTGGGAAGGGCTGATGACGCGCATCCCGGTGGTGCGCTCGATCTACTCGGGCGTGAAGCAGGTGTCCGACACGCTGCTTTCGCAAAAGGGCCAGAGTTTCCGCAAGGTCGTGCTGGTGGAGTTTCCGCAGCGCGGCCAATGGACGCTGGGCTTCGTCGTGGGCGATCCCGGGGCGCGGCTCGCGCCCATGCTCGGAGCACCGCACGTCACGGTCTACGTCCCCACCGCGCCCAACCCGACCTCGGGCTACGTGATCATGGTCCGGCCCGAGGAGGTGCGCGAGGTGGACGTGAACGTCGACGATGCGTTCAAGTTCCATGTCTCGCTCGGTGTGGTTGTGCCTTCCACGGCGCGCCCCGCCCGGATCGCGCCTGCCGAGCACGCTGGCGCACCCCTGCCCTAGACCCCTGCTGTGCTAAGGTTCGTCCCATGAGGACGAAAAGTTCACTGCCCATGCGCGCGGCCGCCAGCCGCCGCCTCGTCCGGCCCCAGGCGCAGCGGAACGACCGAAACCGCTAGGGTCGGCCGGCTGCTGCCGCCCGACCCGACTCGCACGCCGGGCCGCCCGGTCGTGCCGCCACGAACACTTCCCCGATCTCGGGCCGCGCCACGCGCGGCTCACCCGATTCCGGAGCACCACATGCGTACCGAATATGCCGGCCTGGTGGACGAGAAGTTCATCGGCCAGACCGTGACCCTGTTTGGCTGGGCGCATCGCCGCCGCGACCACGGGGGCGTGATCTTCATCGACCTGCGCGACCGCGAGGGTCTGGTGCAGGTCGTGTGCGACCCCGACCGCGCCGCGGTGTTCGCCAACGCCGAGAAAGTCCGCAACGAGTTCTGCCTGAAGGTGGTGGGCACCGTGCGCGCGCGTCCCGAGGGCACGCGCAACGCCAACCTGATCTCGGGCGGCATCGAGGTGCTGGCCACCGGGCTCGAGGTCCTCAACGCCTCGGTCACGCCGCCCTTCCAGCTCGACGACGAGAACCTCTCCGAGACCACGCGCCTGACGCACCGCGTGCTGGACCTGCGCCGCCTGCAGATGCAGAAGAACCTGATGCTGCGCTACAAGACGGCGATGGCGGTGCGCAAGTATCTGGACGCGCACGGCTTCATCGACATCGAGACGCCGATGCTCACCAAGAGCACGCCCGAAGGCGCGCGCGACTA
>DAOTEJ010000003.1:88509-92353 GCA_035454085.1 Burkholderiaceae bacterium | reverse complement strand
CGCCCCACCACACGTTGACCTTGCCGGCGAAGTCGGGGTGGAACTTGTAGATCGCCGTGGTGAGCAGCGTCTCCTCGTGCCGCGCCGGCCAGTACAGCGGATTGAGCGTCACGCCGCCATAGATCCAGCACGTGGTGTCGCGGGTGTAGAGCGTGTTGGGCAGCGGCGGCAGCAGGTATTCGGTGGCGCCGGCGGCCTGTTTGACCACCTTCAGCGCCTTGCCGCCAAGCTTCTCGGGGAAGTCCAGCGTCGACAGACCCCCGATCAGGGTCTCGGCCAGGTCGCGGTCGTCCAGGCCCTCGAGGTAGCTGCGCAGCTCGTCGATGAAGCCCAGGCCCACCTGGTTGGGCATCACCTGGTGGTCGAGGATCCACTTCTTGCCTTCCGGCGTGGCCACCGTCTCGGCCAGCAGGTTGTGCATCTCGACGACCTCGATGCCGCGATCGCGCATCTTCATCATGAAGTCGAAGTGGTCGCGCTTGGCGTTCTCCAGCCACAGCACGTCGTCGAACAGCAGCTGGTCGCAGTTGCTGGGTGTGAGCCGCGCGTGCGCGCGGCCCGGCGCGCAGACCATCACCTTGCGCAGCTGACCCACCTCGGAGTGCACGCCGAACTTCGGCTCGCCCTTGGCGGACTTGCCCTTTGCCGCGGTCCTGCTGCCCGCCTTCGTCTTGTTCGCTGCCATGTTGATCTCCTAGGGTCGAAGAGAGATTTGCTCGGAAATCGGCTCAGAGCGCGATTGTGCCGGTCGCAAGACCGTAGGCGCCGTACAGGGCGGCCGCAACGATGAGTGCGAACAAAACCCAGTCGGAAGTCTTGCCGAACACCGGCTTGCCCTGCTCGCGCCGCGCGATGTAGTAGAGAATGGTGCCAGGCGCGAACAGGATCGCGGCCAGCAGGATGTACTTCAACCCGCCGGCGTAGAGCATGAACACCGTATAGAGCACCGCGATGCCCGCGATGATCAGGTCACGCTGACGCTCCTGCGGGCGAACCTGATAGGTCTCGCCGCGCCTGGCGATCATCAGCCCGTAGGCGGCGACCAGGAAGTAGGGGATCAGCGTGGTCGCGCTGGTCAGGTTGAGCATCAGGGTGAAGGCGTCGCGCGACCAGTAGGTGCTGATCACGATGATCTGGATGATGATGCTCGTCCACCACATGGCCACGTGGGGCACGCCGTTGGCGTTGGTCCTGGAGAATGCCTGGGGCATGTCCTTGGACTTGCCCGCGGCGAACATCACCTCGGCGCAGATCAGCGCCCAGGCCAGATAGGCGCCTAGCACCGAGACCAGCAGGCCCACGCTGACGAACACCGAGCCCCAGGGACCGACCACCGATTCCAGTACCCCCGCCATCGATGGCTGGCGCATGCCGGCGATCTCGGCGCGCTGCAGCACCGCATACGGCAGCAGGGTGACCAGCACCATCAGCCCGGTCACGCCGACGAAGCCGACGATGGTGGCCCAGCCCACGTCCTTGCGCGCCTTGGCGTAGCGCGAATACACGCTCGCGCCCTCGATGCCGATGAACACGAACACGGTCACCAGCATGGTCGCCCGCACCTGCTCGAACAGGCCCGTCGTCAGGTCGCCGCCGTAGAGGTTGGCGCTGAACAGATCCAGCTTGAAGGCGAAGAACAGGATGACGATGAACAGCAGGATGGGGATGACCTTGGCGATAGTCACGATCTTGTTGATGGCCGCCGCCTGCTGCACGCCGCGCAGGATCAGGAAGTGGAACAGCCAGATGCCCACCGAGGCGATGAGGATGGCCGCCACCGTGTTGCCCTCGCCGAAGATCGGGAAGAACGCGCCGAGCGTGGACTTGATCAGCACCCAGTACGACACGTTGCCGATGCAGCTGCCGATCCAGTAGCCGAAGGCCGAGAGGTGCCCCGGGTAGTCGCCGAAGCCGGCCTTGGCGTAGGCAAAGACGCCGGCGTCCAGATCCGGCTTGCGCTCGGCCAGGGCCTGGAACACCCGCGCCAGCATGTACATGCCGGTGCCGGCGATGAGCCACGCGATCACCGCGCCGAGCGGCCCGGTGGCGCCGGCAAAGGTGCGGGGCAGGGAGAAGATGCCCGCCCCCACCATGCCCCCCACGACCATCGCGGTCAACGCCATCCGCGACATCTTTTGCTGTTCTGCCATCGCCTGTCCTCAATCGGTTGGCAGCCTGCCTTGCCCCGCAACAGCGCCTTGGCCACGCCCGGCGAGCGCTCCGAGGCCCCGACCAAGAACCGGGCCATGCCGGGTCTATGAGCCTGCGTGCCAGCCACGCCTCTGACCCCGCCCCAAGGCCGGCGCCGACCCTTATGCCGAAGATTGATAGCACGGTGTCGCGGCGCGGATTGTGTAAAACGGCCCAATTGAGCGCGCTTCCAGGCGGTCGTGGGGATGTGTCAGCGCGACCAGCCTCCATGAGCGAACTTCGCAGCCGGCTTGCCAACCCGCGACAGGTCGGCTCGCACGGCCAGCTTGAGGCCCGGGTGCTCGGAACTCGGGTTCCGCGCCACGGCTGCCGAGCCGGCACGACCCCGGATCAGGACCGGTTCTGGCGCCGCGCGCCACCGCGCGGGGTGATCTGCTCCGAGCCAAGCTCCGCAGTGAGGCGCAGTCCCGCTGGATCGTCCACGGTCAGCGACTTGTAGCCGACGGTCACCAGCCCAAGCTTCGAGAACTCACCGACGACTCGGCTGAAGGTCTTTCTGGAGACGTTGCAGAGCATCGCGAGCTCGGCCTGCGAAGCGGGAATCTCGGACGGCAGGTTGGCCTGCGGGTCCGACGCCCAGCGCCGGCCGGCCATGCGCAACAAGACAGCCGCGCAGCGCGCCGAGGCGTCCTTGATCAGCAGGTCGGCTGCGCATTGCAGCGCGACCTCCATTGCCCAGATGGCGGATCGGAAGAGCTCGGCAGTGGCCTCCGGGTGCCGTTTCAGCAGCGCGTTCATTTCGCTGGCGGGCACGTGCAGGAGTTCGACATCGGTTCTGGCGACCGCCGAAAAGAAACGGGGACTACGCTCGGATATCCAAACCAGCATGCCGAGCCAGTCTCCGGCGCGCAGCATGTGCAGCAGGGCCGCGTCCGGAGGGGAGTATCCGGCCTCCACAAGAACCACGCCGGACACGATCCCGAACAAGTCGCGCCCTGTGTCTCCCGCCCGGAATATGACGCTGCCGGCAGCAATTGACTTCGGGCGAGCCAGCGCGAGAAATTCCTTCCTGAATTGGGCACTGCAATTGGCCAACCAGCCTCGGATCGGAAAATCGCCCGGATCCCTCGGGTCCTGCTCCTTTGCCACGCGGCCTCCTTGCCGGCGTCGGGAACGCGAATGAATAAATTAAATAATTGCGCCAATTTTCACAAAGCAACGCACGGTTCCGTGCTATTAACCCTAACCGCTTGCATCGGCGACTGCGCGGGTTTGGTTGGGAGCATCGGGCGGCACGAAGGGCGCATGCCCAGCGCCCAGCAGCGTACACACTCTAGATGACATCGGAGGACCGCATCGTGCATCCAAAGCTGCACATCGAAGACAAGGGCGACTCGATCACGATCCGTGTATCGACCGGGGCCCTGCCGGACCTGAAGCTGGTCAGCGAGGTCCTGGCGGAGGCTCATGCGACCTTCTCGGAAGACAGCACCGGGGTCGTCGCTGATTACATTCCCGCGCTGGCGCGAGTCTCGCCCGACCTGTTCGGCATTTCCGTGGTGGGCGTGGGCGGGCGGGAGGTGGGGATCGGCGACCGCGACCACCTGTTCTCGATCCAGAGCATCTCCAAACCGTTTGTCTTCGCCCTCGTTTGCCAGGAGATCGGCGCTGAAGCGGCGCGCGACCGGATCGG